>DATKFJ010000064.1:0-27114 GCA_035511435.1 Acetobacteraceae bacterium | reverse complement strand
GCCGATCTCGGTCTCGCCGTTCGCCGCGATCGCGCCGACCTGGGCGGTCTCTGCCGGCGTGGTGATCTTGCGGCTCTTCTTCTTCAGCTCCTCCACGACGGCGCTCACCGCCTTGTCGATGCCGCGCTTCAGGTCCATCGGGTTCATGCCGGCGGCCACCGCCTTGGCGCCTTCGCGAACAATCGCCTGGGCGAGTACGGTCGCGGTGGTGGTGCCGTCACCGGCGATGTCGTTGGTCTTGGACGCGACCTCACGCACCATCTGCGCGCCCATGTTCTCGAACTTGTCGGCGAGTTCGATCTCCTTGGCGACGGTGACGCCGTCCTTGGTGATGCGCGGAGCGCCGAAGCTCTTGTCAAGCACCACGTTGCGACCCTTGGGTCCCAGCGTGACCTTTACTGCGTCGGCCAGGATGTCGACGCCGCGCAACATGCGCGCGCGTGCATCACCGCCGAACCTTACGTCCTTGGCAGCCATGTGTCAGTTTCCTTCGAATTGCAGACTGGTTATCCGAACGTTCGCGGGTCGACCGGTCAGGCGGCCTTCCGCTTCGCGGTGGGCTGGCCTTCGATGATGCCCATGATGTCGGATTCCTTCATGATCAGAAGGTCCTCGCCATCGAGCTTCACTTCGGTGCCCGACCACTTGCCGAACAGGATCTTGTCGCCGGCCTTGACGTCCAGCGGCACAAGCTTGCCAGCTTCGTCGCGGGCGCCTGGCCCGGCGGCGATGATTTCGCCCTCCATCGGCTTTTCCTTCGCCGTGTCGGGAATGATAATGCCGCCCGCGGTCTTCTCTTCGGCTTCGAGCCGACGGACCACGACCCGGTCGTGCAGAGGACGGAACTTCATGCGGATCGCTCCTTGAGTGATCTCAGCCAATGGGATGGATGGTTTGCCAACATCGCGCCGTGGCCCCTGATGGGCACCGCGGCTACGGTTGTTAGCACTCCCCTCGCGGGAGTGCCAGCGATCTAGGCCCCTCCGCTCACGGAGTCAAGAGCATCCGGCAGCAATTGCTGGATGTGAGTGCTAAGTTATTGAATTACCTGCGATTTACTCTTGCATTTGCACCGTGTGAGTATGTCATTCTGTTGTCATACGATCTCAGGGACCAGCAGTCGGAGACCGCCATGAGCCTTGCCTTGCAGCTCAACGACTATCGCCTGACCACCGCCAGAATCTACTACCACATGCCGGATTATCCGGCTGTGCTGCAGACCTACGTCTGGCAGGAACTCGATCTCGCGCCGGAGTTCCCCGAACTGCGAAAGTTCCTGAAGTTCTGGCAGAAGTCGCTGGATGGCAAACTTCATTCCGTGAAGGTCGCCTCGGCCAGGCTGATCCAGCCGGGCCAATGGCGACACCAGCGCGCTTCCTTCGCGCTGCACTGAACGCCCAGCTTCGGCGGATAATCAACCCTCCAGGGCCATGAAATGCGCGGCCACTGTGCGTCTGAGGTCCTTGGTCCCGCCGCTTTCGGCCAGGTTGCCCAATAGCCCGACCAGGGGGTGACGAAAGGGGTGACCAAGCCGCCGCCCAGCGCGCTCGTGGCGCTGAGAACGGCCGGCATTCCACTGGCGTCAGCGACGCCTCCGGTGATCAAGCCACAGGCGATCGAGCCGCTCTAGCTGTACAGAAGCGCCTTCCTTGCAATGACCGCATCATCCAGCTTGATCTGCGGCGCTGTCATGATGCGCCAGCACAGCTCCCTGCCCTCCCACGAACCCAGCAATCAGTATGCACTACGGACTGACCCGTCTATATATTGGCTTACCATGCCCTTCGACGTTCGGGACTTTCCCGGTGCTCCCCCGGAAGATCGTGCGGCCGGCCGCCAGAACCGCCGCATGGTGGCGTGCTGGCTATTCGGCGTCGCTGGTATGGTCCTGATAATGATCGTACTCGGCGGGGTCACCCGTCTGACCGGGGCTGGCCTGTCCATCATGGAATGGGCGCCGTTCCGCGGGACGCTGCCGCCAATGAGCGATGCTGAATGGCAGCGGTTGTTCCATCTGTATCAGCAGATTCCGCAATACGCCCTGATCAACGAGGGCATTGGGCTCGCCGGCTTCAAACAGATCTTCTGGCTCGAATGGAGCCATCGGCTGTGGGGCAGACTGATTGGCGTCGCCTTTCTGGGCCCTCTGATCTGGTTCTGGGCGACCGGGCGGGTCGAACGGCGACTTCGCCCGAGACTTCTCGTGCTGTTCATCCTTGGCGGCCTGCAAGGCGCGGTCGGCTGGTTCATGGTGGAATCCGGCTTCCTGCCCGATACGACAGCCGTATCGGCGTACCGGCTGGTCGTCCATCTGGCGCTTGCGCTGGTGCTTTATGCTGCTCTTCTGTGGACCGGCCTGACGGTGTTGCGGCCGCTGCCGGCCACCGCCGCAACAGGCACAGTACTTCACCGTCTGGCGGGGCTTTGTTGCGTGTCCGTCGCACTGACAATGCTTGCCGGTGGCTTCGTTGCTGGCACACATGCCGGCCTCACCTATAATACGTTCCCGCTGATGGATGGTCGGCTGATACCGCCGGGCTACGGCCAGCTCGAGCCATTATGGCGCAATCTGACCGAGAACGTCGCCGCGGTACAATTCGACCATCGGCTGCTCGCGACATTCACGGTTCTGACTGCGGCCTGCACGCTTGTGATTGGCTTCGCCAGCCAGCCTTCTCTCGCGTTGCGTCGCGCGCTGGTGGCCTTCGGGATCGCTGTCCTGGTGCAATATCTTATTGGTGTGACGACGTTATTGCTGGTCGTGCCGGTTGGATTGGCGGCGATGCACCAGGCGGTCGGCACATTGGTGCTGACCGCGGCGATCGTGCTGCTGCATACTGCGCGCCCGGCCCGTGCCGGGCAGCGGCCATGAATGCCCAGCCGCATTTGCCGCCGCTCGGATGACAGACCTGGTGCAGGCTTCGGCACTGACGGAAGCTGTGCTGGAGGCGATGCCCATTGGCGTTGCCGTCGTGGACGCGGACACGCGGCTGGTGCTGTTCAATGCCGCCTATTGCGCATCGCTCGATCTTCCGCCGAACAGTTTCCCGCCCGGTATGCTCGTAGCGGATGCAATGCGCGTTTCGGCCTATCGCGGCGTCTATGGGCCCGGCGATCCGGAGGCACAGGTCGCCACCTTCCTGAAGATCGACCGCACCCGCCAAGGCCGGTTGCGCCGTCGCATATACAATGGCCGCAGCTTCGACGTGCTGCAGGCGCCGTTGCCAGACGGTGGCTACGTCGTGTGCACCTTCGAGACCACCGCGCTTGTTGCCGCGCGGTCCAATGCCGAGAGCGCGCTGGCGCGGGTAAATTCTGCGCTTGCCACATTGCGGACGGGGCTCGCCGCTTTCGGCCCTGCCGGCGGCCTGCTGTTCGCGAATCCCAGGTTCGGCGAGTTATTCGGCCTCGCGTCTGACCGTCCTCCAGACAACGTGCCATTTTCCGCGCTGCTCGATCTGCTGGCGGCACGTGATGAGTTCGCCAGCTTTGACGGTGCGGCGTTTATCGCCGCTCAACGCAAGGTCGATCGCTCGCGCCCCTATGGTCTGCGACGGGTCCGCGCCGGTGGGCAAGTCCTCGACATCATTTCGGATCCGCTGCCGGATGGCGGCTGGACGATGGCGGTCACCGATATCAGCCCGCTGGCTGGCGCCGAGGACGAAGCACGCCGCCGCGCTGCCATGCTGGATTCAATCGTGGACGCGATTCCACATGGTGTTTGCGTCTACAGCACGGACCGCCGCGTCACGATGTTCAACCGCGCATACAGTCAGTTGATGGCTGGCGCGCCACTGAACATCGGCGATTCGCTGGAGGAGGTTGTACGCCGCCGATCCGAGGCCGGCGAGTACGGCGCCGGTGATCCTGACCAGATTTACGCGCAGCAAATGGCGTTCGACGTCAGCCGCCCGCAATCGAGAAAGCGGCGGCGGCCGAACGGCATGACGCTGGACGTTCGCACGTCGCCATTGCCCGACGGCGGCTATATCAGCGTGGTTACCGACATCACCCAACTCACCGAGGCGGAAGCTGAGGTATCGCGGCGCGCCAAGGAGCTGGCGGTCATGCTGTCCTATATCCGGCATGGAGTGTTGCTGTGGGGACCGGATCGCCGGCTGCTCGCCGGCAATGCGATCGCGACGGAACTGCTGGGCCATCCGCCCGGCCTGTTGGCGGCAGGGCAGACCGAGGACGCAATCCTGGCGGACATGCTGGCTCGCGGTCATTTCGGAACAGGCGAGGCCGCCCAGAATCATGTACGCGCTCTGGCCGCACTGGACCGATCGAAACCATATCTGCGGCAATTGAGCACCCCGGCCGACCGTGTTCTCGACGTCCGTTCAGATCCGACGCCGGGCGGCGGCTGGGTGACGACCTTCACCGACGTGACCGAGGCCCGAGCCGCTGAGGATGAACTTCGGCGGGCGAAGGAGACAGCGGAAGCCGCCAACCAGGCCAAGTCGCGTTTCCTCGCCACGATGAGCCACGAATTGCGTACACCGCTCAACGCTGTCATCGGTTTCTCCGATACGCTGCTGCGCGAAGCGGCCAATCCCACCAGCGGCCGGGTGGCCGAGTTTGCCCAACAGATCAACGAGGCCGGCCGCCACCTGCTTGGACTGATCAACAGCATCCTGGATGTTGCGCGCATTGAAGCAGGGCGATTCGACCTCGCGTCCGACACCGTCGACGTTGTCCGCCTCGTCCAACATTGCGTGCGTCAGTCGACAGCCGCCGCGCGCGCCGCGGAGGTTTTCCTGGATACCGATCTGCCGGACGATCTGCCGCTGCTCCAGGCGGACGAGAGGCGGTTGCAGCAGGTGCTTAACCATCTGCTGTCGAATGCGGTGAAATTCACCGAATCCGGTGGCATGGTGACAGTCATCGCCAGGGTCCAACCTGACGGTCGACTGCTTATCGCCGTTAGTGACACCGGCATCGGCATCCCGGTGGTGGACCTGGAGCGCGTGTTCGAGCCGTTCACCCAGCTCGACAGCAGCCTGGCCCGGCGGTTTCAGGGGGCCGGCCTCGGCCTCTATGTTTCGCGCGCCCTGGTTGTCGGGCACGGTGGCGAACTGACCCTGAGCAGCATGCCTGGCAAGGGCACCACGGCGGAAATTCGCCTGCCCGCCAATCGGTTGATCAGTGGTTAACGGCCAGTGCTGACGGTCAGTAGCCAAACCGCCCCCGAGCCACCATTCTACTGACAGTGATTATTGACCGCCGACCACAGCAAGGAACTCGCCCAATGACGCCGCTCGCCGCAACCGACAAACTGTTCTTCGAGCGTGCGGATGCGCAACTCGATCGCGAGGCTGCCGAGGGATTGCTGGCATCGGCTTTGGCGCACAGCGATGACGGGGAGCTGTATCTGGAATATCGCGAGAGCGAGCAGATCAGCCTGGATGATGGCCGTATTCGCAGTGCCGGGTTCGACACGTCGCTTGGCTTCGGGTTGCGCGCCGTGGCGGATGAGGCGACCGGCTATGCACATGCCGGCGAATTGTCGGAGCCCGCCTTGCGCCGCGCCGCAACCAGCGTGGCAGCCGTAGCGGCGGGTCATTCGGGCGAGGCCGCGGAGCCGCCGCGGGCCACCAATGCCCGGCTCTATTCCGACGCCAACCCACTTGGTGCGACGGAATTTCCCGCCCGAACCGCGCTGCTGGCCGAAATCGATGGCTATGCGCGCGGCAAGGACTCCCGGGTTGTCCAGGTGATGGCTTCTCTTGGCGGCGAGTGGCAGGCGGTGCAGATCATGCGCCAGGACGGCACGCGGGTGGGCGATCTCCGGCCGTTGGTGCGGCTCAATGTCGCCGTTGTGGTGGAGCAGGCAGGCAGGCGCGAGACCGGCAACTACGGCACCGGCGGCCGGTTCGCCTACGACAAGATCACTTCGCCCGATGTCTGGCGCGGGGCAGTGGACGAAGCGTTGCGGCAGGCACTGGTCAATCTGGAGAGCGTCCCGGCGCCGGCCGGCGAGATGGAGGTTGTGCTTGGCCCCGGCTGGCCTGGCATTCTGCTGCACGAGGCGATCGGGCATGGCCTGGAGGGCGACTTCAATCGCAAGAAGACCTCGGCGTTTGCCGGCCTGCTGGGGAAGCGCATCGCGTCGCCCGGGGTCACCGTGGTGGATGACGGCACGCTGCCGGACCGGCGCGGCAGCCTAACGGTGGACGACGAGGGCACCCCGACCAGCCGAACGGTGCTCATCGAGGATGGTGTGCTGGTTGGTTTCATGCAGGACCGGCTGAACGCGCGGTTGATGGGCATGCGCGCAACCGGAAACGGCCGCCGGCAATCCTACGCCCACGCGCCGATGCCGCGCATGACGAATACAATCATGCTGGCGGGGGCACACGCGCCGGAGGAGATGATCCGTTCTGTGAAGCGTGGCCTGTACGCGGTGAACTTCGGCGGTGGGCAGGTGGATATCACCTCAGGCAAGTTCGTGTTCTCGGCGAGCGAGGCCTATCTGATCGAGGATGGCAAGGTGACCGCACCGGTCAAGGGAGCCACCCTGATCGGCAATGGTCCGGACGCGCTGACCAAAGTGGCCATGGTAGGGAACGACATGGCGCTTGATCCGGGCATCGGCACCTGCGGCAAGAACGGTCAGGGTGTGCCGGTCGGGGTTGGCCAACCTACCCTGAAGCTCAACGGTCTCACAGTTGGCGGCACCGCCACTTAAGTCAGACAGTACTGCTTGCGGTATCAATGGGGTTTCACTGTCACCGCAATGTCACGCGGTGGGAGGAAATTGCCGTTGCTATAAAGCATCGTTAAAGGATGCGATATTATCCCGCTTATCAATGAAATCTCGCGCGCAGGTGCTGAGCGTTGAGTAATATTTGACGCACAAATGCGTCCCGCCCCGCTACCGCCTAAAAATAAATGAACCGGCGGGCAAAATTACTAACAATTATCTCGCGTGATGAAACAAACGCTGCTGAGTCTCGCGTTCTGGGGCACCCTTGTGCTGCGCGTTACCACGGTCACGATTTGACGGTGAGATAACGTCAAAACAACGATAAAAAATCCTCAACGTGGAATCATCAGACCTACGACAAGAGGGGGACTATGCGGTCCTTCGCGCAAGAAACTGACCACTGACTACAAAAAAGGAAGGGTTCCGAACTATGTTGTTCTCCATCTCTGCTCGTGCAGTCGTTGATTCTGGCAAGGTCCGCCTCGGCGCATTCGCACCGACACTGGCGCCGACCACCGACGCGGGCAAGGTTCGCCTCGGCGCATTCGCACCGACGCTGGCGCCGACCGCTGACGCGGGCAAGGTCCGTATCGGCGCGTTCGCCCCGACGCTGGCGCCGACCACCGATGCGGGCAAGGTTCGCCTCGGCGCATTCGCACCGACGCTGGTGCCGACCGCTGACGCCGGCAAGGTTCGTCTCGGCGCGTTCGCCCCGACGCTGGCGCCGACCCGCTGAACAAATCGAGACCGCGACAGGCGCTTTCAACGCCGCTACGATTACCGGACCGGGCACTGTTTGCCCGGTTCTTGGCGTTTTATGCCTCTTGATCAGGATCAGCGCCCTTGTCCGCCGTGACCCAGCCGCAACAGGCCCAGCAACAGCCGCCGAAGAAGACGCCGCTCGTCTCTTTTCATCGCTTCGTCCCGACAGCCCGTCTCCCGCAGCGCGCCGACCGTTCCGCCGCGGGTTCACTGCCGACACGGGCCTTCCGATACTGCGAGCCGTCCACCAGCGCATCGGGCTATGGCTACTATATCTTCCCGCCAATCAGCTTCAGCCTGCAGTGGGACGGTCGCGACGTGATGTGGACCTGGGAGGGGGCCGGCACGTGGCTACCGCTGAAATCTGCCCAGTTCCCCAATTTCCGCGAGCAATTCGACGCAGTCGCACCTGAAGAGATCCGTGAATACGCACCGCCGTTTCTCGGTGCATTGCAGGAGCCCGGCCTGATCCAGTGCTGGACCGGCCTGGTCGCACGCACCGCCCCAGGCTGGAGCCTGATGGTTCGCGCGCCGGCCAACATCCCGCGCAGCGGCGCCTACGAGCTGTTCGAGGGCATTATCGAGACCGACCGCTGGTTTGGCCCGCTGATCACCAACATGCGGCTGACCAAGACCGACGTGCCTATCGACTTTCGGGCCGACTTCCCGCTGCTTCAGGTGCAACCCATACCGCGCCAGGCCTACGAGGACGCGACGCTCAACAACTACGAACTGGTCCCCGACATGGCACAGCTAACGCCGGAGGACTGGGACGACTATTACGATACCGTTGTGCGTCCCCATGTTCAGGAGGTGCGCCCCCGGGGACAGTATGCCGCTGCGGCACGCAAGCGTCGTGCCGCCGAGGTCAGTGATAAATTGATCGAATGACGAATTAATGGGCTAGACACGCTTTCTCGCGTATAGTTGAAGACAGTCATGGGAAACGTCACCTTCGATCGGATCGCGCGTAACCTGGGTGCCGCGGCTCTTGCGCTCGGTCTCCTCGTTCTGCCTGGAACAAGGGCATTTGCTGCGATAGAGGCGTGTCCGGCAGTCCCGGTCTTCCCCGCCATTAGCCTGCCGCACCTCCGCGCCGCGCTCGAGCATAGAGTGGAAGGTCTGGTGGTGGCCCTCGGATCGTCCTCCACGCAGGGGGTCATGGCGTCCGACCTCGCGCATTCCTACCCGGCGCTACTGCAGCAGTTGCTGTCGGCCGGACTGCCGCAGGCTCACATCGCGGTAATCAACCGCGGCATTGGCGGCCAGGACGCGGCCGAGGAACTGGCGAGGCTGGACGCCGACGTGATTGCGCTGCGCCCACAGGCCGTCATCTGGCAGGTTGGCGCCAATGGCGCGCTGCGTGACGTCGATCCTGCTGTCTTCAGGGATCTGGTCAGCCGTGGCGTCGGCAAATTGCAGGCCGCTGGGATTGACGTCGTCCTGATGGATAACCAGCAATCCCCTCGCCTGCTGGCGATACCCGACGAGCCGTTGCTCGACCGGGCGCTGGCGGATGTCGCGGCGGACACGGGGGCCGCGCTATTCTCGCGTCGGACCTTGATGCGGTCCTGGGAGCGGGGTGGCGACCCGCTGACGGAGTTCATCGCTGCGGACGGGCTGCACCAAAACGACCACGGCTATCTTTGTGTGTCCACGGTGCTTGCCCATTCCATCCTGGCAGGCCTGATTCCGCACCAGCCGCTCACCGCCAGTCGGTAGGAGCCAGGTGAATAGCCAGGGATGCGTCTGACGCTCTGTTGCCCTCGTTAAACCGGCAGAAATACATCGTCTGGGGCAGGCCGTTGCAATCGCGACCTTGTCCATCGCACTCTGATACGCACCAGGGCGCCGAGCCTGCGGACCTCGCCGGGGCGTTGAACCGCATGGCCGCCTGATGAACGAACGGCACTAATCTTCGCCGAAGAATCGGCGCCGGACGGCCTCGTCGTGAGGCGTGTCCGGGCCGAGGCCAATGAAATCCGGGATGCGGCTCGGATCCTCGCCGGTCTTGGGCAGGGCGCGTTCGCGTGCCGTATCGGCCTCCGGACCGATGTCGAAGAACAGCGCACGCCACCAATCATGAACTTCGTGTATGTCACTATAATATCTGTCGTGTTCTTCGGCGTAGGCGTCGGCTGCACGACGCCAGTCATCGTCTGCCAACAGATGATCACGTAGGACGCGCACGTCACGCAGGCTAAGCGCCAGGCCGCAACCGTAAGTGGGATCGCTGGCCGCGGCCGCATCGCCGATCAAGCCAATCCCATTGCAGTAAGGGTGTGGCACCCATGAATCGGCGCCATCATACGATGCCAGGGGACCAATCACTTCAGCTGCGTCGAACCATTCGGCCGGCGCCCCGGACGCTACACAGCATTGCACGAAAGCGTACACATCCGCAGCGCCACTCAATCGGACACGTCGGTCATGGCGTCGGGCGAAGTATGAGCGGAATCTGTTCGCCCCGAGCGGGAAGAAAATCGCGAGTTCCTGTTGACCCGGATTGAGAAATACCTCCACTGCGTCGTCGGCGATGGCGAGATTGCGGTGCAGGACTCCCGCAATGACGGTGCACGGCGGATCACGCTGCAACGCAAATCCACCTATTGTCCGCATCCGGGAGGCACGGCCATCCGCAGCGACAATGAGACGAGCGAAAACCGTCCTCTCGACGCCTCCAGATCGGATGAGTGCGGACGGTATTTCGCCAGGCACGACCTGGATGACGTCAACCGGACGCTGGACGTCCGCGCCCGACGCGGCCGCGAAGTCGAGCAGGCTTTGTTGCATCGTCGGATGATAAAAGTCGAGGAATCCATTACCGGACGGGGTAGTGGCGAAAAGATCGCGGCGGTTTTGTGGAGTAGACCACCAGCGGACCGTGGTTCCACAGGTATCGGCCAGATGCTGATATATCCCCAGGCGGCGGGCCTCCTCTACACCCCACGGGATGAGCGCTTCACCGCGTACCCTGTCAGAGAATGTTGAGGTGCGCTCGGCAACAAGCACCTTGGCTCCTTCCCTGGCCATCACTCCCGCGAGGGTAGCACCTGCAATACCGCCGCCGATGACCAGAAGGTCGTAGCTCATTCTGTCTCCCCACCACCGCCCGACGCAGATCACGATGTTCGTGGCTCGCCCTATGTGTCTAGCTTGGCAGTGCGGCCGCTCCAGGAACTGGCGCGCAAGAAACGAGTGTGGCGCACGATGGTTTCATACGCCCGCGGCAAGCCGCCGAGGGTTTCATACGCCCGCGGCAGGCCGCCGGGCGGCGTGCAACTCGCAATGGCCGCGAGGAGTCATCCAGCCAGTTCTTGCCGGACGATAGCGGCGCCGGCGGCCAGTGCCTGCAATTTCCCGAAGGCACGTTCGCGCGGCAGGTATTTCATGCCACAATCGGGCGCCGGAATCAGGCGCTCCGCAGCGACATGTCGCAGCCCGTTGCGTATGCGTGCGGCCACCTGCCCGGCAGTTTCTACATCGGAACTCCCGAGGTCCAGCACGCCGAGCAGGATCTGCTTGCGCGAAAGATCCGCAAGCACGCCGAGATCGAGCTTCGGCTCCGCGGCCTCGATTGAGATCTGTTGCGCTATCGTGTCGGCAAGCTGTGGCAGGAAGGCGTAGCCACTTGGCTTGTTGTGGACGACATGCGCGTAGCCGAAGCAGAGATGAATGATGGTGGGACCGGCGATGCCTTCGAGCGCCCGGTTGATCGCGCGCACGCCGTAGCGCGCCGCCTTGTCCGGCGCGGTGCGCACCCAGGGCTCGTCCAACTGCACCACGTCGACGCCGGTCGCCTTGAGTTCGCGCAACTCCGCGTTCACGGCGGCCGCGTAGTCCATCGCCATCTCTTCTTCGTCCTCGTAAAACTCGTTTCTTGCCTGTTGCGACAGGGTGAACGGGCCCGGCAGCGTGATCTTCGTGCTGCGATCGGTCTGGCGCAGCAGGAATTCGACATCGCGCAACTCCACCGCGGCGCGGCGACGTATCTTGCCGACCACGCGCGGCACCGGCGTGACGCGGCCGGTCTGCGATCTTACTTCACCCGGATGCTCCGCATCGATCCCTTCCAGGGCGAGTGCGAAGCGGTTGGAGTAGCTTTCGCGACGAATTTCGCCGTCCGTGATGATGTCGATACCCGCCCGCTCCATATCCCGGATCGCCAAGATCGTACCGTCGTCTTGCGCCTGCTCCAGCAATTCACCGGGAATGCGCCAGATGTCCTGGGCGTGGGTACGCGGCACGCCGTGCTTTTCCAGCGCCGCGCGATTCACCAGCCAATCGGGCTGTGGGTAGCTGCCGACCACAGTCGTCGGCAGCAGATGCGTCGGGTAGGTCATGCTGAATTCTCCTGGCGGCGAATGCGTGTTACGTTATCAGGCTTGGACTTGCCATCAAACGAGTACATCGGAAAGCGACAGCAATGGAATTCGGTATCTTCCATGAGTTCCCGTCCCTGCCGGGACGACCCGACGCGGAGGCGTTCGCGCAGTCGTTCGAGCTCGTGGACGGCGCCGAACGCTGGGGCCTCGATGCGATGTGGCTCGGCGAGCTGCATTTCGATCCGGCGCGCTCGGTACTGTCGGCCCCGCTGTGCATTGCCAGCGCTATCGCGACGCGGACGAAACGCATGAAGATCGGTCTCGCCGTACAGGTGCTGCCGTTGTGCCATCCGCTCCGCCTGGCCGAGGAAGCGGCGACGGTGGATCAGATAAGCAATGGTCGGCTGATTTTTGGTGTGGGGCGCAGCGGCGTCGCGCGCACCTATGAGGCGTACGGCGTGCCGTATGCCGAAAGCCGCGAGCGGTTCGCGGAGATTCTCGACATCGTGCAGAAGGCGTGGACGCACGAGAAGCTGTCATACCAGGGCAAGTATCATCGCTTCGAGGATGTGGCAGTGGTGCCGCGACCGTTTCAGCAGCCGACGCCGCCGATCCGCGTCGCAGCTACGAGTGCCGATACGTTTGTATCCATTGGCAAGCAGGGCCTGCCGATTTTCGTCGCGGTGCGTTACGAGACATCGGCGGAGATCGCGCCGAGTATCCGCATGTATCGCGAGTCGCTGGCGGCTTCAGGCCATGCCGATAGCGGCGGGGTTTTCCTGCGCGTTCCGGCATATATCGCGCCGACCGACGCGCAGGCTCGCGCGGAGGTGGAACCCAGTTTGATCCATTTCTATCGTCAGCAGGCGGCATTGCTGGCGGACTCGGCGAAGCGCGCCGGCGTGGATGGCGCGGATCGACGCGCTGCGACCGCACGGCGGCTGGCGAACATGACGTATGAGGAGGCGCTGTGCGGCACGGTGCTGATCGGCTCACCGGCATCGGTCGCTGGTCGGTTGGAGGAGTTGCGGCAGGAGCTGGGGTTGGATGGCGTGTTGATGGAGCTGAACTGCGGCGGGAAGATTCCGCATGAGAACGTCATGACCGCGTTGCGACTGCTGTGCCAGGAGGTCATGCCGAAGTTCCACTGATGCCGCCTGGGTCGTCGTTCCCGCACAAGCCGGAACGCAGGGATATAAGTACCGCTGCAAATCCCCGCTGGTGCTCTGGTGTCCTGAATCAGAAATTCGCTATAGGGCGCGAACTCCAGCTTCGAGACACTAGCTGTTTGTCTTCAGTGGCCTGCTCATCCTCTCCGGCCGCCGCAAAGAGCGGCGAACTTTGCGGGCAGGACACTAGCCTCCGAAACGGCTTCCCGCTTTTCGATATGGCACCGCACGATAGATCGGATCGGTGGGTCGGCGCATTCTGGTCAGTAGCCCGCTAACCTGCCCCGCTGTTATGCGCACCTTGAACTGCTTCGACATGCGCATGGCCATTTGTTCGTTGGTCAAATTCTCGGTCAGGAGCTGAATGAGATAATCCGCGTGGTCAGAATTAAAGATCGATGCTCTTGCCATGGCCCGGATGTAAGCAACTCCGGGCGCTTTGCCAACCGTATGACGCCGCGGATGAGGGCTGCGACGCTTCTTCAGCTTTCCAGTTCCTCGCGCAACATTTCCAGCGACAACCAGTGTTCCTCGGCAGCCGCCAGATTGCTCTGCGTGTCGGCCAGTGCCTTGGTAAGTTCAGCGAACTGCGCCTGGTTGCGCCGATAAAGGTCGGGATCGGCCAGAGCAGCGTTAAGCTGAGTAATCTCGGTTTGCATCGCCGCTATACGCGCGGGCAGCGCCGCGAGCGTGTGGCGATCCTTGAATGTCAGCCTGCGAGGGCGCGACACAGATTGCGGCCTGGCGGCAGTCGTGCGACGCAGCTTCACCGCGGACGGCACCAGCACCGCGAGCGGTCCCCGCTGCGCCAGCATGTCGCTATAGCCACCGGCATACTCGATCCAACGCCCATTGCTTTCGGCGGCGATCACCGCTGTCACCACGCGATCGAGGAAGTCACGATCGTGGCTCACCAGCAGCACAGTCCCGGGATACTCGGCCAACTGTTCCTGCAACAGGTCGAGCGTCTCCAGGTCCAGATCATTTGTCGGTTCATCCAGCACAAGAAAATTGGACGGCTTGGCGAACGCAATCGCCAAGGTCAGCCGGCCGCGCTCGCCACCGGACAGCAGGCCGACCGGTGTGTTGGCTTGTTCGGGGCCGAACAGGAACTCCTTCATGTAGCCGATGACGTGCCGCATTCGGCCGGCGACCTCGACCGTATCGCCGGACCCACCGGTCAGTGATTGCTTCAGCGTCAGCGCGGGATCCAGCGTTTCGCGCCGCTGATCCAGGATGACCTGCGCCAGATTGGTCCCGAGACGCACCTCACCTGTGTCGGGCTGCAGCGCACCGGTCAGCAGACTGAGCAACGTTGTCTTGCCTGCACCGTTGGCGCCCACGATTCCGATCCGGTCGCCGCGCAGAATGCGCGTGGTGAAATCCCGCACGATCGGACGGTCGCCATAAGATTTCGAAATCGCATCTGCGGCGACCACAAGCCGGCCGGACAGCACGGCCTCAGTCGCCTCCAATTGCACGCTGCCGGTGGCGGCACGCCGTTCCTTGCGCTGTTTGCGCAACGTGTGAAGGCCCGCGAGGCGCTTCTGATTTCGTTTGCGTCGAGCGGTGACGCCGTAGCGCAGCCAGTCCTCCTCCATCGCGATCTTGCGGCCCAGCTTGTGGTGCTCGGTTTCTTCCTGCTCCAGCACGGCATCGCGCCAGGGTTCGAACGCATCGAAGCCGCGGTCGAGCGTTAGGGTGATGCCGCGATCCAGCCAAACGGTGGCGCGTGAAATGCGCTCCAGCAGTCTGCGATCATGGCTGATCACAACGATGCCCGACCGCATGCCGGCCAGTTCTGCTTCCAGCCATTCGATGCCGGGCAGGTCTAGATGGTTGGTCGGTTCATCGAGCAGCAGGATGTCGGGAGACGGAGCCAGCACGCGGGCCAGCGCGGCCCGCCGCGCCTCACCGCCCGAGAGGGTTTCCGGATGTTCGTTCCCGGTCAGGCCGAGTTGCTCGAGCAGGTAGCGTGCGCGGTGGCGGTCTTCGTCGGCTTCCGTGTCCAGGCCGGCTTCGACATAGGACAGCGTGGTGGTGAAACCGGATAGATCAGGCTCCTGCGGCAGATAGCGGATCGTCGCACCGGGCTGCGTGAAACGGCTGCCCGAGTCCGGCAGCACCAGACCGGCGGCGATGCGCAGGAGTGTCGATTTGCCGGAGCCGTTGCGTCCGACCAGGCAAATCCGGTCGTTCGGCGCGACCGCAAGGCCCGCGCCGGACAGCAGTGGCGTTGTCCCGAAAGTGAGGCCGATGTTCTGAAGCAGGAGCAGAGGAGGTGGCATGGGAGTCCATATATGTGCGGCTGCTGCCCTGTCATTGCGAGCAGCGCAGCGACGAAGCGACCTCGATCGGAGTCCGCACTTCGCGCGAGATTGCCGCGTCGCTGTGCTACTCGCAATGACAAGCGGATCGTGATGATGGATGGATCACAGTGACGGATGGGTCGCGATGGCAAGGGATTATGGCACCATCGCGCCCTGCGCATTCAAGTACAGCGCATAGACCGACGTGCTGGCGCACATGAACAGCCGGTCTTGCTTTTTCCCGCCGAAGCAGAGATTGGCACAGCCCTCCGGCAGATGGATCTTCCCGATCAGATCGCCACCCGGCGCGTAACACCTCACGCCATCGTCCGAAGGATCGGCCCAGCCCATCGAGCACCAGACATTGCCATCGTTATCGGTGCGCACACCGTCTGTCATGCCTGGAGCAAAATCCTCCGCGAACACGCGCCCATTGCGCAGCCGCGCGCCGTCCACATCGAACATCCGAATAAGCGCCGGACCGCCGTGCGAGATGCCCGAATCCACCAAGTACAGCAGCCTTTCGTCAGGCGAAAAGCACAGGCCATTCGGCCGGACAAAATCATCGGCCACCACACGGGGTGCGCCGTTCAACGCATCCAGCCTATACACATTCCGCGGCAACTCGGCTGCGGCCTTATGGCCTTCGTACGGCCCGTCGATCCCGTAGCCAGGATCGGTGAACCACACAGCCCCGTCCGACGCCACCACCACATCGTTCGGCGCGTTCAGCGGTTTGCCATCGAAGCGATCAATCAGCACCGTCACACGACCATCCAATTCCGTGCGTGTGACGCGGCGCGTATCGTGTTCGCAGGTTATCAACCGCCCCTCTCGATCGCGCGTGTTGCCGTTAGCGTAGTTCGAAGGCGCGCGGAACACCGACAGATGCCCGTCTTCCTCGAGCCAACGCATCATGCGGTTGTTCGGGATGTCGCTGAACACCAGGAACCCGCCGTCGCGGAAATACACCGGCCCTTCCGCCCAGCGGAACCCGGTGGCAATTCGCTCGATCGCCGCATTGCCCTGCTGGTAGACGAAACGCGGGTCAAGCCGCTCGATGTGCGGATCGGGATAACGAGTGTCGGGCAGCAAACCGAGAGGCAGGGACATGGTTCCTCCTGGTATCATCAGAAACTTGTTGCCCGCCCGCCCGGCGGCGTGTCACGCTGCACCGCAGCATGCCGCAGGCACAGCCGGGGCAGGACGGGGAGTAACGGCCGGAAGCAGCTCTCGAACATGGGGGAGTGTGCCTGATGCTGGACCAACCCGTCGTCAACAAGTTCGCCCACGTCAAGCCAGGTGACACGCCATGGGTCGCCGAGGGTCTTCGCGATTTCTTCCTGTATCGCGACCTTGGCGTGGCCGATGCCACTGGCGGGCGAGTTCTGGCGCAACTGGTGAAGGCCAACAGCCCGCCCGAAGAAGGCACCGGCTGGCACCAGCACGTCGCCAACTTCCATATCGTCATCATGCTGAAGGGCTGGGCGCGTTTCATGTACGAAGGTGAGGAGCATCTGGTTGCCGCAGGCGACTGCGTGCATCAGCGGCCAGGCATCACGCACTATCTGTTCGACTACTCGCCGGACATGGAATACCTGGAGGTTGTTGGGCCAGCGGACTTCAAGACGATGGACGTAGCAGGCCCCGTTCCGGTGCCGGCGCCCAAACCTTGGAGCAAAATGGCCTGAGCCGATCAAAACTCGACGTCGAGTTCCTCGATCTGCTCCGGCTCGAGCTGTGCCGCGGTCACCCACTCCGCCAGGTCCGGCCATCCCCAGATGTGGTCGCAATACGCCGCCGACAGCGGATCGACCTGCACGTCGTAGCTGCGGAAGCGGGTGACCACCGGCGCGTACATCGCATCGCCGATCGTCGGCAGGCGGCCGAACAGCCATGGTCCCTTCCAGGTGTTCAGGCATTCGCGCCAAATCTCCGTGATCCGGTCGATATCGGCCTGCGCCGCAGACCAAATGGCGGTGCGGCGGCCCTGCGTCCGTAGATTCATCGGTAGCGACGAACGCAGTGCGGAGAAGCCGGAATGCATTTCACCCGCGATCGAGCGACTGCGAGCCCGCGCCATGCGATCACCGGGATACATGCCGGCGTCGGGACAGACCTCGTTGAGGTATTCGGCAATCGCCAGCGTGTCCCACACCGTCACCCCATGGTGCACCAGGCACGGCACGCGGATCGATGACGCGCGCAGCAACAGTTCTGCCCGCGTGTTGGGATCGTCGGGATCGACCACCCGCTCCTCGAAGTCCAGCCGCGCCAGACGTGCGAGCAGGAAACCCCGAAGCGACCACGAGGAGTAGTTCTTGCTGCTGATCAGAAGAGTCGCCTCAGACATGTTGCCTCGTAGGACCGACCAGTTCATGCTGCATCGCAATATAACACCCAAACCGGCCTTGCCGACAACCGGATGAATGCAGCAGCCCGCGTGCCGATGATGTACCAGGTTTACCAGGCGCAGGCGGACCTGCTGCATCCGCTGCGTCAGTTTGCCCGGGTTGGTGCCAATCTGGCGGGGCTGTTCGACGTCAGTCGCTACACGCCGCCCTTGATGCGGCAGTTCGCGGCAGCACTGACGATCTTCGCCGAGGCAGGCTTGACACACCAGCGGCCGCCCTTCGGCATTCCCACAGTGACGGTCCGCAGCGAGACGATCGCCGTCACCGAAGAGGCGGCCGACGACATGCCGTTCGGCACGCTGCTGCATTTCCGCAAGGACAGCGCACTGATCCAGCCGCGTGTGCTGCTGGTGGCGCCGATGTCCGGCCACTTCGCCACGCTGTTGCGAGGCACCGTCGAGGTGATGCTGCCGGAGCACGATCTCTACATCACCGACTGGAAGAACGCGCGCGACGTGCCGCTGAGCGAAGGTCGCTTCGGGCTGGATGAATTCACCGATCACCTGGTCCGCTGGCTCGGCGTGATGGGTCCCGGCAGCCACATCGTTGCAGTCTGCCAGCCGGCGGTGCCGGCGCTCGCCGCAGCCGCGGTGATGGCGGAAGGCGGCGATCCGGCGCAGCCTCGCAGCATCACGCTGATGGCGGGACCGATCGATACGCGGGTCAATCCGACCAGGGTGAACGAACTCGCCGCATCGAGGTCGATCGACTGGTTCGAGCGGCATTTGATCAGTGCCGTGCCGTGGCGTTATCCCGGCGCGTTCCGTCATGTCTATCCGGGCTTCCTGCAACTCTCGGCATTCATGAGCATGAATCTCGATCGGCACATCAGCGCGCACTTCACCCAGTTGCGCAGCCTGGTCGGCGGCGATGAAGCCAGCGCCGAGGCGCATCGGAAGTTCTACGACGAGTACGGCGCGGTGATGGATCTACCGGCGGAATTCTACCTGGAGACAGTGCGGCGCGTGTTCCAGGAGCACGACCTGCCGCGCGGCGAACTGACCTGGCATAGGCAGAAGGTGCGACCCGAAGCGATTCGACGGACGGGCCTGCTGACGGTGGAAGGCGAGCGCGACGATATCTGTGCGATCGGCCAGACCATGGCGGCGCTGGATCTGTGTAGTCGAATTCCAGTCAACCTGAAGCAGAACCATGTGCAGACCGGTGTCGGTCATTACGGCGTGTTCAGCGGTCGACGCTGGACGCGCGAGGTGTATCCGCGCGTGCGCGAGATGATCCAGGTGATGAACTGAAATAACTGTCGCTACGCTCCTCGCAACGGCGGTTGTTCGGTTGGCCGGCGTCGCTCCGACTTATGGTAGCGTCAGCATCCGGCCCAGTGGGCGGCCGGCGAACAGGTGGACGTGGAAGTGCGGCACTTCCTGGCCGCTGTGTTCACCCATGTTGGCGAGCAGACGGTAGCCCTGCGCTTCCAGGCCGAGGTCCTTCGCTATCCTGCCGACCGCGCGGATGAAGCCGGCGATCTCGTCGGTGCTCGCGTTCGCGCTGAAGTCGGCGAACGAGACGTAGGCCCGCTTCGGGATGATCAGCACGTGCGTCGGCGCCTGCGGATTGATGTCGTGGAAGGCCAGCGCCCACTGGTCCTCGTGGACCTTCTTGCACGGGATCTCGCCGCGCAGGATGCGGGCGAAGATGTTGGTTTCGTCGTAAGGCGGCAGGCCGCTGACAGCCATCGCTGATCTCCCCGTTCGGTCAGGGGATTTTCGTCGTCTCCATGCCAAACGCAACCGGCAGGTTGCGTGCTCGCGCGGCTTTCTCGGCGATGCCGCTGATGCCCTCGCGCCGCTTCAGTTCCTCCCACACTTCGACGGGGCGAATGCCGCAGGCGACCCACAGCACGATCAGATGGTAGAGCACATCGGCGCTCTCGGCGACCACCGCGTCACGATTGCCGGCTACCGCCTCGATCAGGCACTCGACCGATTCTTCGCCGAATTTCTGCGCCACCTTCGCGGTGCCGCGCAGCAGCAGCCTGGCCGAGTGGCTCACCGCGGGATTGGCGTCGCGTCGGCTCATCACGACCGACCACAGCCGGTCCAGCACAGCGGCGGCGGGTCCGATCGCCAGCGGCGACGGTGGGCGAGGCAGATCGGGTGCATCCCGCGGGACACCGACGCGCTTCTCGGGTTTGCGCAGCTTCTTCGGCTTCATCTGCTTCTTGGGTTTCATTTGCTTCTTGGGCTTCGGCTCGCGCCTGCTCAGGCTGGGCGATCTATTCTTTTTGGTCGATTTGGCCATGGCGGTTCCTTCAGGCCGCCTGGCGCGGCAGGCGCACCGGCAGACCGACCACATCCAAGGCCGCTTTTGCTTGCACAATAGTGAACGTGCCGAAATGGAACACGCTGGCCGCCAGCAAGCCCGTGGCGCCGGCCTGCGCGCCGTCAATGAAATGCTGCAGCGTGCCGACACCGCCGGACGCGATCACGGGCAGCCTGACCGCACCACATACCGCCTGCAACAGCGGCAGATCGAAGCCCAGCCCGGTGCCGTCGCGATCCATGCTTGTCAGCAGAATTTCGCCGGCGCCCAGTTCAGCGACCTGACGGCACCATGCCACCGCGTCGATACCGGTGCCTCGGCGGCCGCCATGAGTGAACACCTCCCATCGTCCGGGGGCGGACTGTTTGGCGTCCACCGCTACCACCACACACTGGCTGCCGAACTTCCGCGCCGCCTCTCGCACCAGTTCCGGCCGCGCCACTGCCGCGGAGTTGATGCTGCACTTGTCGGTGCCGGCCAGCAGCAGACGGCGCATGTCATCGGTCGAGCGGATGCCACCACCCACGGTCAGCGGCAGGAACACGCGCGACGCGGTGCGGGAGACCACGTCCAGAATGGTGTCGCGGTTTTCATGGCTGGCGGTGATGTCGAGGAAGCACAATTCGTCAGCGCCGGCGGCATCGTACAGTGCGGCTTGCTCAACCGGATCGCCGGCATCGCGCAAGGCGACGAAGTTCACGCCTTTGACGACGCGGCCGTCCTTCACGTCCAGACAGGGAATGACGCGCAATTTCAACATTCTGGCGCTTCATAGAATAGCCGCGCGTGACCATTGCAAGCACTTATGCACAGGACAGGCCTGGACAACGCGCCGAATTCGGATGACTGGTGGATTTGTACGGATATGTATATCGATCAGTCCGCCAGCAACGCCAAGGCGGTTGCGGGGTCGACGCGGCCATCGTAGAGCGCTCGGCCAACTATAACGCCTTCGATGCGCGTGCCCTCGGCGACGCGCCGGAGATCCGCGAGGTCCCGGGGTCCACCCACACCGCCCGAGGCGATCACCGGCGTTGCCACTGCCGTCGCCATGGCGACGGTCTGGTCCAGGTTGAGCCCGGTCAGCATGCCGTCGCGGCCGATGTCGGTGTAGACGATCGCCGCCACACCGGCGTCCTGCAGCGACAGTGCCAGATCGACCGCGCGAATGGAGGATGTTGCCGCCCAGCCGTCGGTCGCTACGTTGCCGTTCCGAGCGTCGATCCCGACAACGATGCGGCCAGGAAAAGCCAGGCAGGCCTGCCGCACCAATGCCGGGTTCTTCACCGCGGCGCTGCCCAGGATCACCCGGCGCACACCCGCGGCGAGCCATGCCTCGATGCCGGCCACGTCCCGGATGCCGCCGCCGAGTTGCACTGGAATTGTCACGGCGCCCAGGATGGCGGCGACGGCGTCAGCGTTCACCGGTCGGCCGGCGAAGGCGCCGTTCAGGTCCACCACGTGCAGCCAGGCGAAGCCGGCATCCTGCCAGGCGCGCGCCTGACCGGCGGGATCGGTCGAATACACCGTCGCCTGGTCCATCGCGCCGCGTTGCAGGCGCACGCACTGGCCGTCCTTCAGGTCGATCGCCGGATACAGCGTCAGCGCCGTCATCCGGCGTTCTGTCCCGCCTTCCGTGGGTTGGGTTTGCGCAGGCGCTTGTAATAGAAGAAGCCCGCCACGACCTTGCCGCGCACCAGGGCATAGTCCGGGTGAACGCCCCAGCGGACGAAGTCGAGCGATTCGTATAGTTGGATCGCCGCTTCCTGGGTTTCCCGAACATCCAGGTTCAGTACGTGATAACCGAGTTCGCGAGCGCGCTCCTCTACGCCCATGGTCAACATGCGCGCCAGGCCGTGGCCGCGCGCGTAGGGCGCGATGTACGAATGCATCAGATGCGCCGCGTGCGCCTGCGCTTCGTTGTTGCGCGGCGGCCGGACCAGATGGGCCGACCCGACGACCGAGCCGTTTAGTCGGGCGACAAACAGCTCGCGTTCCGGCACCAGCAGGATGCCGCGGAAATACGTCTCGAGCGCCAGCGTGCCGGGCGGGTTGACCCAGCCGAAGCCGCCGCCGTCGATGATCGCGGCCGAGGTCGCTTCGCACAGGCCGTGCAGGTCGTCGTCGGTGAATTCCTTGACCCGCTCGACGAACAGTTCTGCCGGCGGTGCGGCTTCGGGCGCGGGGGCCGGATTGGTGATGTCGGCCATGGTCTCAGGGCGTCCAGCGCAGGAAATTGCTGAGGATGCGGATGCCGACCTCCTGGCTCTTTTCGACATGGAACTGCGTGCCCGCGCGGTTGCCGGCTGCCACCATCGCCACCACCGGTCCGCCGTAGTCGGTCATCGCAATGGCTTCCTTCCGATCGCCGCCAATCAGGGCGTAGCTGTGCACAAAATAGACGTGGTCACCCGGAAGCAATCCGTCCAGTAGCGGATGCGTTCCCGGCACGAAATCGAGCGCGTTCCAACCCATCTGCGGCAGCCGCAGGCCGGGCACGCTCATTTCGGCAATCTCGCCATCGATCCAGCCGAAGCCTGGCGTGACTTCGTGTTCCAGCCCGCGCTCGGCCATCAGTTGCATGCCGACGCAGATGCCGAGGAATGGAGTGCCGGCGATGGTCGCGGTTTCGATCGCCTGGCGCATGCCGGACACCGCGGCAAGGCCGCGCGAGCAATCGGCGAAGGCGCCCTGGCCCGGCAGGACAATGCGGTCGGCGTCGCCGACGTAGTCCGGGTCCGCGGTCACCGCGATTTCGGCATTCAGTCCGGCGCGGTCGGCAGCCAGCGCGAGCGCGCGGGACGCGGACGTCAGGTTGCCGCTGCCGTAATCCACGACCGCGACTTTCATCGCGCGGTTTCCGGCGGCAGGAAGCTGCCCCTGAGGTCTGGACGCCGGGAAAGCAGGCGTTCCAGGGCGTCGATTTCACTGCGTGCCGCGACCACCTGGGCCAGCAGGTAGCCGCGATGATCCAGCGACCAGCGGCGCAGGTCCTGTCCCGACAAGCCGAGACACAGGACGAGTGCTGCCAGCAGCAGGGCGGACAGGCCGTCCGTGGCGAGGAACAGGATCAGCACGGTGGCAACCGCGGTCAGCACCGCGGGGATCCAGGCACGGTGCACGGCGAGCCAGAGCGGGCCGAACAGCAGGGCGCCCCAACTGAAGCCCTCGCGTACCAGCACCGGCGCGGTACCCTGCCGCACGTGGGCGGTCCAGAATTTCACAGGGTTCCCTTGGTGGACGGGATGGCGTTGCCGGCGCGCGGGTCGGGTTCCGCCGCTGCGCGCAGGGCACGGGCGGTGGCCTTGAAGCATGCCTCCGCGACGTGGTGGGCGTTCCGGCCGGCGCGCCGGGTTATGTGCAGGTTCAGCAGCGCGTTCATCGCGAAGGCGCGGAAAAATTCCTCGAACAGTTCGGTGTCCATCTCGCCGATTTTCGGGCGTTCGAAGGTTACGTCCCAGGCGAGGAAGGGACGGCCCGAGATGTCCACCGCGGCTTCCGCCAGGGCTTCATCCATTGGGATCAGGGCCTGGCCGAAACGGCGGATGCCGCGCTTGTCGCCGAGTGCCTTCGCGAAGACCTGGCCGAGTACGATGCCGACATCCTCGGTCGTGTGGTGGAAGTCTATGTGCAGGTCGCCCTTGGCTTTCACCGTCAGGTCGAACAGTGCGTGGCGGGTGAGCGCTGTCAGCATGTGGTCGAGGAAGCCGATACCGGTGGCGATATCGGCGGTTCCGGACCCGTCGAGGCTGAGGGTCAGGCTGATGTCGGTTTCGGTGGTTTTCCGCGTCAGGTTTGCCGTGCGGTCCATGGTTGGCAGCACTTACGCCGGCGAGGGGCTGCGGTCCAGAGTTGGAGTGGGACGGCGTGAAGCAGGGAATTTCAACCACAGATGCACACTGATGGGGGGTGCGGTTGGCGGTTTACCGCTTCGCGCCCCCACGTCCTGGCGGTTTCACCACGGGGATCTCAATTCAGCGTGTCGCCGAATGGCTGGTTGAAGCGAACGCCGTTGACGTACACCGCAAGTCCTTGTGGCGTACCCCCCCGACGCGACGAAGCCGTGATAAAAGAATGTCGGCTGGAAGGGATTGCTCCGAGGCGGGATTCAGTCTGACGCCGCCAACCACGCGCGCGAGCTAGCCTCCCCTACACACCGTCATTCTTAGCTGGCTCCGGTTGCACCGGAGCTCCGGCCGCGATCTTCTGGAGGTTGCCGACAATGATCCTGTCACCCTCCTGCACGCCCTTGTCTACGACGACAAGGTCGCCATAGCTGGCACCGGGCGAGACAAAGTGCTGTTCGACCTTGCCGTCCTTGCCGACGATGTAAACGAACCTGCCGAGTTGACTTGATCCCAGTGCGACCTGTGGCACCAGCAACGCGTTGGGTTGGTCGGCGATGTGGACACGCACATGGACGAACTCGCCCGGCAGCAGCGTATGATCTGGATTGCTGATGGTCGCGCGTGCAGTGATGGTTCCGGTGTTTCGATCGACCGCGTTGTCGAGGAACGACAGCGTACCGTTGAATTGCTGCTGCGCGTCGCCCGACACCTGAACGTCCACCGGGATCGGCCCCTTCAACCGGGATTTGGTGATTTCAGCCAACTCCGTCTCGCTCGGGTTGAAGGTTGCGTAGATCGGATCGAGCTCGACGAGCGTATTGAATTGCGTGCCGGCAGCGCTGATCAACGCCCCCTCGTGTACCAGGCTCTTACCTAGCCGGCCGTCGAACGGTGCACGGATCTCGGTGTAACCCAGCTTCAACTGGGCGGTCTGTATCGCCGCCGCATCGACAGCGAGTGTCGCTTGCGACTGGCGGAAGTTGCTCGTCGTTTGGTCGAACGTATCCTTTGCGACCCAACCATCCTTGCTCAGCACCGAATTGCGGCCCTGCGATACGCGCGCATAGTCATCGGCAGCTACATCATGCTGCGCCTGAGCCTTCGCCTGATCGAGCGCGGCCTGATAGTCCCGCGGATCGATCTGGTAGAGCAAATCGCCTTGTCGGACATCGGCGCCATCCGGTGCGCCACGCGAGGCAAGATAGCCGGTTGCCTGCGCCTGCAGCGTGACGGTGCGAATGGCCTCGGTCGTACCGATGTAGTCGAGATAGACCGGAATCGTTCGTCTGATGGCCGTCACCACCGGTACAGGCATGGCCGCCGCTGGCACCGCCGCCCCAGCGCTTGGCGCGCCATGGCCGGAGCCGGCGAGCAGAACGATGCCGACGGCGGCGGCCGCTACTGCACTGACTGCGAAGCCCGCAGTGGTTGCTGATAAACGCATGATAGCCTGCTCCGATGATTATTCGCCTGGGACCGTCCCAAGGCTGTTGTGGTCACTTGCTGCCGTACTGTGACTCATGGCGGTGCCCTCGCGCATGCGCTCGATCACGGCATAGAATACCGGCACCAGCACGAGGCTGAGAATCGTCGCCCCGAGCATGCCGCCGAAAACGGTGGTGCCGATCGACTGGCGGCTCGCCGCGCCGGCACCGGAAGCGAGCATCAGCGGGGCCACGCCCAGAATGAAGGCGAACGCGGTCATCAGGATCGGGCGCAGTCGCAGCCGTCCTGCCTCCATGGCGGCAGCGACGATGTCGGATCCGTGCTCCCGCTGCTGCCTGGCGAATTCGACGATCAAGATCGCGTTTTTGGCCGCCAGGCCGATCAGCATGACCAGCCCGATCTGCGAATAGACGTCGAACTGCATGCCGCGCGCCCACAGCGCGGTCACCGCGCCTAACAGCGCAAGCGGCACCGCCAGAATAACCATGAAGGGCATTGACCAGCTCTCATACTGGGCCGCCAGGAACAGGAACACGAAGATCATCGCGAGGACGAATACGATGCCCGCGACCGCGCCCGCCTTGAGCTGCTGATAGGTGATGCCGGTCCACTCATAGCCGAAGTCGGCCGGCAGGACCTTGGCTGCGGCCCGTTGCATCGCGGCGATTGCCTGCCCCGAGCTGTAACCCGGAGCCGCCACACCGTTGATCAAGGCCGAACCATAGATGTTGTAGTGCGACACGAACTCCGGCCCGACCGTCGGCTGCAGCTTCCCAAGTGTGCCGAGTGGCACCATGCCTCCACCTGTATTGCGGACGTAAAGTCCGGAGACGTTGGTCGGATTGGCCCGCGCCCGGTTCTCGGCCTGCATGGTCACGCGGAAGGTGCGGCCGAACAGCGTGAAGTCGTTCACATAAAGCGAACCGAGTTCGATCTGCAGCGTGTTGAATATGTCCGGCAGGCTGAGACCAAGCAACTTCGCCTTCGACCGGTCGAGATCGTAGGTGTATTCGGGCGTCGAAGTACTGAACGTGCTGAATAGTTGCCGCGCATCGAGCTCCGGCTGCTTCCGCGCCTCGGCGAGCAACGCCTGGGTCGCGTCGTTCAACGGCTGGGGACCTTGTCCGGTGAGATCCTCGACCTCGAACTCGAAGCCGCCTGTGGTCGCGATGCCGGGTATCGCTGGCGGATCGAAGCTGAGCGCGATCGCGTCCGGTATGGCCAGAAGCTTGGGGCGGACCGCGGCGAGGATCTTCGCGGCGGTGAGCGTCGCACCGCGCGCGGCCCATGGCTTCAGCAGCGCGAATTCCACCGCCGAATTCGATTGATTGGCACCGGTCAGGAAATTCGTGCCGGTCACCGGGATCACATCCGATACCCCGTCCTGCGCCGCCAGGATCGTCCGAACCTTCTCGGCAACAGCCTCGGTCCGTTGCAGCGAGGCGCCATCCGGAAGCTGGATCACAGCGAAGAAGTAGCCTTGATCTTCGGCCGGCAGGAATCCCGCCGGAATGCGCGAATAGATCCCGTAGGTAAGCACCAGGCCAGCCGCGAAGAGTGCCAGCGCAAACCAGCGCGCGATTATGACGCGGCGGATGCCATTTGCGTACGCCTGCGCAGCATAGGTGAACCCGGCGTTGAAGGCGCAGAACGCCAGCCAGCGCGACGGCGGCCGATGCCTCAGCAGCACGGCGCACAGAGCCGGGCTGAGGGTCAGCGAGTTGAAGGCTGAGATCGCGACCGAGATCGCAATGGTCAGCGCAAACTGATTGTAAAGCCGGCCGGTAACGCCGGGCAGAAAGGCGACCGGTACGAAGACCGCCAGCAGCACGGCGGTCGTCGCGACGATCGG
>DATKFJ010000063.1:0-5663 GCA_035511435.1 Acetobacteraceae bacterium | reverse complement strand
CGGAACTGTGCCAGCGTGTGCAGGTCGGTGGAGGCAGCCAGGTTGACCTGCACCATCTGCCCCTTCGTGTTGCCCAGGCCGGAGATGTAGTCGTTGTTCGCCAGCGCCTGTGACACGTCGGTCGCGGTCAGGCCGTATGCGGCCAGCTTCGTCGGGTCCAGCCATGCGCGCAGCGCGAATTTCTTGGCGCCCAGCAGCTCGGCGGTCTGCACGCCCGGCACGGCTTGCAGCTTGGGCTGCACCGCGCGCACCAGGTAGTCGGTGACCTGGTTGGGTTCCAGCACGTCGCTGTAGAAGCCGATATACATGGCGTCGATCGTCTGGCCGACCGTCACCGACAGGATCGGCTGCTGCGACCCGGCCGGCAACTGGTTCAGTACCGAGCTGATCTTGGTGTTGATCTCGCTCAACGCCTTGTCGGGATCGTAGTTCAGCCGGAGGTTCACCGTGATCGTGCTGGTGCCGGACTGGCTGTTCGACGTCATGTAGTCGATGCCGTTGGCCTGCGCGATCGCGTTTTCCAGCGGCGTGGTGATGAACCCGGCGACCACGTCCGGCGAGGCGCCGTACAGGATGGTGGTCACGGTGATGACCGCGTTCTCGGTACGCGGATATTGCAGCACCGGCAAGGCGCCGACCGCGCGCAGGCCCAGCACCAGGAT
Source organism: Acetobacteraceae bacterium (assembly GCA_035511435.1). Classification (GTDB taxonomy): domain Bacteria; phylum Pseudomonadota; class Alphaproteobacteria; order Acetobacterales; family Acetobacteraceae; genus JAMXLO01. The sequence continues at coordinate 5,001 of DATKFJ010000063.1, read as the reverse complement.
CATCAGGCTGACGACGGTGGCAAGCACCGGCCGCCGGATGAAGATGTCGGTGAATTTCATGGCGCCTGCTCCGCTATTGGTCGGCTACGTCCGGGTGCGGATTGTCGGTCGGCTGCACCGTGTTGTTGACCACCACCGGCGAGTCATTGTGCAGCTTGATCTGGCCGGCCGAGACGATGACATCCCCCGCCTTGATACCCTTGAGGATTGCAACCTGGTCGCCGCGCGTGTCGCCGGTCGTCACGAAGGTCTGCTGGGCGATCAGTTGCGGCTTGCCCTGCGCGTCCTTGCCCTTGTCGAGCACCACATAGACGGTGTCGCCATACGGATTGTACGCGACGGCGGTCTGCGGCAAGGTGATCTGGTGCTGCGGTGCGCCGGTGCTGATATCCAGTGTGGCGAACATGCCGGGCAGTAGCCGGTGGTCGGGATTGGGCAGCGTCGCGCGGATCTGGACGTTGCGCGATGTGGGATCGACCTGCGGATTGATCGCGATGATCTGTCCCGCAAAATTCACGCCGGGCCAGGTATCGACATGCACCGCGACGGCCTGATCGACCTTGATATTCGCCAGCGCCTGTTGCGGCAGAAAGAAATCGAGATAGAGCGGATCGAGCGCCTGCAGCGTCACCACCTGCGTGCCGGCGGCCAGGTACTGCCCGAGATCGACGGCGCGGATCCCCAGATGGCCGGCGAACGGCGCGCGCAGGATCTTCTGGTCCACCACAGCCTGCTGTTCCGCGACCTGGGCCTGGTTGTTCTTCAGCGAGGCGGCATCGCTGTCCAGAGTCGCCCGGCTGATGGCCTGCGCCTGCAATTGCTTGCGGTCGCGATCATAGGTGATCTGCGCAAGCTCTGCCGTGGCCTGCAGTGCCTGCAACTTCGCAACGTCGTCGTCGGTGCGCAGCCGCAGCAGTACCTGGCCAGCCCGCACATCGTCGCCGGACTTGAAGTCCAGCTCGCTGACGATGCCGGCAAGCTGCAGCGAAAGCTCGGCGCCGTTGACCGCCCGCAACGTGCCGACGGCGGAGACCGCGGGCTGCCATTGCTGATAGCCCGCGATAACGGTGGACACGGTCTGCGGCGGATTGGCCAGAGACGCCATCACGTGCTTGATGATGTTCGCCTTGAACACCTGGAAGCCGAACACGCCACCCAGTACGACCGCGACGGCGATCAGCATGATGATCATGCGTTTGGTCATGGTGACCGGCTCCGTTAGTGCTGTTTGGCAGTGGTCGAGATTCCGAAACGGTCGGGCTGGCCTGTTGCATCAGGCGCCACGTCGTTGCGATGCCACCAGCCGCCGCCAAGCGCCTGGAACAACGCGGCGGTGTCCGCGTAGCGGCTGCCTTGCGCCTGAACCAGGTTGATGCGGGCTTGCTGATAGGTGCGCTGCGCGTCGGCCAGGGTGACGTAGGTGATGGCACCGAGCGCGAATTGGCTGCGTGCGAGATCGAGACTGGCGCCGGCGGTTTGCTCCGCCACGGCCTGAGCCCGCAGCGCCGCTGCATCGGCTTGCAGCGCGCGTAGCGCATCGGCGACGTTCTGGAATGCCTTGATGACCGTGCTGCGGTACTGCGCCGCCGCCTCGTTGAATGCCGCAACGGCGGCGCGCTTCTTGTGCAGCAGCGTGCCGCCGTCGAACAGGGTTTGCGTGATGCCGCCGGCGATGGTCCAGACCGCAGTGGCGGGCGTGAACAGGTTGGTGAAGCCCAACGCCTCGGTGCCGTACTGGCCGGTGATGCTGAACGACGGCAGTTGGTTGGCGATTGCGACGCCGACATTGGCGTTGGCCGCGTGCAGCGTCGCCTCAGCGGCGCGGATGTCGGGTCGCTGCTCCACCAGTTGCGACGGCAGGCTCAGCGGCAGTTCAGTCGGAAGCTGCAGACTGGCGAGGTCGAAGTGAGCCGCCGGCTCCTGATTCGGAAAGCGGCCCAGCAGTGCGGTGAGTTGATCTCGGGTCTGTGCCAACTGCTTTTCCAGCGGTGGCAGAGTGGCGTCGGTCGCGCTCAACGTGGCCTGCTGCGACAGCACGTCCGATTTCGCCGCGCCACCAAGCGCGAACTGGCGTCGCACCACGTTGAGCTGGCTGGTTTCCAGCCGGATGATGTCGCGTGTGGCGTCGATCTGGCCGCGCAGCGAAGCTTCCTGCACGGCGGCGACAACGAGATTCGAGGTCAGCGTAAGATAGGTCGCCTCAAGCTGGAAGCGCTGGTACTCCGCCTGCGCCGCGAGCGATTCCACCTGGCGGCGGGTACCGCCGAACACGTCGGGCGCGTAGGAGATATTCAGCCCGGCGGTGGTGAGGCTGAACGTTTCGTCCAGACTGGGTTCGCCGAACTCGGCGCCGGAAATCCGCTCGCGTGCGACCTGTGCGTTGGCGCCGAGTTGAGGGAAAAAGGCGCCTTGCCCGGCATAGACGTTCTCGTTGGCCTCACGCAGCGCCGCCTGCGCGGCTTGCAGGTCGGGGTTCGCCCGCAACGCCTGGTCGATCAGGTCATTGAGCGGCCGCGAACGAAACAATGTCCACCACGCGCCGGACAGATCGCCGCCAGGCGCGAAGCGCTGCGCCTCACCGCCGAGTACCGCGGTGGCAGCGGTTTGAGGTTGTAGCGGCGCATTTGTGTAGTCGGCCTGCTTGGGTGCGTCGGGGCGGTGGAAGTCGGGACCGACCTCACAGCCCGATAGCAGCAGCAGGATGGGCAGCGCCAGGCCGCCCGCGGTCTCAAGGATCGAAGTCACCGCACGCCACCTTTGACGACGCGGAAGATGGCTTTGGTGTGCTCGCGCACCAGAGCCTGAATGGCGCGGACGCGCGTGTCGTCGAGATGTTGCCATCCCAGCGCCTCGTGCGCCTTGCGATTGCAGAACACCGACACCTGTCCGAGCACCGCGACCGTTCGCAGCAGCGTTTGCTCGGCATCGGGCGCTTGATCGGTCAGCTGTCCGATCAGCACCGCGCACGGCTCGACGATCTGCCGCGTCACCCGTTGGTGCAGCGTGTCCAGTGCCGTCTGTTGCTCGATTTCGGCGCGGGCGAAGAACATGGCCCGGGATTCCCAATCAGGGCTGTTCTGGTCGGTGACCAGGGCAACGAAGGCATCGAGCATGAGGCAAAGCAGATCGAGCACCTGGATTCGAGACATCGCCCCGGCGGCCAGTCTCGCACGGATTTGCTCTGTCACCGGCGCGATGCGGTGTTCCACGATCTCGCTGATGTGATCGATGACCGCGCGATACAGACCTTCTTTATTGCCGAAATAGTATTGCAGAGCGGGAAGATTCACATTGGCGCGCTGCGCGAGGGTGCGGGTGCTGGCACCGTCATACCCCTCGGTGGCGAAGACCTGCAGTGCGGTCCGCAGGATGCGCAGGCGGGTATCCTCGCCGCGCTGCTGGGCACCTGGGCGTGCATGACCGGCGACCGGCGCGGCAGTGGGTTGGCTCATGCCGGCTCGCCTATATCAGTCGATATTCTATGTCAATCGATCGATATTTTATTCTCCGCCCGATGCGCTGTCACCCTGGTGATCGTTCGGCCAGCGAACGAGCCATGCTGTTTCCCGTATCGAACTCAAAGCCAAAAGATCAGCGCATACCGGTTGATCAGTGAATTGCAGGCTCGCTCCCCGCATGGCGGCGCCTCACGGCGTCCTGGCGTTGCGTAATCCAGGCGATGGCCGCGGTTTCAGAGTCGAACGGTCCGGCGAAAACATGTTCGCCGTCATCGTCGATGATATAGAGTCCTGCGATGTAGACGCCATAATCGGGCGGCTGGAGGTCTAACAGTTCCATCGTCTTCCCGCTGTTCAAGGCGGTTGGACGGTACTGCTGCCGACCACGCGGGCCAAAACACGAAGGCGAGATTCCGCAATCGGGTCGATCGTGGCGTGGCGTGACAACAGCGTTGATTTGCGCATCTTGAAAACTACCGCCCGGCGGGTTCCGCACCAGCGAGCGAAGAGCGTGCAGACGAGCAGGCTTCGCGACTTCCTCGAGATTCGTACCGTTCAGGCTCGCGCGATACCATTGGAGGAAGTCCACCTGCTGGTGAGCAGTTCCCAGCGCCCGCATCAATGATCGGAGCGTCATGCGCGGCATCGTATTCCGGCCAGTTCATCACTTGGTACCGCACCTTCGCGATCTTGTGGCGCCAGCTCGCGTTAAATGTGTACGGCACGAAATCTTTCGAACAAACTGACAGGGCGCTGGCTGCCCTACAACGGTTCAGACACCACGGCACTCGCATGCAGCACCGCAGCCATGTCCTGAGATAGCTTGATACACAAAGTGCGACGGGCTGTGCCTTGGTTGATCCATGCGCAGCGCGCTGCTTAGGAACATCATCCGCCATCTCGGTTGCCAGGCTGATACCGGATAGTCTGCCGCGATATGGCCCGCCGTGACCCGACGGGATGTGGGTGGCGGCACGGTCAGCAATGCCGAAGTTTCTGCCGATTGACTTTTGGCATATTGCGGATGGACAGATTGTCGCGGCGGCGTGCCACTAGGTTTCATTCAAGATATCGCAGGGGTGAGTACGTTTGCCTCAACTCACCTTGCTGCACCGCTCAGAAAGCCGCATTGTGAGGTGCGGGATCAGTCATCGAGACAACGCGGATGACGACGGCCGGGGAGAACGGGCATGGCTGTTGGCCTCCCACAGGGCGAGCTTTCAGAGACCGAGCACAGCACCCAGCTGCGCAAGGCGGTGATCGCTGCTACTATCGGCACGACGATCGAATGGTACGACTTCTTCATCTATGGCACTGCCGCCGGCCTGATATTTCCGAAACTCTTTTTCCCAAACGAAGACCCATTGACCGGGACGCTGGCAGCGTTCAGCACCTATTTCATTGGTTTCGTCGGGCGGCCGATTGGCGCCGCGATCTTCGGGCATTATGGCGACCGCATAGGCCGCAAGGCGACGCTTATCGCCACGCTGTTGGTGATGGGCGTCGCCACGTTCCTGATCGCCTTCGTGCCGGGCTATGAGTC
>DATKFJ010000062.1:0-9260 GCA_035511435.1 Acetobacteraceae bacterium | reverse complement strand
TTCACTCAGGGCGGCGTGGGACGTGGGGTGATCGGGACAAATCCTGGCGGGACGCATCGGGTTTTCTCCTTGCGATGCTGTTTACGACCGACCAAGGATATCAACCGCCCTTAGGCCTGTCGTTCCGCCATGGGATCTTTGTGTTGCACTAGCTATTGGCCGATGTCGTCGTCTGTCAGACGTCGCTTAAAGACTCTGCATTCAGCAGAACCGCACTACGCGGCCTTTACGCGGTGCTCTCGTCGTTTGCGTTGCTTCGTGCCGACAGAACCGAGCATCGCAGCTTGTAAATCAAGCTTCATCCGTGTCCGGGCGAGTTGATCGCTATCACCGAGCAACGGTGCGTAGGCGAAGTTCTGCCAGGTCATGGCGACGCGAGACTGATCGGGCGTGAAGTCTGCATGAAGCTCCGTAACTGCCCCACCGTTCGCGAACGCAGCTCGTCCGCCAGTCTCGAGGTAGCTTTCCACGGGCATCCCCTCGGCGAGCAGAACGTCATGTCGCGGCAACTCTATGTGATAGTACATGATCGTGTCGACCATAAGCTGCACGACCGTCGTGCCGTTGACCAGGAACTTGATAGGGATCAGAACATCCTCGACAAACACTGAATGGTCGGGCGATAGCAACAGCGGGTGCCTGGGTCGTCCGACGCCGAATGCGTGTGGAGCGATGCGGATCGGCCAGACCCTTTCCGGGTCAGGGTGCCGGCGGCAGTCCACGTGACGATGGCCGATCCATTGGACTGCCTGCCTGTTGCCGGACGCGGTCAAAACAATATCTCCGATTCGCAGCTGCTCCACGATTACGTTTCCACTCTTCGCAGCGATGCGAGTGCCGGCCGCGAAGCACGGCGCGATCAGCGCGGCCATACCTGGCGCGAAATATGCGCTCGCATTATCGATTAGAATCGAGGTCCCGGCGGCCGTACCGTCGGTAGTCCAGACTGCTGGGTTACCCGCAGCGTCGGCGGAGGTGAACAATACCCGATCGCCGACGCTGGTCATGCTTACAATGTTGTTCGGTAACGTTTCGATCAATTTGGTGCCAACCGCGGTTCCGTCTGTCACCCAAAGCTGGTTCGTCGATCCGTAATCGTAAGGGTTGTTAAGGCTGGTTGGTATAGCGGCGGCAAAGATTACGTCGTTTCCCAGCGAGGCCATGATCGTAGTTGGACCGAATCCGTTTGGCCCGAGGGATTTCGGCGCGATCACCTGGGTACCAGCGACGGTTCCGTCGGTCACCACCAGGCCCTCAGCCGCGATCAGAAAGACGCGACCGTTCGTGGCCGCACCGAATTGGGGATTTGTGATGCCTGGAAGCGGAAATGTCCCTGTCGCTGTACCATCCGTGACCCACAATGAGGGGATGTTCAGACCGGTTCCGTCGTTATATGCAAACAACGCTTTGGAACCGAATGACTTGGACGCCGTCATGCCGGCATATACGGAATATGTTGGCAGATCGGTAACCAGCACCGTGCCAGCTACCGTCCCGTCGCTGCGCCACAACTGATCGCCACCGTCGGCGTCGTTATAATCCGGCCCGCTCTCAATGCTGAAGACGACGATGCTACCCAGGCTCGCCAAGTGGAAACTGTAATCGGAATTGCCGAGCGGACCGGATTTCAATTGGAACGTGCCCGATGCCGTGCCGTCGGTCGCGACGATGCCGTTAGAGTCAGCGGTAACCAGCCGCCCGCCGGCGAGCAGTCCACCTGGATCCAGGATCGGGGCGTATATGCCCGATCCCGTCAGATCGATCGTCCCAGCGGCCGTGCCGTCGGTCGACCAGAGCTGGTCCCCATTGGGTCCCGCCGGCGAGTATGACAACAAAACGCGACTGCCGAGTGAAAGACTACCGTAAAGGGTCGGGGGGCCGTCGGCTTCGAGGCCCTCGTTAGGTAGTGTCGTGAAAATAGCCGTGCCAGCATCGGTGAGGTCGGTAAGTCCGAGGGAGGGCGTGTCGTATGCGACACCATCCTGGTACCCGAACAAGAATTCGCCGTTGAGCGGCGCCAAAACATCGACTGAAGCATAGCCGGTTGGTTGAGGCAGCACGGTCAGGAGGGCCGTTCCGGCCGCCGTTCCGTCGCTGATGAAGAGGCCCAGTGATGTACCGAAAACGATCTGCATGCTGTAATACTCTCTTAAGCGGCTTAGCGAATGTTGGATCTCAATCGGATACAGACTTACCACAAAACGCGTCACCCAGCACCGAAATGTAGCCGCAACATACCGATGACACCCCTCTGCAAAATCGAGGAAACGCACCCCCTGCTTCTGGGGCCAGGCGGGCAAGCTGCGCTATACACAAGCTGCGATGACGAACAAGACAGTCGGGCCACCCCCTTTGCGGACGTGGCGCATGCGGCACTTGGCCGTCGCGCTTGGTATCGCTCTCGCCGGCTGCGCCACGCCGATGCCGCGGGCGGACGTGACCGGTGCGCCGGCGACCAACGCGATCTATCTGATCCGGCGCGGTTGGCACACCGATATCGGCGTGGCGGCGGATCAGGTCGGTGCGCCGCTTGCCAGGCTCCGCTCGGTGTTTCCCGGCGTGCGGGTTTTGTTGTTCGGCTTCGGTGAAAGGGCCTGGCTGCTGCATCGCCGACACGACTTTACCGACATGCTCGCGGCATTGCTTCCTGCCTCCGGCGCGCTGCTGGTGACCGCGCTGAGCGTTCCGCCGCAATTGGCATTCCCGCCGGAAGACGTCGTCACGCTGCACGTGTCGGCGGGCGGCCTGGCGCGGCTCAACGATTTCATTTCCGGCTCGTTCGAATGGGCACCGGACGGCGCGCTCCGTTCCATCGCGGATGGACCGTATGCAGGCAGCCTCTTCTATGCCTCGACGATGCGGTACAGCGGCGTGTTCACCTGCAACACCTGGAGCGCGGAAGGCCTGCACATCGCGGGCTTGCCCATTCACGCCGACGGCACGTTGTTCGCGGCAGAGGTGGCCGATCAGGCGCGTGCCGTCGCGGCGCGGCAGTAACGCGATCGCGCCGACGTCTCAGACCCTCTAACCTGCGATGCCGACGTTCGCCAGCGAAACCCCGCACGCCCTGCGCGATAGCCGCGCACACCGCAGCCGCCGGCCGCTCCCGACCAGCCCACTCACGCACAGGAACCCGAGGTTCGGTGCTCGCCGGCGACTAGCGGCAGGGCGGCGGCTGGCCGTTCGAGCAGACGACTGTCGAGCCCGGCGGCACTACGATCGTGGTATTGTTCTTCGGCGCCGGCGGATCGCTGCTGCTGAAACTGAGACAGCCGCCGAGCCCGAGGGGCAGCCCGAGCGGCAGCACGAGCAGCATCAGACGCAACACACGCATGGCAATTTACCTCATGCAATAAGTTCAACGGGTTGACCTTGCGTTCACCCCCCTTGCCGCATCGATCTTGGGGGTTAGCCGCCGCAGTGGCAACAGGCCCGTGACCCCATGCCCGTTAAGTGACTCGCCGCTGGGCGTAGCGGTCTCCTTGGCGCGACCCAGCCCAAGCTACGGCCACGCAGCGCCATGAACCTCCTGACCATCCGTTATTCAACAGCGCGTGCAGGTGCCGTGCTAGGCGCCTGTGTGGCCCGCGTTCATCTGGTCGATCTCTTCCTTGATCAGGTCGGCGACCGCGCGGCTGCGGCGGGCGAATGCCTTCAGCCGCTGCATCTCCTCGAATTCGACGGCGGAGATGAAATACCCCATGGCGCGGCCGTGGCTGGTGACAGCAATCGGCTCACGCTGGGCAATTTCTCGATACTGGCCGAAATTCCGGGCAAATTCGGTAGCGGGGACTTCACGCATGGCGCCCTCACCGTTTCACTCGCGCAGTTTTTGTAATTTGCGCGTTTTGTCAAGTGATACCGCGATCAGTGAAGCTCGGCGCCTGGCCGCCGACCCATTAGCAACCAACGCATGCATCCCCAGACCCCAGCCGCCCGGGGGCCACGCACCCAACCCCCAGCCGCCCGGGGGCCACGCACCCAGCCCCCCAGCCCAGCCGAGCCTCAGCCCAGCAGTATCAGGCGGCCGCTCGCTTCCCCTCGACACCCCCCATAACCCGCGCCAGCATCGCGGCTGCATTCCGGTGCAGGATCAACTCCCGCGCCTCCTCGCCGATCTGCGCGTCCGCCAGCGCCTTCCTGGTCCAGTCCACGCCGAACGCGCTGCCATCGGTGCCGCACACAATCCTCTCCGCACCATACAAACCAACCGCCGCCTCGATCGCGCGCGGCCCGAACGAGTTGCAATCCACAAACACCTTCGCCTTCCGGAACCGCGAAGACGGCAACTCCTCCTCCGGCGTATCCAGCATGCTCCGGTGATCCATCCGCTCGACCTCATACGGAATGTTGCCACCCAGATTGTGTACCTGGATCGAAACGTCGGGGTACGACTCAAGCAGGTCGGTCAGACACAGCGTCACCATCACCGACGACAGGCTCGCCTGCATATCCAGCGTGCCGTTGCGCCGGCGCGCGTTGTCCGTGCCGCCCGCGACCTTGGGAAACGCATCGCCCGGCCGCGGACCATGATGGATGAACAGCACCGCCTGGTGCCGATTGGCCACCTCCAGCAACGGACGCATCGCCTCGGCGTCATCGCGCGTCAGGAAGAAATTGCCCGGCAACTGCGCGCCGATCATCCCCGGCAGCCCGAGCGCCCGCTCCAACTCGGCTGCGGCCGCGGACAGGTCCACCAGCGGCAGCGCGGCAAACGCGGCAAAGCGCCCGGGGTGCTCCTGGCAAATCGCCGAAAGCCGGTCGTTGACCCGCCGACACAGCGGTCCCGACACATCCGGCGACTGGGACTCGATCCAACAGAAACCCCCCAGCAACGACAGCACGCTCACTTCCACTCCCTGGCGGTCCATGCGGCCAAGATGGAAATCGACGTCATCGAACGCATTCGCGAGCGCCTCTTCGCCCATCCGCGACTTCAGCACCTCGACGCCGTTCCGATCGCGCAGGATGCGCGGTTCCTTGGTCCGGGCGCGCAGCGCGTCCGCGACTTCGGCGGGCTTCCAATGGGCATGCATGTCGATCATGGCGGTCATGGCGGTTTCCTTCCCGTGCTGTCCGCCAGCTTAACCCCCCTCCGGCGAACCGCAACCACGGCGAACCGCAACCACGACCCCGCACCACCGCCCCACACCCAACCGCTACCGATCCAGCACCTCGCGGACTTTCCGCGCCAGCTCCGCTTGCGTGAACGGCTTCGCCACCAGTTCCATGCCGGGATCGACCCGCCCGTCGTTCGCCACCGCGTTCGGCGCGTATCCCGTGGTAAGCAGTACACGCAAGTCCGGCAGCAATGCCTTCGCCACGTCCGCGAGCTGACTCCCGTTCAGCGCACCCGGCAGCCCGATATCGGTGAACAGCAGATCGATGCCGGTGTGGATCCGCAGCAGCCGCAGCGCGGCGTGACCATCCGCTGCCGGCAGCACGCGATAACCCAGCTCACGCAGGGTCGCAACGGTGAACGTACGCACATCGTCCTCGTCCTCGGCGACCAGCACCGTCTCACTGCCGCCGGTTGCCGGCACCTCCCGTTGCGTTCCCGGTTCGTCGCTGTCGGTGTCACTCGCCAGCAGGCGCGGCAGATAAAGCCGCACCGTGGTGCCCTGCCCAGGCTCGCTGTAGATCTTCACGTGCCCCCCCGACTGGCGGACGAACCCATAAACCTGCGACAGGCCGAGGCCGGTACCCTGGCCGATCTCCTTCGTGGTGAAGAACGGTTCGAACACCTTGCGCAACACCTCCGGAGCCATGCCATGTCCGGTATCGGTGACCGCGACCATGACATACTGCCCGGCACGCAGATCCTCCGGCTGCTGCATCTGGACATAGGCTTCGTCGAGATGCGCGTTCGCCGTCTCGATGGTCAGCGTGCCGCCATGCGGCATGGCATCACGCGCATTGACCGCAAGGTTGAGCAAGGCACTCTCGAGCTGATTGGCGTCGGCAAGGGTCTGCCACAGTCCGCTGGCGCCAACCGTCTGCAGGTTCACTGCTTCACCCAGCGTGCGTCCCAGCAGGTCCGACATGCCGGCAACAAGCTGGTTGGCGTCGATCGGCGTCGGCGCCAGCGGTTGGCGGCGCGCGAATGCCAGCAGCCGCTGCGTCAGCATCGCCGCCCGATCGGCCGCACGCATCGCGGATTCGCCCATGCGCACAAGCTCCGGTTCGGCACCCGCCCTGCCATGACGCCGCAGCATCATCTCCAGATTTCCCTTGATCACCTGAAGCAGGTTGTTGAAGTCGTGCGCCACACCGCCGGTCAGCTGCCCGATCGCCTCCATCTTCTGGGCCTGGCGCAGCGCCTCCTCCACCCGCTCGCGCTGGGCGATCTCGTCGCGCAGGTTCTCGTTTGCCGCGGCAAGATCGCGCGCGCGGCCGGCCAGCTCGGCATTCGCCCGCGTCAGCGCCGCCTGCGTGATCGCGAGCACCGACACAACGACGATCGCCATGCCGATCAGCAGCCCGATGATGCCATAGCGCTGCAGCCGCTGCGCCAGTGGCTCGGTGACGCATTGCAGATAGACCAGGCCGATCTGCGAACCGCCCTGCACCACCGGCGCCGTGACAATCAGATGGCCGGCCTCGGCGTGAGGCGCCTCGAACTCGGCAAGGACAGGCAGCGGGCCGCCGCGGCTCCAGCCCGCGAACAGAAGGCCGGCATTGTCGTAAACGGCGGCCTGCTGGATGTCCGGATTGGCGCGAATGGCGTTGACGTATTCCTCTGCCGCCTGACGGTCGTTGAAGCTCAGTGCCGCCGGAACCGTCGCGGCCAGCGTCTGTGCCTGGACTTCGGTCTCGTCAAGCCGCTGCGCGACATTCGAGCGATCGACGTAGAGCGCCATGCCGATGCCGGTGACCAGGAACGCAACCACCGTTACCAGTGCGATGATCGGGATCAGTCGCCAGAGCCGTGGCATCCCGGCTCTCCTCTTATCGGCCAGACGAGTGAACCGAGACCGCCAGGCTGAGCAGCTTCGAACTGATCACCAGTCCCGCCGTCGCCGCCGCCGCTTCGTCGATCTCGAACCGCACGCGGTTTTCCCGGATGACGAAATTGATGATTCCCCTGGTGTCCACGCTGATCGCCGCATCGGTAATGGTCAGGATCGGCTTGCCACGCATCACAGTGAGAATGGCGCTCTGCGAACCCGCCACGTAAACCTCGGCGCAGGCTGGATTGGCGGTTCCCGCCGGCAGACCGCGCACCACGACGTTGTGGCCACCGATCGCCTGCCCTTTGGCGGCATTTTGCAGCACGGTCACGAACCCGCTTGCGTCATCCGCGACACAGACCGGGAACACATCACCGGGAAATTCGGCAGCCGGACCCGGCCACTGGACGAACGATGCGAACCTCGACACATATGTCGCCTTCACGTCCGCGGCGACCTCGCTGTCCTGGGCTGCCAGCCGCGGTGCGAAACCCAGCAGAAGTGCTGCCGCCACAACCCAGCCAATCATGCGCCGGCCAATCATGGGCCGGGCAATCATGCGCCGGCCAATCATGCGCCGGGCAATCATGCGGACAACCCGGTTCGCGCGGATGACAACTTGCACGGCTGTCGCACAATCGCGCGACCCGCCGAAGCCTCTCCACGTCTGGCGTCGCCTGTCCTCATGCCGCATGCGCCGCGCCGGATGCTCACCACGCGAAGCGCGGGATGGTCGCAATTGGTGCGACGCAGGCTTGTTCCGCCGCCGCTTCCGCCTTGACGACGTCATAGCGATCCGGTCCGGCCAACAGGGCCTCGCCATGGATGCCGCTCAACACCCAGCACGATGCGAGGTCAACGCTCGCCGCCCCCGCAATATCGGTGTGCAGTGCGTCGCCCACGGCCAGCACGCGCTCGATCGGCAGCCCGAGGCTTTGCAGCACGGGCTGGTAGATGGCCGGATCCGGTTTGCCCAGCGAGCGCACGTCGCCGCCGAGTTCCTGGTATCGCACCGCCAGCGCGCCGGCACACAGGACGCGCACGCCGCCGCGAATCACCTGCAGGTCCGGGTTGGCGCAGATCATCGGCAGGCGATGCCGCGCGCAGTCCTGCAGCACCGCCTCGAACTCGGCGAGATCGGTGGGATTGCGATGATCGTCCGGCCCGGTGTTCAACACGAAATTGGCCTCGCTCGGGTGCGGCACCTTGGTCAGCGGCAGGCCTTCCAGCACACCGCGATCGCGCTCCGGGCCAAGATGGAACACGTGCAAGCCGAGTTCCGCCCACCACAGATCGGGCGGACGCTGCAATGCGCGGCGCACCGCCTCGCCGCTGGTCAGGATGTCGGTGTAGAGATCGTCGGCGATCCCCATCCCCCGCATCATCACCTGCACCGCATCGTTCGGTCGCGGCACATTCGACAGCAACAGCGTTCGCTTGCCGGCGGCGCGCAGCCGCGCAAGGCAGTCCACGGCGTGCGGAAAGCCATTCACCCCGTCATGGATGACGCCCCACAGGTCCAGGACGAAGCCGTCGAAGCGGTCAGCGAGTGGCGCGAAGCCGGATAAATGTTCCATCAGCCGTATTCTGCCAGACGTTGCGCCGCGCTGCCCACCGCGTCCTTGATCGTGGAGAAACCCGCGCCGCGCAGCGACGTGGCAAGCTGCCGCTTCAGCCGCGGGATCAGTGCCGGGCCGGCGTAGGCGAACCGGGTGTAAAGCTGCACCAGCGACGCGCCGGCGCAGATTTTCGTCAGCGCGTCCTGCCCCGTCGCGACGCCGCCGACACCGATCAGCGCAAGCCGGCCCCGCGCCAGCAGGAACGCGCGCGCCAGCACGGCGGTGGACAAACCTGACAGCGGCGCGCCGGACAGGCCGCCGGCTTCACCCGCGAACGGCGAGCGAAGCCCCGCAGGCCGGGAAATCGTCGTGTTGGACACGATCAATCCCTGAACACCCTCGGCCACGCAGGTTTCCACCAGCGCTGCCAGCGCTTCATCGCTCAACTCGGGCGCGATCTTCACCAGCACCGGCGGCCGGTTCGGCACCTGCGTCGCGACGGCACGCAGGATCGCGCGCAGCTGCGCCTCGCCTTGCAGGTCGCGCAGCCCGGGCGTGTTCGGCGAGGATACGTTGATGACCGCATAGTCGGCGTACGGCGCGACCGCGGCGATCAGTGCGGGGTAATCCCGTTCCGGATCGGCACCCTCCTTGTTGATGCCGACGTTGGCACCCAGCAGCGCCACGCCGGTCGGCCGCACCGCGAGCCGACGCAGATAGGCTTGCAGCCCCGCATTATTGAACCCCATGC
>DATKFJ010000061.1:0-13956 GCA_035511435.1 Acetobacteraceae bacterium | reverse complement strand
TGTGCCGCTGGCGGGCGTGGATGTGGACGAGAAGCAGATCGTCACTTCCACCGGCGGGCTGGAACTCGAGAAGGTGCCCGGACATCTTGTGGTGATCGGCGGCGGCTATATCGGCCTGGAACTTGGCAGCGTGTGGCGGCGATTGGGTGCGGATGTGACGGTGGTGGAATTCCTCGACCGCATCGTCCCCACGATGGATGGTGAAATTGCCAAGGCATTCGAACGCATCCTGACGCGGCAGGGCATCAAGTTCCGCCTGGGCATGAAGGTGACCGGCGCGCGCAAGGGCAATGACGGTGTCACGCTGACGATCGAACCGGCGAAGGGCGGCAACGCCGAGGAACTGAAGGCGGACATCGTGCTGCTGTCGATCGGCCGCCGGGCATACACCGATGGCGTCGGCCTGACCGAAGCCGGCGTTGCGCTTGACGAACGCGGACGGGTGAAGACCGACGCGCATTACGCCACAAACGTCGCCGGAATCTACGCGATCGGCGACGCCATTGCCGGTCCGATGCTGGCGCACAAGGCGGAGGAGGAAGGTATCGCGCTGGCTGAACGTCTTGCCGGCCAGGCGGGGCACGTGAACTACGGTGCAATTCCGGGCGTGGTCTACACCTGGCCAGAAGTTGCGTCGGTTGGCCAGACCGAAGAGGAGCTGAAAGCCGCGGGTGTAGCCTACAACATCGGGAAATTCCCGTTCACCGCGAACGCCCGCGCGCGCGCAATGGCTGACACGGATGGGTTCGTGAAGATACTCGCGGACAAGACGACCGACCGCGTCCTGGGCGCGCATATCATCGGGCCCGATGCCGGCACATTGATCGCGGAACTCACCACCGCGATTGAGTTCGGCGCGTCGGCCGAGGACGTGGCCCGCACCTGCCACGCGCATCCGACACTGAGCGAGGCGGTGAAGGAGGCAGCCCTGGCGGCTGACGGCCGTGCGCTGCATATCTAGTGGACTGAATCTGACGGAAGGAACCGGGCATGGTGCCCCTGCGCACACATCGTCATTGCACGCGCTGGCGTTGCACACGCCGTGAATGCGCCCATTGTGAATGCGAGAAGCGAAACGACAGCAATTGAATGAAACCTCTCGCTCTTACCATGGGTGATCCTGCCGGCATCGGAGCGGAACTGACCGTGCGCGCCTGGCAGGCGCTGCATCGCAATGGCCGATGCTTCATCGCACTGGCCGATCCACGGGAACTGACCGGTGCGCCGATTGCCGAAGTCGCATCACCGGACGAAGCTGCCGCGATATTCCGCAGTGCGCTGCCTGTCCTGCCGGTCCGGCTCGCCGCCACACCGCAACCGGGCCGGCCCGACAAGGCGAACGCCAAGCCGGTGATCGCGTCCATCGAGCTTGCCGCCACCCTCTGCCTGAGCAAGGCCGCCAGCGGCATGGTCACCAACCCGATCAACAAGGCCGCGCTGTACGACGCCGGCTTCGCCTACCCCGGCCACACCGAATTCCTCGCCGTGCTGACAGGCGCCTCCGGCAAGCAGATCATGATGCTGGCGAGCCCGCACCTGCGCGTCGTGCCGGTCACGGTGCATGCATCGCTGCGCAACTCGATCGCCCTGCTGAGCACCGACGCGATTGTCGCAGCCGCGCGCACCACCGCCGCGGCGCTACGGCATGAATTCGGCATCGCGCAGCCACGCCTCGCGATCGCCGGACTCAATCCGCATGCCGGCGAGCAAGGCGCACTCGGCGATGAAGAGACCACCATCATCGCCCCCGCCATCGCGCAACTGCGGGCGGGCGGCATCGATGTAACCGGCCCATGGCCGCCCGACACGATGTTCACTGCGACCGCGCGGGCCCGCTACGACGTGGCGATCTGCATGTATCACGATCAGGCTTTGATTCCGCTGAAGACGCTCGACATGGATCACGGCGTGAATGTCACGCTGGGATTGCCCATCGTGCGCACCTCACCAGACCACGGCACGGCGTACGACATCGCCGGCAAGGGCGTGGCCGATCCATCCAGCCTGATCGCCGCCATCGAACTTGCCGTGTCGCTCGCGGAACGCCGCGCAAGCGCCATGAGCAATCAAACGCCATGAGCAATGCGACATGACCACCGTCGGTCTGCGGCACCCACGGCGACACGCTGATGAAGCACCGGCACGGCTGGCAGTTTCAGCGACGGCGGCCGGTCGACGCCTTCAAGGGCGCGATGGCGCTGCTGCTGGCGCCCTGCCCTGCTTGATCTTCTGGACCTGAGCAAGCTGCTTCTCCAGTGCCTGGACGGCGTCCAACTCCTTCGCGTCCAGCTTCGTCCGGTCGAGATGCCGTACGAGTACCGCCATGGCATCGCCGATGCGACCAAGCTGACGCCCGTAGCTGCCGACCTCTTCCAGGATAGTCTGCTCAAGAGCCGGATCAGGCGTGCTGCCCAAGTTTACATTGATCAGTCCGAACTGCCCGCCGATCATGCGCATGGTCCAGGACCATGGATTGATCGCCTGTGTCACGTCACCCGACAAGGGCATCCGGAATTCCTGCGACGGCTGGAACGCACGCATGAGAACCTCCTGTGCAATGTGCGACGCTGCGACTTCGCTCAACGGCTTGGGTCGGCTGGCGATGCCTTCGGCTGCATCAACTCGATCCGGTTGCCGAAGCGATCATCGACGTAGATACGATCGTAACCTGCGAGCATTGCTGCTTTCGCCTACTTCCAGCTGCTGAGAAAGAAGCGTGGCAACTCATCAGTGGAAGGCTTGAAGTTGAGTTCCCTGGAGAAGCCGTAAGTAACAGTACTGGTGAACATCGGCATCCAGTCGGCATGCGCGGTTATCAGCTTGATAGCGGCGCTGTACGCCTTGCGGCGCTGATCGGGATCCACGGTGGCACCGCCGGCGTCCACCAGCTTCTTCAAATCAGGGTCGCGGGTATAGTCGTTGCCGGTGAAACCAAAGAAGACCGGCAGGATTGCCGACACGTCGTTGATCGAATAGCTGCCCCATGAGCCCAACTCCAGCGGGTTCTGCCCGGCGAGCGATCGTTGTACCTCAGGACCGACCTGCAGCACGATCAGCGTGGCATTGATGCCGACCGCCTTGAGATAGCCCTGTACTGCGGCGGCCCATTGCGGCAACTCGTAGGTCACCAGTTCGGTGTCGAACCCATTGGGATAGCCGGCTTCCGACAGCAATTGCCTTGCCTTCGCGGGGTCATACGGATAGTGCACCGCGGCAGCCTGATCGCAACCGAACTGCGTCGGGTAGCATGGTGCGTCCAGCGGCCGCGAACCGCCCTGCATAAGCTGCTCGGCCATCGTGGCGCGGTCGATCGCGTAGAATATCGCCTGCCGCACCTTTTCCTTGGTCATGGGATTTCCGGCGCCCGTGCGGCCAGCGCCATCCATGCCCAAATACTCGATTCGCATAGATTCCGCGCGCACCGCCTGCAAATTCGGCATGCGACCGACTGCACCGAACTGGTCGGGATTGAACTTCCATATCCAGTCGGCGCGGCCATCCATCAGGTCCGCCATCTCGGTGGCGGAATCCGGCACTTCATGGATCACGATCTTGCCAATTGCCGGCTTGCCCTTTGGACTGGCAGCGTAATAGCCATCGTAGCGTTCCAGATCGATCTCGTTCGTTCCGTCGACCCGGGTGATCTTGTACGGACCCGCGCCGATCGGATGCTTGGAGTATTCGTACGCGCCAACCTTCTCCCGATACGCCTTCGGCATGATGAAAAGCGTGTTCGCCATGTAATCGAGTGCGGCCGGAAACACCCGCTTGAGTTCGACGCGCACGTGCGTATCATCGACTTTGGTGGCATGATCGATGAACGAGTAATTGCCTGGTATCGACACCTGCTTGTCGGCGAGGATCGTGTTGATGGTGTAGGCGACGTCATCGGCAGTCAGCCTGTCACCATTATGGAACGTCACGTTCTGACGCAGCGTGAATTCCAGCGTCGTCTCGTCTACCCATTTGTATGATTCGGCAAGCAGCGGCTTGATCTGGAATGTTTCGGGATCGCGATACACCAGCGAGTCCCAGGCCTGCTGCCCGAGCACGATGCCGGTGCGAATCTGGTTGTAATACGGCGTGACATCGGGAATCGCGTCGCGCCAGGTGACGCGCAGCGTGTCGGCGGATTTCTGCGCGAGCGCCGGGGTGGCTGTCGCCAGCAGGGTTGCCGCAAGGAGCATACCACCCAGGTTCCCGCGCATCACCCCTGCCTCCTTCGTCGGTTGCAACACTAGGGGCGTAGGCCGGACAGGCCAAGTGGCGCCGGTTGTTCAGAGCCAATCGGGCGGCGGGACGAACGACCGCCAATGCTGTTCCAGCAGCCCTGCCACGTGTATCGTGGTTCGATCGCCGTACAGTGGTCCAACGATCTGCACGCCAATCGGCAGCCCGGCATCTGTCACGCCGATCGGCGCTGTCGTGGCGGGCAAATGGTAGCCGCACGTGAGGCCCGGCCAGAACAGCATGTCGTTGTACGGGATCGAGCGGCCGTTCACCGTGACCGTGCGCTCCCACGTATTGCCTTGCTGCATGTGCGGCAATGCGGCGGTGGCGATCACCGGGCATAGCAACACGTCCCATTCCCGGAAGAACGTGCTCCATGCGCGGCGGAGCTGGGAGCGGCGTTCATTCAGTTGCAGCCAGGCACGATGCGTCATGTCGACGGCGCGGCATGAAATGGCATCTGCGCTCATGTCGTCAGGCTGACGCCGCGTGGACGCTTCACGCATGCGGGTCAGCACGGCCTCGGTTGCGTTGCCGCTGAGCGCCGCACTGAGAAGCTTCACATAGACATGGAATGCCTCGTTCGCATCGAATTCGGGGCGTGCGGTGCGGTTGACCCGGGCACCTTCGCTTTCGAGAAAATCGGCCAGTGCTTCGATCTTTGCGATCGTTTCGACATCGGTTTCCTGGCCTAGTTCGCTGGACCATACGGCAATCCGCAGATCGCCCAGGCGGGTCGCGCGCGGCGGTGGCAAGGGCGTGACGGCGGTTGTCAGGACCGGGTCGGCTCCCGCGATCGCGTCCAGGGCCAACGAAAGATCCATGGCCGAACGGGCCAGCGGGCCGATCACCGCGATGTCGGTCATCGCGGCGACCGGCAAGAGAGATTGGCCGCGGCCGGAGCACAATCCCCAGGTCGTCTTGTGGCCAAATACGCCGCAATAATGTGCCGGCACACGGATCGAACCGCCGATATCGCTGCCAAGCTCCAGCGCGGTCAGTCCAGCCGCAAGTGCCGCCGCCGAACCGCCTGACGAGCCGCCTGGGGTGTGGGCGAGGTTCCAAGGATTGGCGGTCGCGCCGTATATCGGATTGTAGCTTTGCCAGTCCGCCAGGCCCACCGGTACGTTGGTTTTGCCGAACACTACCGCACCAGCCGCGGTCAGGCGTTGCACCGCAAGTGCATCCTCGGTGGCAACGTTGCGGCGATACTCCTCATGGCCCCAGGTGCTGCGAAGTCCGGCAACATTGAAGCTTTCCTTCACCGTCATCGGCACACCGAACAATGGTGTGGCACGGCCGTCCTGCCGTTGCCGATCGAGCGCTCGCGCCCGATCGCGCGCACGGTCGAAGTCCCGCACAACCACGGCATTGGTGCGATCATCAAGCCGCTCGACCCGTGCAATATAATGGTCGAGCAGCTCGAGACAGCCGACGGCGCCGGTCCGCACGAGTTCGGCAAGACGCCACGCCGGCAGGAAGGTCGGATCCATCATTCGGAATCCATCATTGAGGCAAGGCGGCCGGTGGAGTCCGTTACATAGACGAATTGAAGTTGCCGCCATCCAGCAGCAGGTTGTGCCCGACAATGAAGCCGATGTTGGCGGAGCAGAGGAAAGCGCACGCATCGCCGAATTCCGCCGGGTTGCCGACGCGCCCGGTTGGCGAATTCTTCGCGTGCTCCTGCACCAGTTCGTCGACCGGCCGGTTGCTGGCGCGCGCCGCTTCCTGGAAGCCGCCGCGCAACCTGTCGGTCAGGAACGGGCCGGGCAGGATATTATTGATGATGACGTTGTGGCGGGCGATCTGGCGCGCCAGGCCGGCGACGAAACCCGTGAGGCCGGCGCGCGCGCCGTTGCTCATGCCGAGTTCCGGGATCGGCGACTTCACCGATGCCGATGTGATGTTCACGATGCGGCCGAACCTGCGCTCGATCATGCCGTCGACGACAGCCTTGATCAGGAAAATCGGCGTCAGCATGTTGGCATCGACCGCCTTCATCCACTCGTCGCGGCCCCATCCGCGGAAGTCGCCGCGTGGCGGGCCGCCGGCGTTGTTGACCAGGATGTCGGGCTGCGGACATGCCGCGAGCGCTGCCGCGCGACCGGCTTCGGTGGTGATGTCGCCGGAAACCGGTGTCACCTTCGCCCCGGTCTCCTTGCGGATTTCATCGGCGGTCTTCTCCAGATCGGCCGCGGTACGCGCGGTGATCACGACGTCCACGCCTTCGCGCGCCAGCGAAATGGCGCAGGCGCGGCCGAGACCCTTGCTTGCCGCACAGACGATCGCTTTCTTGCCTCTGAGTCCCAGGTCCATGGTTCGGTTCCTCCTTGTGTGATACCGCCGTGCACAGGCTTCGCTTTGTGATCGACACCCGCGCCTGTCGTTGCCGGCGGAGCGCATTAATCTCGGGGTGGTCGGGCGCGCACACCGTGACCGAGATTGCCGCGTCGCTGCGCTGCTCGCAATGACGCTGCTTGCAACGACCCTGCCTGCGATGACCCTGCTCGCAATGACGGGGAAAGCCGTTCACCCGATTGCCCTGCCCACTACCGGTCTACTGCAATGCCCTGCAACACCGTCCGCGACGCGTCCGGCAGCGGCGCCGGGCGCTGTGTTGCACGATCGACGAACACATGGACGAAGTAGCCTTCCGCCGCCGCTTCGTCATCGTCGTTGCGGAATACGCCGATCTCATAGCGCACCGAACTGCCGCCGATCCGCGCGACCCGCACCCCCACCGTGATCCGATCCGGAAACGCTACGGAACTGTGGTAGCGGCACATCACCTCGGCTACCACGCAATGCACCGGACCTTCCAGCAGATCCACCACGCCGCTGGTCATTTCGAAATACGTCACGGCGGTATCGAAGAACGAGAAGTAATTGACGTTGTTGACATGGCGGAACACGTCATTGTCCATCCACCGCGTGGTGATCGAGTGAAAATAGCAATAATCGGCGCGACGGCCCGGAGGTTGGCGGCTCATGTGTGCGAAGATGCTTCCGCGGATGGTGTTCGTCTGGCTGCCGACGAGAGGACCACGCCATCGGAATGCAGGTCAAGGCACCGGCCTGCGTGAATTTCATTGATTTCGCAGGCCCGCCTGCACTGTCGGGCACCGGTATCGCCGGATTGCGAGCATGCGCCGGCGAGTGCTTGCCTGATCGCTGTCGGCCGATTGGACAGGCAACCGTCCGCGCGCTAAATGCGCGCGCTGTCTCGCGGTTTGCAGGAGGATCGATTTGCCAATCACCGGCCCTTTCAGACTGCGCTGTTTTACCGGCGCGGCGTTATTCGGTGTGATGCTGGTCGGTTTGATGCTGACCAGCACGGGCGCGATGGCCCACGCCATTCTGGAGCAAAGCCGGCCACCGGCTGGCGGCAGCGTTCCGGCCGGCAAGGTGGACATGTCGTTCATCTACAACAGCAGGATCGACCGGGACCGTTCGCGCCTGACCATCACCAGCCCCGACCAAAAGCAGGCGGTGATGCAGCTTGATCCCGACGGTCCGCCGAATGTGATCGACACCAGCGCGGAGCTGAACAAGCCTGGCGCTTACGTCGTGCGTTGGCAGGTCCTGGCGGTCGACGGTCATATCACGCGTGGAGACGTGCCCTTCACCGTCACGGGCCCATAACGCATGGCCCTGCTGATCGATCTGTTCGGCTACCTGTCGATCATCATCCACGGGTTCACCATCACGACGCAGTCGATGGCTCTCGGCGGCGTGCTGTTCCTTGCCCTGCTGGTTCGCCCGCTCGCGCCGAAACTCGGCTTGGTGGGAGAGAGCATCGAGCGCGGGTGCCTGCGCATTACCGCATGGAGTGCTGTCGCGCTGGTGGCGTGCGAGGCCGCGACGATAGCGTTGCAGACCGCGGTGCTGGTGGGCACCGTCGATCTATCGATTCCGGATGTGCTGCAGGCGGATTTTGCCGTCGCCGGAATGGTGAAGATCGCGGCGGCGGCGCTGATTGCGGTTATGCTGTTCACACTGCGGCGACGTGCCCCGGTCTTCGCGCTGCTCGCGCTGGCCGTGATCGAACTGGCTGCCGCGACCCTTACGACGCATGCCGCGGCGCGGCTGGATTATCGCACGCCGTTGCTGCTGGTCGAATTTCTGCATCAGCTTGGCGCGGCGATCTGGATTGGTGGCATTCCCTGCTTCCTGATCGCCCTTGGCCGCATTCAGAACGCGCAGGCCTGGCGCCTGGTCGGCTCTCGCTTTTCGCGCATGTCGATGGCGGGCGTAGCGTGCATTCTGCTGAGCGGCATCACCATGAGCCTGCTGTACATCGGCGACTGGCAGGGCTTTTACGGCACTGCTTACGGCGTGATGGTCGGTGCCAAGATCGCGATGTTCCTTATGCTGCTGGGACTTGGCGCGGGCAACTTCCTGCTGGTGGAACGTTTACGCGCGCACCCCGAAACACCGATCATCCGGTTGAAGCGGTTCGCCGAGGTGGAGATCGGCATCGGGGTTGCGATTTTTTTTGCCGCTGCCTCGCTGACATCGGTACCGCCGGCTGTCGATCTCACGCAGGACCGGGTGAGCTGGCCGGAAATCGCCGAACGCAATACGCCGGAGTGGCCGCGCTTCGCTTCGCCGGATCATGACAAGCTGGCGCTACCGGCATTGCAGGCAAAGCTGGACGCTGAAGCTGCGCACCATCGCGCAACACCGCAGGTGGCTTTCGTTCCGGGATCCGGTGAACTGCCGCCGCGCAATGCCGCCGACATCGCCTGGTCGGAATATAATCACCATTGGTCCGGGTTGTTCGTGCTTGCGATCGGCGTGTTGTCGCTGCTGAACCAGGCGGGTCTGCGGTGGGCGCGCCATTGGCCGTTGTTGTTCCTGGGTCTCGCCGCATTTCTGTTCGTGCGGTCCGATCCGGAGGTTTGGCCACTTGGCGAGATCGGCTTCTTCGCGAGCTTCCGCGACATTGAAGTATTGCAGCATCGGATGTTCGTGCTGCTGATTGCGGCGTTCGGCGTGTTCGAATGGCGCGTGCGCACCAGTCGCGACGTGAAACCATGGGCGCGCCTGGTGTTTCCCCTGTTGTGCGCCGGCGGAGGTGTCCTGCTGCTGACACACAGCCATGCGATCGCCAACCTGAAGGAACAGTTGCTGATCGAGCTGACCCACACGCCGTTGGCGCTGACCGGCATTGTTGCCGGTTGGGCCCGATGGTTGGAACTGCGCCTTGATCCGGTAAAGAACCGTGGCACGCAGCGCTTTGCCGGTTGGGTCTGGCCGATTTGCTTTATCCTGGTCGGCCTGATGCTGTTGAGCTATCGCGAGGCGTAATCTCGCTGCGGCCTGCAACCGGGATCACACACCCGGCGGCAGCACCAGCGATGCCGTGGTTCCTCTGCCGGGCACGCTGTCCAGGTGCAACGCGGCGCCCATGGCGTCGGCCAGCCGCAGGCTGAGCGCGAGACCGGTTCCCATGCCCTCGAAGCGTCTTGCGACGCCGGAGTCCGCCTGGAAGAACGGCTCACCAATCTGCTTGAGTACGTCCGGCGGCATGCCAGCGCCGGAGTCTCTGACCGTCACGGCGATGCCGTCCGGCGTGCCGTGCGCCGAGACCTCCACCAAGCCGCCTGGTTCCGTGAACTTGACACCATTGGCAACCAGATTGTCGACGATTCGGTGCAAAGCCCAGCGATCCGCTACGATCGGAGGCCAACCTCCATCCGGCGTCACGACGGACAGCGCGATGGACTTTTCAATCGCGAGTTGTCGGCTGGACTCGACTGCATCGAGCAGCACGGCGCCCAGATCCAGCGGTCGAGCGCGCAACGTCCAGTCTTCGGTCCGTATCAGGTCGATCAGGTTGTCCAGCGTCGCCTGAAGTCGCCTGCCGCCACCTTGGATATGCGCGAGCGCCGCTTGTTGGTCCGGCCGTGCGTCATTCATCAGGAGATCGGCGAATCCCAGAATAGCCGACAGCGGCGTCCGCAGCTCGTGGCTCAAATTGTTGAATAGCTGGGCTTTTGCCCGGTCGGCCGCCTCTGCGCGCGTGGTCTGCCGGGCGAGCTGGTCGCGCATCAGCCGCTCTTGATGAATCAGGTACGCGGTCATGAAGATCGCCGCGACCGACAATATGCGATTGGTCAAGGCAGTGAAGATGTCGGGGTCCATCAACGGCAAAAAAAAGCCGACAATGACCATCGCGGTGGCCAGGGTCGCGAGCAACCAGGGTGCCGAGGGGTTGCGATAATAAACTGCCGTGCTGACGAGAGGGATGTAGAACACGCCGTATGCGAGATCGGTCTCACTGGTAACGTCTGCCAGGAATGCGCCGCCGCAGACAAAGTAAACCCATAGCCGCAACCATCGGCTCCAGGCCTGTACACGCGACCGGACACTGCCCTTCAGGATTTCCTCGCAAGCTTTGGCCTGCTGGTCTGGCCAATGAACTGCAACATATCGTTACCTGGCCACGCCAGCAAGTGCGGCTGGCTCAATCCGACTATGAACTTTGCGGATGCGTGGAACTTTGCGGATGGGTGGAAGATTGTTGCATAAGATACCACGTCAGCAGAGACATGCCCGCCATGAAGTCGTCGATTTCCATGGCTTCGTGGGGATTGTGGCTGCCGTTCTCGTTACGGATGAAGATCATGCCGATCGGCACCCCTGCGGCGGCGAATGCCGCTGCGTCATGCGAGGCTGGGCTGCCCAGCTGCAACACCGGAATGCCCAGCCGGGCCGCGCCGTTTTCAAGCGCGAGCTTGATTGTCTGATCAACCTGCCCGACGGCCGCGCGCGCCTTCGTGCCGCAATGGAAGCGCACGCCACGGCGCTGCTCGATACCGCCGATGATGGCATCCACCCGCCTGTCCAACGCCGCCAGTACTGCTTCGTCATAGGCACGGACATCGAGGCTGAAGTTGAATGCGCCGGGTACGATGGTCAGGCCGTGTGAGGCGGCATCGGTGTGAGAGCGGCCGATTGTGCAGGCCATCGGCACGCCTTTCGCGTCGTACTCCTGCCATAAACCGTCGAGCGCCATTGCGAATTCCGCGCCCGCCATCGCAGCGTCGCGGCGGAAGCGGCGCGGCAGACCGACATGATCGTGGCTGCCCTCGATGCGCGCATCCGGATAGCGGAAGTTACCCGGAATCCCGGTGCAGATCGCAATCGGTCGCCCGGCCGCGACCAGACTGGGAGCCTGCTCGATATGCAATTCGATATATGCCTGTAGTTGCGCCGGTTCGAGGAACCGACGTCCGGCACGCAGCGCGCCTGGATCACCGCCGCAGTCCGCGATGTGATCGGCGAGCGTGCGTCCGGTGTCGATGCGACGCACATCCAACGCGCCGTCCGGCAACATGCCGAGAGCTCCGCGGCTGCCGATATAGGACACCTGAAACCAGATGCTTTCCTCTGCGCGAATGCCCATCACGGTCAGGTCGCAGGCCAAGGTCACGCCCAGGCGCTGCAATGCCGCGACAGCAGCCAGCCCGGCCACCACGCCCGCCGCACCATCGAAGTTGCCGCCGTGCGGAACGGAATCCAGATGCGAGCCGACAATCACACGTTTCGCCGTTGGATCGCGCCCCGGCAGTGTCATGTAAAGATTGGCCGCGGCGTCGTGTTCGATGCGCAATCCCAGTCGCTGCGCAATCGCAGTCACCGTGTCATGCGCGCGCTGTTCGCCGCTACCGTAGGGATCGCGTGTGACGCCCGGCTCGTCCAGCCCATCGCGCCGCAACTGGTCGAACAGCGTTGTCACCAGCTCGCGTTGATCTGCAACCGCCGTGTCGAGATCCATGTCAGCCGATCCTCGCAATGGCCGAGCCTCGCAATGACAGTCGGCATTCCGTCAGTCAACCCGATGCGGCACAAGCTCGCGGTAGAGCGCGGCATAACGTGCCGCGGGGCCACGCCAACCGACCTCGGTGCGCATCGCGTTGCGCTGCAGCCGCAGCCACAGGTCCGACCGACGCCAGACCGCCAATGCCCGCAGGATTGCCGCCTGCAGCATCTCGCGCGCGACCGGTGAGAAATGGAAGCCAGTCCCGACACCGGCCGCCATCGCCATTTCGTTGGCGTCGATGACAGTGTCGCAGAGTCCTCCAACATGCGCGACAATCGGCAATGTGCCGTAGCGCATCGCGCATAGCTGCGTCAGGCCACACGGCTCGAAGCGTGACGGCATCAGCAACGCATCACTGCCACCTTGCATCAAATGCGCCAATCCCTCGTCATAGCCCAGGCGCACGCCGACGCTACCGGGATTGGCGGCGGCAGACGAGCGCAGACCGGCTTCAAGCAGCGCGTCACCCGATCCGAGCACGACAAGCTGTGCGCCACCACGAAGCAGGGTGGGCAACGCTTCAAGCAGGAGGTCGATGCCCTTCTGCGCCGCCAGGCGGCTGATGACACAGAACAAAGGCTTGGCGGGATCGCGGTCAATGCCGAACAACGTTTGCAGCGCCACCTTGTTGGCGACACGCTCGGGCAGCCGATCGGCATCGAATGGCGCGGCGAGATGCTTGTCGTGCGCGGGATCCCACACCGATGTGTCAATGCCGTTGAGGATGCCGGAGAGAACATCGGCCCGCGCGCGAAGCAGACCGTCCATGCCCATGCCGCCCGAAGGCGTGCGAATCTCCGCCGCGTAGGTCGGCGAAACGGTGGTGATCCGGTCGGCGAAATGCAGCCCGGCCTTCAGGTAGCCGATCTCGCCATAATACTCGACGCCATCGATGCTGTAGGCAGCCGCGGGCAGCCCGAGCCGCGACAGCAGATCAGCCGGGAAGTACCCCTGAAACGCCAGGTTGTGCACCGTCATCACCGTGGGCGGATCGATCGCGCCGGCATAGTACAGGTAGGCTGGCACGAGACCCGCCTGCCAGTCATGCGCGTGCACCACGTCCGGCCGGTATTCGGCAATCAGTCCTTGCGCAAGCAGCACGGCGACGCGTGACAACGCGGCGAAGCGAAATGCGTTGTCGGGCCATTCGCGCCCATCGGGACCGCGGTACGGATCGGCATCGCGCGCGAACAGATGCGGCGCATCGATGACGAACAGATCGAGGCCCGCAGCCTTCGCAGCCACAACGCGCGCCTCGCCGCCAAACAGATCGTCGAGCCGCGCGACAGTGACGCCGCCATCCAGCGCCCCAAGCACCGCCGGATAGCCGGGCACCACGGAACGCACCGCCGCACCTTCGGCGGCGAGAGCAATTGGCAATGCACCCGCGACATCGGCCAGACCACCGGTCTTGATCAACGGAAATATCTCCGAGACGACCGCCAGAACGTTGAGCGGCGTCATCGCCCCAGTTTATCGAGCATCGGCTGGGTGATCAGACAGACGCCCTCGTCGGTGCGGCGGAATCGTTCCGCATCCAGCTGCGGATCCTCGCCCACCACGAGGCCTTCGGGGATGCTCACGCCGCGGTCGATGATGACGTTTCTAAGACGTGCAGAACGGCCGATGTGGACATAGGGAAGCACCACGGTGTTCTCGATGCTGGCAAAGGAATGCGCCCGCACGCCGGTGAACAGCAGCGAATGCCGTAGCGATGCACCAGAAACGATACAGCCGCCGGACACCAGCGAACTGACTGCCTGGCCGCGTCGACCGTCGGCGTCGTGCACGAATTTGGCCGGTGGCGTGATCTCGCCATAAGTCCAGATGGGCCACTCCATGTCGTACAGGTCGAGCGCCGGGATCACGTCGGTCAGATCGATGTTCGCCTTCCAGTA
>DATKFJ010000060.1:0-9422 GCA_035511435.1 Acetobacteraceae bacterium | reverse complement strand
CCGTTGGCCGATGGTCATCTGCTGTTCGCCGGGGAGGCCTGCCACAACGGCTTCGCCGGCACGCTGGCTGGGGCATGGATCAGCGGCCATGACGCGGCGCGGCAGGTGGCGTGATGTCGCCGCGGCGCGGCGCGCGGCGTGATGTCGCCATGTAGCGCTATCGGCCGCTGGCCGTTGTCACCCCCACAACGCGCGCGTGGCAATCCGCGCGCCGTCGCGCAGCGCTTCGAACTTCGCCCAGATCACTGTCGGATGAACCTCCGGCTGGTACGTCGCCTGCGACGAGAACCCACAATCCGCACCGGCTACGACATTCTCGCGCCCGACCAGACGCGCAAAACGCACGAGACGTTCGGCAATCCACTCGGGATGCTCGACGATGTTGCTGGAATGCGTGATCACCCCGGGGATCAGCACCTTGTCCGGCGGCAGCTTCACGGTTTCCCACAGATGATACTCATGCTCATGCCGAGCGTTCGCTGCCTCGAAACTGTAGGCACCGGCATTCACCCGCAGCATGTAGCCGGCGACATCCGCCAGCGCCGCCTCGTGGATGCGCGGGCCGTGGTTGATGCCGTAGCACGTGTGATAGCGCACGCGCTCGGACGGAATGTCGCGCAGGCTCGCGTTGATCGCCGCGACGTAGATCTCCGCCCGAGTCTGACGCTGTGCGGCATCGAACGTCGGATCACCGAACAGATCGGACAGAAACGGATCGTCGATCTGCAGGATGAACCCCGCATCGACGATCGCCTGGTACTCCGTATGCAGCGCCGCGCCAACCGCCAGAAAGAACGCCTCGTCCGTATTGTAGAATTCGTTCGACCCCACGCCACTCGGCGCCACTGCGGGCATGAAGGCGGCGCGATGCGGCACGCCCGACAGCGCGGCCTTCAGGTTGTCGATGTCACGCTGTAGCGCTGCCTCGCCGCGGTACCGGACCGGACCGGTGCAGACCAGCGGCACGACCGGTGCGACGGAACCGCCAAGCATCGCGGTCCTGAAGTAGTGTTCATAGTATTCCGGAAACGCCGCGACCTCGGCCGCGAACGTGGTGCGGCGCTGCGGCGGCCGAGCCTCGAACCCATCGAGCCGCTCGCGGACATAGGTGAAGAAGCCGGATTTCGACTGTTCGCCGTCGCACGGGATGTCGATGCCGGTTGCCACCTGTCTGCGCACGCATTCGGCGACGGCGGTACGAACACGCGCCTGATACGCGTCCTCGCTGTAGTCGCGAGCTTCCAGCCGGGCCTTCATCATGTCGAGCAGGTCGTGCGGGCGCGGCAGGCTGCCGACATGGGTGGTCGTTATGCGGTCGGTATTCTGCTGCAGCGCCATCTTATCCCAGCCTTCGCCGATACAGTGCGATCAGCCGTTCCCAATGTCGTTCCGCGGCTGGCTTGTCGTAACACCAGCGTTGCGGGAAGGCGAAGCCGTGGTGGACGGCGGGATACATTTCCAGCTCACCCGGATTGGCGGAACGTTCGAACAGGCCGCGCAATTGCTCGACCATCGGCGGGGGGGCCAGTTCGTCATGCTCCGCGCAACCGATGTAGAGCTCGCCTTTGGCTTTCCCCAGATTGAGGTGCGGGCTTTCTTCCGCATCGCTCACCAGCCAGGTGCCATAGAGCGACGCGGCGGCGGCGACGCGATCCGGATAGCGGGCCGCCGCGGCCAACGCGTACGGGCCGCTCATGCAATAGCCGTGCGCGCCGACAGGTCCCGGCTTCGCGGCTTCCTGCCGATCGGCGAATGCAATCATCGCGGCGACATCATCCATCACCGGCGGAATAGTCATCCTGGTGCGTACGGCGCGCATTCGTTGCTGCTCCGCACTGCCCTTTTCCAACACGTCCGGACCGAAGATCGTGTCGCGACCGGCGCGGTAATACAAATTGGGCAGCAGCACGTAGTAGCCGACCGTGCCGAGCCGACGCGCCATGTCGCGGAGTTCCTCACGGATGCCGTGCGCGTCCATCAGCAGCATCACGGCGGGGAACGGCCCGCCGCGCTCGGGGTGGCAAATGAATGTCTCCATCGCGCCCGCCTTGGTCGCGATGTCCAGGGTCTGCTCGATCATAAATGCGCCTCCAGCGCGCTATGTCTGTCGGGACGAACCGCGTCACGCATTCCGCCATTGCTGGATGGCGGAATGCGCTGTGCCGTTCCGCCCTACTCGATCACTTCGCGGGCGCCATTGCGTTCGCGCGGCGACGTTCGATATCCGCCCGCGCCTTGGCACGCCTCTCGTCGAACCGCGGCACGCGAGCGCGCGTGTTGGGATGCGTGATGTTGTCCGCCTCACCGGGATTCTTCTGTGCGCCGGCCCAGCCCTCCTCCGCGATGTCGAAGATCACGCCGGCGGGGTCGGTGTATTTCACTTCGTAGCCGCCCTTGTTGTGCGGATCGCCCATGATCCAGGTCGCACCGACGGCAGTCGCTGCCTTGCCGCTGGCGATTGCATCGTCGACCCACAGGCCGAGATGATGCAGGCCGACATAGTCCTTGCCGGTGCCCTGCGCCGCCACATCGTCCTTGAACTTCAGCAGCGCGAGGTTGATCACGCCGTCGGTCAGGAACACGCCTTCCGCAAGCTTGCCGTCGGTCTCGCCGAGTTCCTCGAGGCCGAATGCCTCCTTGTAAAATTCCGCCGAAGCCCAGGGGTCGGGGACGCTGATCGCGATGTGGCGGATCTTGCCTTTGCTCTTGGTGGTCATCGGTTGGTTCCTCCTTGCAGTGACGTGTGGGCAGTGACGCGTGGGCTGTCAGCATCGCCCTTTGTCCGCGAATCGGCAAGTTGAGGTGACGCGTCTCACGGTGGTGCGCCAGTTTGGATTTGGAATAGAATGAACGCAGGAGCGACTATACCGACCCAACGACTGCAGGATGATCAGCGCATAGTTGCATCTTCCAGTCGCGTAGCGCCTCGCGCACCACTTCGCTGGTCGACGCTTAATTGCCACCCTCGACGGCACCGCGCACAACGCTGGCCATGTCAGACGGCAAGGTAATCGCGATGCGTTCGATTTCCGCCATCACCGCTGTCCCGAAGCTGCCCCCGCATACATGAATTCCAGCGTCATACCCGATAAGGTCGAGCGAGCGGCGCGGGTTTGATGCCCTCAATACCCCCGATCCCAATCGATCACATTCCGCAGCGGCGCCCCATCGATCCATGCTCGCAGGTTCTCGCAAAAGATCTCGATCGCGCCATGCCGGCTTTCATCGCTGGCCCCCGATATATGCGGCGTGATCAGCACCCGCGGATCGCGCCACAGCACCTCCGGCGGCAGCCGCTCGAACTCGCCGTTGTAGACATCCAGCACCACCCCGCGCAGTCGCCCCGCCGCAAGCGAATCGGCCACCGCGGCCTCATCGACAATCTCGCCGCGTGCGACGTTCACCAGCACGCTGCCGGGTGTCATCGCGGCCAGGCGATCGGCATTGATCAGACCCGTGGTCTCCGGCGTCCACTGGCAGCAGATCACCACGAAATCGCTCTCGGCCAGGAACCGCTCCAGGTCGCCGGTGCCGCCAACGACGGAAAAACCCGTCGGCAACGCCGCCCCCGGTTCCGGCCGACGCCGCGTGCCGATCACCCGCATGCCCAGCGCGGCGGCCAGGCGGCCAACCTCGCGACCGATCCCGCCGGCGCCGACCACGCACACGGTCTTGCCCTCCAGCAACAGCGGCCGGTAGGCACGATGGTCGAACACCCCCACCGCGCGATCGGCCACCGCGCGATCCAGCCCCTTGGCGAAATGCAGGATGCCGGCGATCGCGTATTCTGCCATGGCCAGCGTATTGCCCGCGCCGCGCGATGTGGTCACCACCACGTCGCTGCCCCACAGATCGCCGAGACGCAGGTTGCTGGCGCCTGCCGGGCGCTGATGGAACCACTTCAGCCCCGGCGCACGCGCGCGCAGATCGAGCGGAAACGGCCAGCCGCCCAGGATCACCTCCGCCCCAGCGAGCAATCGGTCGCGTTCATCGCGCGTGCCCGTACCGGTGGCACCGGGCGCCAGATAGCGCGACGCCGCGTACGCGGGCCAGGTTTCGCGGATTTCGCCATCGAACCAGCCACCGGCGTCGGTCAGCCGAACCACCGGATCAACCGCCGCGATCCGCGCGCGATCCACGGCGCTGACGCGCTGGATGTTGAGCACATCGAGCCTTCGCATCGGTTGCCTCCCCTTGGACTGCCGTTTCCCGGACTAGCATTCTGCCATGCTCATCCCAAGCCGACCTTCCCGCAGGATGTAGAACAGGTAGCGATGATGGCCGGCTTTTTTGGCGACCGTGGAACCCCGATCGCGGCGCACGCGCATGAATTTTCGCCTGTGGGGGATTTTGGCCGGCGGGGGATTTTGGCCGGCGGGAGAATCCCGGTGGAAGGCCGACTGGACATTAACCAGCCGCAATCAAGAAGTAAGCTGCATTCCTGTATGTGATGTGTTAAGAGTAGCCGATGTCGTCGAGTCCGCCGATCTCGCGTCGCCTGCTTCTGGGCCGCCTCGGGTCCGGGTCTGGCGTCATTGGCACCTTCCTGCTGCCCGGCTGGATGGCTAGCGCGCTTGCGGCGACCGCGTCGCATCCGGCTGCGCGGGCAGTGCCCAGGCAAGACGTCAAAACTCCGCCACCGCTGGTGATGCTGGACCCCGGTCATGGCGGCAAGGACCCCGGTGCGATCGGTGTCTCCGGTACTTATGAGAAGCAGGTCGCGCTGGCCACCGCATTCGAACTGAAACGCCAACTGGAGGCCGGCGGCCGCTATCGGGTGCAGTTGACCCGCACACACGATGCATTCGTCCCGTTGGACGAGCGGGTCGAGAAGGCGCAGGCGCGTAACGCGGCGCTGTTCGTGTCGATGCACGCCGACGCGCTGTCTGACCACTCGGTCCGTGGCGCCAGTGTCTACACACTCTCCAATACGGCGTCGGATGCGCAGACGGCGGCGCTGGCCCAGCGCGAGAATAGTGCCGATCGATTCGGTGATCCGGCCTGGCACAATGCGTCGCCCGAGGTTGCCCGCATCCTGGCCAGCCTGGTGCGACAGGAAACCCGCATCGGTTCGGGTCGGCTTGCCCGCAGCATGGTGGGCAGCCTCGACCAGGATGTGCCGATGCTGCAGAATCCGGAGCGGCATGCCGGCTTCGTGGTACTGAAGGCCGCCGACATTCCGAGCGTCCTGGTGGAGATGGGCTTCATGTCGAATCCGAGGGACGAAGCGGAATTGCGCCGCCCTGACCATCGCGTGCATATTGCGGAGGCGATGAAGCGGGCGGTGGACGCATATTTTGTTGCCGCCGCACGAATCGCTGATGTCGATCACGCTGAAAGGATGACTGGCTAGCTGTTTCGACGCTGGTCGCCTCCCCCAAGAAGGTCCATATCGCCTGCCATGAGCGGACCCCTGACAGCCGGCGAACCGTTGACGCCGAAATCTCCCGACAGTCGACGACACAGGCAGCGGACACCGCCGCCGCCTACTGGTCGGCGGCGACGCCGCGGGCTGGTTCGCCGCTTCATGCGTGGCGTCGTGGGCGGGCTGTTGGGCATCGCGCTGCTGGTAGGGATGGTCGGCGGCACCGGTGCGTATTTCGCCTGGCAGCATTACAGCGCCGATCTGCCGGACGTCGACGGACTGCGCAACTATCAGCCCCCGGTCATGAGCCGCGTCTACGCCGGCGACGCCCGGCTCATTGCGGAGCTTGCCAGCGAGCGGCGGATCTTCGTGCCCTATTCAGCCATCCCGGACTTGGTGAAGCAGGCCTTTGTCTCGGCCGAGGACCAGAATTTCTGGGTGCACAAAGGTGTCGATCCCCTGGCGATCGTGCGCGCCGGCGTTTTCGACCTCGCACATATGGGTGAGGGGCGACGGCCGATCGGCGCCTCGACGATCACCCAGCAGGTTGCCAAGAACATGCTGCTGGACAATCAGGTGTCGCTGTCCCGCAAGGTGCGCGAGGCAATCCTGGCGATGCGGATCGAGCAGGTGCTGTCGAAGGAACGCATCCTTGAGCTGTACCTGAACGAGATCTACCTCGGCATGGGCTCGTACGGCGTGGTCGCGGCGGCAGAGGCGTATTTCGACAAGCCGCTGGATAAGCTGACACTGCCGGAAGCGGCTTTCCTTGCCGCTCTGCCAAAGGCGCCGAACAACTATAATCCGTTCCGTTTCCCCGATGCAGCCAAGGCGCGGCGCGATTGGGTGCTGGATCGCATGGCGGACGACCATGCCATCACCACTGCGCAGGCCACGGCGGCCAAAGCCGATCCGATCATCCCATCGGAGTTCCACAGACCTCCGCCGATTCCCGGCGCGTACTGGTTCGCCGAGGATGTGCGCCGCGAATTGATCGCGCGATTCGGCGCCGACGTGACAACGCAGGGCGGCCTGACGGTCCGCACCAGCCTCGATCCGGCATTGCAGATCGCAGCCGAGAAGGCGGTGCGCGATGGCCTGATGGCCTATGACCGCAAGCTGGGCGGCTGGCGCGGACCGGTGTCGCATCTCGACGGCGGCGCGGCGCTGGTCAAGGACTGGGCGGGACCGCTTGCGCAGGTGACACGGCCGCCGGGCATGCTGCCGGACTGGAAGCTCGCCGTGGTGCTGAGCGAAACCGACTCGGAGGCGCGGCTGGGTTGGCTGGAACCGACAGGTCAGGCCGACCAGTCGCCGCAGCAACGAACCGGCGTACTGCCGCTATCCGAAGTCACCTGGGCTCGGCCGGTCAAGGACGGCAAGCCCGGCGCAACGCCTCGGCGCATCGCGGACGTCATGCAGCCGGGCGATGTGGTGATGGTCCAGCCGAATGCCACAACGCCACCGAACCAGGTTGCGCAGGCGGCGAACGGGAAGACGGCGCCGGCACCGGCACCGACATCGCGCCTGGCGCTGCGCCAGATTCCCGCGGTGCAGGGCGCTCTGGTATCGCTTGATCCGACAACGGGGCGGGTGTTGGCCATGGTCGGCGGCTGGAGCTTCGAGGGCAGCCAGTTCAACCGCGCGACCCAGGCGCTGCGCCAGCCAGGCTCCAGCTTCAAGCCGTTCGTGTATCTGACCGCGCTGGAGAAGGGCATATCGCCGAGCCAACGGTTCCTGGACGCGCCTGTCGTCATGGACATGGGCGCCGCGGGGCGCTGGCGGCCGAACAACTATGAGATGGAATTCGGCGGCCCAACGCCGCTGCGCGTGGCATTAGAGAAGTCGCTCAATCTGGTAACTCTACGGGTGGCGCAGACCATCGGAATGGATGCGATCGCGAACACCGCTATCGCGTTCCACGAAGTCAACTCGATGCCCCGCGTGTTGCCGGCCGCAATCGGCGCGGTCCAGACCACGGTGCTGCAAGAGGCCGCCGCCTATGCCGGGCTGGACGAGGGCGGACGGGAAGTCATTCCGTCGCTGATCGACAGCGTGCAGGACAGCGAAGGGCACGTGGTCTGGCGGCCGACACCGATCAGTTGCACGGACTGTTCGGACGCGGCCAACCCGCCGCAGCTGATTGACAACCGCAAGCAGATCGCTGATCCGGCCAGCGATTTCCAACTGGTGACCATGATGCAGGGCGTGACCACGCGCGGCACCGGGGTGCCGGTGGTGGCCGGGCTGAACCACCCGATCGCCGGCAAGACCGGTACCACACAGGACTTCAACGACGCCTGGTTCTCTGGCTTTACCCCAGACCTGGTGACCACGGTTTGGGTCGGCTACGACAACCCCACCACACTCGGCAACAACGAGACCGGCGCCGCGGTTGCCGGCCCGATCTGGCACGACTTCATGGCGGTGGCGCTGAAGAACCGGCCGGTGCTGAACTTCCAGCAACCGCCGGGCGTGACGATGGCCCAGTGGGATACCGGCTCCGGCGTGGTGACGGACGCGTTCAAGCCCGACCAGGTGCCGGGGGCTTCCCGTACGCTTGGCGGCACGATTGCGACGGGCGCGCCGTCCGGCAGCGGTGCGACACCGGCGGACGCAGCGCAACCGATGTCCGGCGGGGTCGACACCAGCATGGGCGGACTATATTAGCCGCATCCCGATTTGGATCATGTGCGAACGATGTCAGCCGAATCAGACGCCCTGAACGAACAGATCAAGCAGTCCGTCGCGCTGCTGAGGAGGCATCTTTGACTGGGATGTCGCCGAGGGGCGTCTGGCTGAACTGAACGCGCGGTCCGAAGATCCGAATTTGTGGAACGATTCCGCCGCCGCGCAGAAGCTGATGCGCGAGCGCAATCAGCTCGCCTCCCAGATGGACGGCGTGCGCAAGCTGGCACTGGACGTTTCCGATACACTGGAGCTGATCGAGCTGGCGGAAGCCGAGGGCGACGCGGCGATGGTGGCCGATGGGATGACGGCTTTGCGCGCGCTGGCCGAGGAAGCGAAGCGACGTGAAATCGAGAGCCTGCTGGCCGGCGAGGCGGATGCCAATGACGCCTATATCGAGATCAACGCCGGCACCGGCGGCACCGAGGCGCAGGATTGGGCCGAGATGCTGATGCGCATGTATATGCGTTGGGCGGAGCAGCACGACTATAAGGTGCAGTTGCTGGAACAGAGCGAGGGCGAGCAGGCTGGCATCAAGTCGGCGACGTTACAGGTCAGCGGACCGAACGCGTACGGCTGGTTGAAGACCGAGGCCGGCGTGCATCGCCTGGTACGCATCAGCCCGTTCGATTCGGCGGCGCGGCGGCACACGAGTTTTGCATCGGTGTGGGTGTATCCGGTGGTTGACGATGCGATCGACATCGCAATCAACGAGAGCGACCTGAAGGTGGACACCTACCGTGCGTCCGGCGCCGGCGGGCAGCACGTCAACAAGACAGAGAGCGCGATCCGTATCACGCATGTGCCGTCGGGCATCATCGTCGCCTGCCAGACCGACCGCAGCCAGCACCGCAACCGCGCGACGGCGATGGCGATGTTGAAAGCCCGGCTGTACGAGGCGGAGTTACAGAAACGCGAAGCGGCCGCGACGGCAGTGGAGAATGCCAAGACCGAGATCGGCTGGGGGCACCAGATTCGCAACTACGTGCTGGCGCCGTATCAGTTGGTGAAGGATCTGCGCACTGGCGTGGAGAAGGGCAATCCGGACGCGGTGCTGGATGGCGATCTGGATGCGTTCATGGCAGCAGCCCTCGCGGCGCGGGCGGGGGCGACGCGGAGTGAGGCGAGCGCACAGGCACGGTAGGCCAGGCACGGTAGACCAGACCCTGTCGTGATGGCCTGCTGTCTCCTGACCAAAAGTCGCGGCGGGGTTTGGGACCAGCGCCGTCGGCATGAAGCGGTCGACGCTGAAGACTTCAGACTATCGCAGGTCGTTGTTGATTTTCACTCGGGCCGACCTATTCCGGGAGCACCTCGCCAGAGCCACCAAACTCGGCTGGAAAGTCCTTTAGCTTCGGCAATCCGTCGC
>DATKFJ010000059.1:0-2061 GCA_035511435.1 Acetobacteraceae bacterium | reverse complement strand
TGCTGCATGCCGGTACCTTGCGCGGACGCTGCCCGCCACCTGTGCAGTCGTCACGGTTCACGCGGTGGCTGCGTGCGCGTCGCGGCAACCACGCCATCCTCGGCTGTCTGGGCGGGAGGTGTGGGCAATCGATTGCCCAGCAACCTCACCGTGCGGCGCACCTGATCGAAATAGCGGCGGCATGCCGCGCATCGTGCCAGATGCCACCACATGTCGAGGCGAAGCCGGAGCGGCGCCGCATGCTCCATGTAGTCGGTCACCAGTTCGCTCATGTCGCGGCACGTCGGCACGCTGTCGGTCCTTTTTGCGAGTTCCCGGGCGAATCCATAAGACTCGGCGTCGGGCGATGCGTTACGTGCAGTCTGCACCCACCCTGCCTTCACTGGCCAGCATCCAGGGCAGCGCTTGATGCGGCAGACCGGATTCGACGAGCCAAAATTCCTGGCGCGGCTGCGTCAGGGCGACGAACAGGCCTACCGGATGCTGATCCGCCGGTTGCATGGATCGCTGACCGGCGTCGCAGCCTCGATCATCGGCAGCCGTGCCCAGGCCGAGGAGGTGGTGCAGGACGCCTGGCTGGCGGTGTTCGCCGGCATCCGCGGGTTCGAGGGCCGTTCCAGCCTGATAACCTGGGTGTTCAGCATCGTGCTGAACCGGGCACGCACCCGTGCCACCCAGGAGGGGCGGCTGGTGGGCCTGCCCGCCCTGCTGGACGGCACCGATCCCGGCGGCAGGGCGGTCGATATCGGGGAATTCCAGCCGGATGGCCACTGGGTCGAGGCGCCGCGGCTGTGGGACGAACTGAACCCCGAGCGCATCGTGAGCGGACGCCAGCTCTGGGACCACGTGATGGAGACCATCGAGCGCATGCCCGCCGGGCAGCGGGCGGTGATCATCCTGCGGGACCTGGAAGGCTGCGAGGCGGAGGAGACCTGCACGCTCCTCGACATCAGCGCGGAGAACCAGCGCGTGCTGCTGCACCGCGCGCGCGGCCGGGTCCGCCAGACGATTGATCGGCTGACCGGCGCACCGCAGCCAGCTCCGGTGGCAGCCGCGGCGCGGCGACGCGCCGGCAGCGCCGGTGAAACGGCACTGTGCCGGCTCATGTCTTGGCTGCTGGGTGGATCGGTGGGCGATGGGTTTCGCTCGGCTGTACCCATCCCAGGGATAATCCGACCGGTCGCCCCCGCCGCGTAGGATGGATGGAGCGGAGCGAAACCCGTCGCTCCTCCATCAACTATCCAACCTAGTAGACAGCCCGGGTGGCGAAGTGGTGGTATCGTCGCTCAGTCGGTACATCGGCCGGGAGGAAATTATGGCAGCAAAGAAGGCGAAACCGGCTCCGGCCACGCCTGCGGCAACTCCGAAGGTAGTGGTCGAACAGCGCGTTGTCCGCCAGATCACCGTGGTCGCCACCGCTGGCAGCGATTCGAACCGCCTGCTGCGCGAAGCGGCATGGAGCCGCATGTTCGGCCGCGTCGAGTCGAAGAACCCGTTCGCCCGCTAGGTTGACGAGGCCAGGGCAGGCTCGCACGCTTCGGCCCGACCGCGGCAACCGGAGGGACGGTGGAGCAACGACCAGCCGATGTGCGCTCGGCCGGGGAGAGCGTGCCGCTCGATTGGGAGGCCGTGCGTGTGCATCTCGCCGGGCATGGACTGTGCCTGGACCGTGATCCGCCGCCGCGGCAGTTCGCCGGCGGCCTGGCCAACCTGAACTACCTGGTCCACATCGACGGCAGGCCGGCCGTGCTGCGCCGCCCGCCGCTGGGCGAACTCCCCGCGGGCGCCTACGACATGGCCCGTGAGTTCCGGATCCTGAGCCGATTGCCCGACGCAGTGCCGTTCGTGCCGCGCGGCCTGTTCCTGGGGTCCGATCCCTCGGTGATCGGCGTGCAGTTCCAGATCATCGAGTACCGGCCGGGGCTGGTGATCCGCGAGCACCTGCCGCCAGAACTGGCTGGCCGGCCGGAAGTGGGCGCGCGGCTGTCGCAGGTGCTGCTGGAGACGTTGGCCGCGATCCATGCGGTCGATGCCGACAAGGTCGGCCTGGGCGACCTCGGC
>DATKFJ010000058.1:0-5827 GCA_035511435.1 Acetobacteraceae bacterium | reverse complement strand
GAGGTGCGGAGTTGGGCGATCCTGCGGGGCAGTCCGAACCTGCGCCAGGCCACGCAGTTCCTGTATTTCTGCGGCATGCCTGCGATCGAGGCGCGGCTGGTCGGGCTGTTCGGCGAAGGTGGCCTGGCCAAGGGGGCCAATGACGGATTGCCGGCGGAGCTAGCGCAGATTGCGCCGACCGCGCCAGCCAATCTCGCCGCCGCCGTGCGCATGGATAGCGGCTTCTGGCACGACAACCTGACCAAGCTGCGCCAGCGGTTCGACGACTGGCTGACCCATTGACGCGGGCGGCCCGACTGTCGATTGAACAACGCGATGGGCGCGCGATTATGGCGTTCGCTGGCCGGTTGGAGGCGGGCACGGTCGGCGCGCTGTGGCGCCAGGGCACGCACGCGGCGCACCGCGCGCGGGGCCGAGCCCTGGTGTTCGACCTGACCGGCGTGTCGTTCTGCGATGTCGGCGGCGCGACATTCCTGGCCGCCGTCGAAGCCGCGCATGGTGAGGCCGCCAACGTGACCGGAGCCGACGAGCGCGTTGTGGCGCTGCTGGACCGCACGCGCGCCGCCAGCCAGGCAGCCCCGCGCACCGAGTTGGCGGTACCATGGACAGCGCGGGACATCGTCACCGCCGCACTCGGACTGGTTGCCGCCAGCATAGCCTTCCTGGGCGAGGCGGTTGTCGCCATTGTCCGCCTGCCCGCCCGGCGGCGCATGTTACGGTTGTCCGATCTGTTGCGTTACGCCGACCAGACGGGCGTGCGCTCGGTGCCGCTGGTCTTCTTGCTTGGCTATTTGATCGGCCTGATCCTCGCATTCCAGTCGGCGGTGCCGATGCGCCAGTTCGGGGCCGTCATCTTCGTCGCCAATCTGGTGGCAATCAGCCTGCTGCGGGAACTGGGTCCGCTGCTGGCGGCGGTGATCCTGGCCGGACGCACGGGATCGGCCTTCGCCGCCGAGATCGGTACCATGAAAGTGAATGAGGAGATCGACGCACTGGTCACGATGGGCCTCGATCCGATGACCATGCTGGTACTGCCAAGGATGATCGCGGCGATGCTGATGATGCCGCTCATGACGCTCCTGCTTGAACTTGCCGGCCTGCTCGGCATGGCGACCGTGATGCGCGGCTTCGGCTTTCCGCTACAGGCGATTGCATTGCAGGTACAGGCCTGGGTGGGCGCCGGTGATCTTTTTGGCGGGCTGTTCAAGGCGGTCTGCTTTGGCCTGGCGATCGCCGCGATCGGTTGTCGCGCCGGTTTGGGTACCGGCGTTGGCCCGCGCGCTGTCGGACAATCGGCGACAGCGGCAGTGGTCGGCGGCATCGTTGCCACCGTCGCACTGGACGGCGTGTTCGCCCTGATATTCTATCGGCTGCATCTGTGACCGTGGAGCCGATCATTCATGTGGAATCTGTGGCGCAACGCTTCGGCAGCCGCACGATCTTTCGCGATGTCTCGTTCACCGTGAACACCGGCGAGGTGTTCGTCGTACTGGGCGGTTCGGGTTGCGGCAAGTCCACGTTGATGAAGCAGATGATCGGTCTTCTCATTCCAAGCGCGGGGCATATCGAAATCTTCGGGCATGACATCAGCGGAGCGAATGGTGAGGCTGCATTGCACGAGGTGCAGCGCAAGATCGGCGTGATGTTTCAGTCCGGCGCCTTGTTCGGCTCGATGACTTTGCTGGAGAATGTCATGCTGCCGCTCGAGATGTTCACCGACCTGCCAGTGGA
This sequence comes from Acetobacteraceae bacterium, assembly GCA_035511435.1. Lineage (GTDB taxonomy): Bacteria > Pseudomonadota > Alphaproteobacteria > Acetobacterales > Acetobacteraceae > JAMXLO01. The sequence continues at coordinate 4,096 of DATKFJ010000058.1, read as the reverse complement.
TGGTCGGGAGGCTGTGGCGCGGGTGAAGCTTGGCCTGGTCGGGCTGAGCGACGCAGCCTCGCTGATGCCGGCGGAGATTTCCGGAGGCATGGCGCGGCGGGCCGGCATCGCGCGCGCCATGTCGCTTGACCCGCCGCTGCTGTTTCTCGATGAGCCATCGGCGGGACTTGACCCCATCACATCGGCGGGCCTCGACAAGCTGATCCTCGACCTGCGGCACGATCTCGGCGCGACGTTCGTCGTGGTGACGCACGAGCTCGCCTCGATCCTGGCGATTGCCGATCGCTGCATCATGCTGGACCGCCATGCGTATCGTGATGCCGGAGGCATCATCGCCGAGGGTGATCCACACGTGCTGCGGGACACCAGCACGCACCCGATGGTGCGCGCGTTCTTCCGCCGTGAATTGCCGGCCGTGGTAGCTGCCTGATGCGGGGAAGTGCCATCTACCTGCGCGTTGGACTGCTGATCCTGGGCGGGATCGCTTTGTTGATCGCGCTGATCTGGTTCCTGGGTGGCGGCGACATCCGTCACGGAACGTTGTTCGAATCGTATTTCAGCGAATCGGTGCAAGGCTTGCAGGTCGGCGCAACGGTGACATATCGCGGCGTCACCATCGGCCGCGTCACTGCTCTCGGTCTGGTCAGCGCCGAGTATGGCACGGGTGAAACGATCGACGTCGAGCGGCAGACCTACCGACAGGTGTTCGTGCGCTATGTGGTGGACACGGCGAAGATCGGCCGCGTGCCAGACACCAAGACATCCGTGGATCTCGGACTACGGGCGCGGCTCGCGTCCCAGGGGATAACCGGGCTCAGCTATCTCGAACTGGATTTCGTCAACCCGGCGCAATACCCGGCACTGACTGTGCCATGGACGCCAAAGGGTCAATACATTCCCTCCATGCCGAGTGCCTTCACCCAGGTGCGGGACGCGGCACAGGAGTTTCTGGCCAAGCTCAACCGGGTGGATATCGACGCCTTGTCCGCGCACTTGAATGGCCTGATAAGCGATGTTCGTGCCGAGATGTCGAGCGGCGATCTGCACAATACTCTGGTCCAGGCGACGGCGGTGCTGCGTACTACGAACGAAGCTATAGCAGCTGCGGATTTGCCGGGCTTGTCTGCTGATTTGAAGCGCACGTCCGCGGCGGTGCGCGACACCGTGCACGGGGAGCAGATGCGCAAAACGCTGGCCAACGCGGCGCTCGCATCCGAACGGCTGCCGGCACTGGTCGCCTCTTTGCAGACGACAGTCCAGCGTGCCGGCAATGGGACGTCCGACCTGCAGCTATCGCTTGTGCCGCTGCTGCGGGACCTGGAGGCGACAACGCAGAACCTGCGGGAGCTGACTGATTCGCTGCGGCGTTATCCCGCCGAGGTGCTAAGCCCTCCGCCGCCGCGTACTACGGCACCCGCGCAATGAAGCGCCGCATGGCGCTTGCCGGTATGGCGGCGTTGGGGGGCTGCTCGGTGCTGCCGCAGACGCCGTATGTGCAGCGGCGCGACTGGCCGCTTGATGTGCGGCGAGATGCGGTGTTGCCGCCGCGACGGCACGGCCGCGTTCTGCTGGTGCGCAGCGTGCAGGCGGCACCGGGGCTTGGGGCGCGCGGCCTGCAATGGCTGCAGCACGATGGCAGCGTGCACGTCGACTTCTATGAGCAATGGGCCGTGCCGCCGGCACAGGCGGTGGAGGACGATCTGCGGCAGTGGCTGGCGGATGCGGGACTATTCAGTGCGGTGGTTGCACCGGGCAGTCTGCTGCATGCCGATTTCGTGCTGGAGGGCGAACTCAACACCTTCATGGCGGATCTCAACACAGGTTTGGCGCGCGCCTCGCTGGCGCTGGTGCTGCTGGATCAGCGTCCCAATCCGACCAAGGTGCTGCTGCAGAAAACCGAGAGTGCGGATACCAAGCTTGTGGGAACCGAGCCTTCGGCAATTGCCGAAGGCTTAAAGGCAGCGCTGGTGAATGTGCTGCGCCAGAGCGAAGCGGATGTGGCGGCCGCGACGCGCTGATGCGCGTCGGCACACAGGCTGTGCGTTGCGATCAATTCGCGTTCATGTACCGGCATTGCCTTGACATGAGCGAGCCTGACGCGCAACGCTTCGCGTTCAACGGCAAAAGGAGGATGCATAACCAGCATGACTCCACCGGGCAGTTCCCCAGTTGCCGACTGACGTGGCATCGGCGACGAATTTGCAAGCCCACGCTTAGCTCGACGATCAGCGTCGGGCGCGGAGTTTCATGAACTTCGCAATTTGACCCCCGTTCAACGCTCCGGCGTGCGGGGGTCTTTGCGTGTCAAACGCTGCGCACCCAGGACGGAAAAGCGCAGCGCATTCCGCTAACGGTGCATCGTCACCAACGGGCATCGTCACCAACGGGGCATCGTCAATCCAGCAGATCGAGCACAAGCTGCCCTACCGTCCCGAAGCTGGGGCGGTGATGGCGAGTTGGGCCCAGACGGCGTAGCGCGGTCACATGGAATACCGTCGCGTAGCCGGCATTGGTGTGCCAGCCATAGTCCGGAAAGCGCACGGCCAATCGGGTCATTGCCCTGTCACGCAATACCTTGGCCACGATGGAGGCGGCCGCAATCGATAGCGACAATCCGTCGCCACCGACCACGCAACGCACCGCACAGTCGAGCGCCGGAGGCTGATTGCCATCGACCAGCGCGAGATCGGGTGGAGCCGGCAGGCGGGCGACGGCGCGGCACATGGCCAGCAACGCCGCGCGCAGGATGTTCAGACGCTCGATCTCCGCCACCGAGGCGGCACCGACACCGATTTCGGCCCGCCCGGATAGCCGCAGCGCCTGGAACGCGGCCAACCGCTGCTCCGCCGACAGTTTTTTCGAATCGTCGAGCAAGCCGGCGAGCCGCCGCGGCACACCGGTCGGAAACACCACTGCGGCGGCGACCACCGGGCCGGCCAGCGGCCCGCGCCCGGCCTCGTCCACACCGGCCACGCGGCCGCCAGCACGCTTTTCCAGCAAAAAATTCGGCACGGCCAGGTGAATAACAGGCTGCCAGGAGTCGGGCCAGAATTTGCTGAAGCAAATTCAGGCTGGATGGAAACACTGCCAGCGAATCTCACCCACAAGCTGGCGCAGCGGACGTCGTCAACAGACAGCCAGAACTGGCCCCGGCGGTTACCGCCGCAGCGGTTTCATGGCTCTTCGCCGAGGTTGGCAGTCAAATGAGTGACGAGACTGCGCACCTTCAGCGAGCCGGCGCGATAGGCCGGGCTGACGGCGTGCAGTGCGCCGCCTGCCGGCGTGTAGTCTGGCAGCAGTCTGGTCAGGCGACCTTTGGCGATATCTTCCTCGACCAGGTATCCCGCGCACAGCAAGATCCCGGCTCCGGCACGGGCTGCATCACAACGCAGCATGGCGTTGTTCACCTGGAGCCTGCCGAAGATCGCTACCTCCGCATCTCCGTCCGGCCCGCTGAATTGCCAGGTTGACCCGAGCGTGTCCGCGTTGACGATACAGTGGTGCCCGCTGAGTTCGCCGGGAGCGTGGGGTACGCCATGGCTGGCCAGATAGGCCGGCGCGGCGCAAACCACGTAATCCAGCGGCATCAGGTGCCAGGCGACCAGACCGCCTCCCTCGGTTGGCCCGGTGCGGATCGCGAGGTCGTAGCCCTCCTCGATCAGATCGACCGATCGATCGGATAGTTCCACCTGCAAGGACAGCTCGGGGTACTGTTTCAGGAAATCCACCACCAGTGGTCCCAGCCGTGTGCTGCCGAATACCACCGGTGCGGTAATCCGCAGGCTGCCTCGGACCGGCGCCTCGGGTTTCGCCGCACAGCGCGCCGATTCCATGTCCTCAAGTATGCGCGAGCATTGGACATAGAAGCTCTCGCCGGCGTCGGTCAGGGCGACGCGCCGAGTCGTCCGGTGCAGCAGGCGGGCACCGAGCCAATCCTCGAGTGTTTGCACATGCTTGCTCGCCGTGGCCTGGGAGATGCCAAGCTCGCGCGCCGCCCCGGAGAAGCTCCGTCGGGAGGCCACTTTGGCAAATACCGTCATGCTCGTCAGCCGGTCCACATCAACCACCTATCGGGACGCAAAGGTCCCGCCCTATG
>DATKFJ010000057.1:0-6837 GCA_035511435.1 Acetobacteraceae bacterium | reverse complement strand
TACACCGGGACGGACCTGTGGACGCTGGTGAATTCCGCAGGCGGCTTTACCCCGGCGCCAGGCGTGAAGAACAGCACGCTGCGCAATTACGTCGTTGCCGTCGGAAGTGACGGCTACAAGACGGTGTTCGCGGGCGGCGAGATCAACCCGAAGTTCGGCGATCGGCCGTACATGGCAGCCTATGCCGATACCGGCGGACAGCTCGGTCCAGGCGGGACGGATGGCTTTGCCCGGATGGTGGTGCCCGGCGACAAGGCCGGCGGCCGCTATGTCTCCAATCTGGTGACCCTGCATGCGGGAACCGCACCGTCATTGCCCGGAACGGGTGGCGGCGTGTCGAGCCAGTTCACGCTGACCGGGGGTGTTGCGACGCCAGGGACCTACACGCTCGCGACTCTGATGTCGTTTCCGGCCACCACTTTGACGACGACATATCTGTCCGGCTCCTCTTCCGTCACTGACACGTTCACCGGCGTGTCGCTCTGGACCCTGCTGTCCTCTGCGGGGATCGTCACCGATGCCGCCATCAAGAATGACATCCTGCGCAAATACGTCGTCGCAGTGGGCAGCGATGGTTATGAGTCGATCTTCTCTCTTGGCGAGATCGACCCCGCCTTCGGCGATCAGCCCGACCTCGTTGCCTATTCGGACACGCTGGGCGGCCTCGGCGGCGGACCGGATGGGTTCGCACGGATGGTGGTGCCCGGCGACATCGCCGGCGGGCGTTACGTGTCCAATCTGGTCGAGCTCGCCGTGTTCGACGCGACCGTGCCGGAACCGGCGAGCCTGGCACTGCTTCTCACGGCCATTTGCGGAACCGTCGCCGTGCACCGGCGACGGCGCACACGCATTCGCTGAACCCATTCGCTGAACCCACAGGGAGGAACGAACATGGACGCGATCGCACTCGATCCGAGGCTTCGGCATTCCACCGGCTTCCTCGGCCGGAATCCGCTGATGCTGATCGATGGCAAGCAGGTGCCGGCGGTGTCCGGCAAGACCTTCGCGGTCTATAATCCCGCCACCGGCGGCGTGATCGCCAATGTGCCGGAGGGCGACAAGGCGGACGTTGATCTGGCAGTTGCCGCGGCGCGGCGCGCGTTCGACGAGAGGCGCTGGGCGCGGGTCAGTCCATCGGAGCGTGGCCGCATCCTGTGGCGTATCGCCGATCTGATCGAGCGCGACCTGGAGCAACTGGCTGAACTTGAGTCGATCGACAACGGCAAGCCCTACGCGGTGGCACGCGTGGCCGATCTGCCGCTCGCGGTCGACATATTCCGCTACATGGGCGGCTGGGCGACCAAAATCACCGGTTCGACGCTGCCGTTATCACTGCCCGGCGAATACCTGTCCTATACGGTGCGCGAGCCGGTTGGCGTGGTCGGGCAGATCATCCCGTGGAATTTTCCCCTGTTGATGGCGGCGTGGAAGATCGCACCGGCACTGGCGGCTGGCTGCACCATCGTGCTGAAGGCAGCCGAGCAGACACCGCTTACCGCACTGCGACTGGCAGAGCTGATCGTAGAGGCCGGCGTGCCGGCCGGCGTGGTGAACATCCTCACCGGCTTCGGTGAGACGGCGGGAGCGGCGCTGGCGGCGCATCCGGATGTGGACAAGGTGGCATTCACCGGATCCACCGAAGTCGGCAAACTGATCGTGCAGGCCGCGGCCGGGAACCTGAAGAAAGTATCCCTGGAACTCGGCGGGAAATCGCCGGCGATCATTCTGCCGGATGCTGATCTCGACCTTGCCATCGCGGGAGCAGCGAGCGCGATTTTCTTCAACCATGGCCAATGCTGCTGTGCGGGATCACGGCTCTACGCGCACAAGTCAGTCTATGAGAAGGTCGTGGCAGGCGTTGCTGATATCGCCGGCAAGATCAAGGTCGGGGCGGGCCTGGATCCGGCAACCGAGATGGGGCCGCTGGTGTCGGATGAACAGTTCGCGCGCGTCACCGGCTATATCGAAGATGGCCGCCAATCAGGCGCCAAGATCACGGTCGGTGGCAGCCGTGTCGGCAACCTCGGTTATTTCGTACAGCCTACCGTGATGGAGAACACGACACCGAACATGAAGGTGGTGCGCGAGGAGATCTTCGGCCCGGTGGTGTGCACCACGCCGTTCGCCGACGATGACCTGGACGCGATTGCGAAGCAGGCCAATGACACGATCTATGGCCTGGCCGCGAGCATCTGGACGCGCAATGGCGGGACGGCGCACAAGCTCGCCAGCCGGATCCGGTCCGGCACCGTGTGGATCAATTGCCACAACGTGTTCGACGCCTCGCTGCCGTTTGGCGGTTACAAGCAATCCGGCTGGGGCCGCGAGATGGGCGAGGAAGTGTTCCACAACTACACCGAGATCAAGGCGGTCACCGCCGCCTTGTGAACGCGCCTGGACTTCGGTTCGTCGTTCCCGGCACTCTGCGTCGATGAACGATGAATCGAACGATAGTGCCCTGCGCGCCGGCGCAGGTGGCGGTCGATCTTCCAGCGGCCACCGACGCCGGCGTGTATTTCATCGGTACGATCCGCACGCCGTGGCGGGTGCGGAGTGACTGTCCCAAGCGCGGCAGCCCTGACGGCCCGCTGTGCTCCATCGTGGTTGATGAACGCTGGCGTGCAGCGCTGACCCACATAGCGCTGCACAAGCGTATCCAGGTTCTCTACTGGATGCATCACGCACGACGTGACCTGGTGCTGCAGACGCCGTTTCGTACTTTGCAGACGACAGGCAGCTTCGCGCTGCGATCACCGGTGCGTCCGAACCCGATCGCGTCATCGGTGGTCGACCTGGTGACGGTTGATGGGACCACCTTGCAGGTTCGCGGGCTGGACTGTCTGGACGGCACGCCGCTGATTGACCTGAAGCCAGAGCGCACCAGCACATCAGAATAGTCGGGGCGATGGCGGTCGGGTGGACAGCAGCCGCGCGCTACGCTATATCCAGACGGGAATAATGTAACAGGCAGCCGATGGATATTGCGCCGGGCGACACACATCCGATCGAGGGAGAGCAGCTTACCGCCTGGGCCGTATTGGCCGGTGGCGCGCATGTGAGGATGGACTTCATCGGCACTGACGGAACGTCGCACAGAATCGTGCTGCCGTTCGATGTACTCACCGGCTTGCTGATGACCCTGCCGCGCATGTTGCAGGCCGCACTGGATGCCCGCTTCCCCGACGGCTCGCTGCGGTTCGTGCAGCGTCTCGGCAGCTGGCAGATCGAGCAGGCAGAGGCCAACCCCGGTCTCATCCTACGCCTCGGCACGCAGGACGGCTTCGAGGCCGCCTTTGCACTGAACGACCATGACGCCGGCTTACTTGGCGCGGCCCTGGTGGCAGCACCCGATGCGAATCAATCCAAGACAAGGAGACCAAACTGATGAACGTGATGACCGAGGTGCATCCCTTCCTGGACGGCAAGCCGAAGCGCATGCTGATCGGTGGCAAGTGGCTGGAGGCTGCATCCGGCAAGACCTTCGAGACGCGCAATCCTGCTACCGGCGAATTGCTGGCGAACGTCGCCGAAGGCGATGCCGAGGACATCGACCGCGCGGTTGCCGCCGCGCGTGCCGCCTTCAACGGACCATGGAGCAAGTTCAAGCCTGCCGAGCGTCAGCGCCTGCTGCTCCGCCTCGCGGATCTGGTGGAACGCGACATCGAGGAATTCGCTGCGCTCGATACACTCGACATGGGTGCGCCGATCAGCCGCACCCGCAACAACCGTCAGCGCGCGCTGGGCATGCTGCGCTTTTATGCCGGCATGGCGACGGCGCTGCATGGCGAGACGATCGATAATTCGCTGCCCGGCGAATACGTGTCATTTACGCTGAAGGAACCCGTCGGCGTGGTCGGCGCAATCATCCCGTGGAACGGTCCGCTGACCGCCTCGATCTGGAAGATTGGCCCGGCGCTCGCGACCGGCTGCACGGTCGTGCTGAAGCCCGCGGAGGAGGCGCCGCTGACGCCGCTGCGGTTGGCGGAGCTTTGCCTGGAAGCTGGTGTGCCACCGGGCGTGGTGAACGTCGTGCCGGGCTATGGTGAGACCGCCGGAGCCGCGTTGGCGGCGCACGCCGATGTGGACAAGGTGGCATTCACCGGCTCGCACCTGACGGGGCAGTCGATCATCCGCGCTTCGGCCAGCAATTTGAAGCGCGTGTCGCTGGAGCTTGGCGGCAAGTCGCCCGACATCGTATTTGCTGATGCCGATCTGGATCAGGCGGTGCCGGGTTCCGGCATGGCGGTGTTTGCCAACTCCGGCCAGATTTGCAGCGCCGGGACGCGGCTATTCGTCGAGCGCAAGATCTACGATGAGTTCGTCGGCCGCGTCGCCGAATTCAGCAAGACACTGCGCGTCGGCGACGGCAGCGATCCGGAGACGCAGGTGGGGCCGCTGGTGTCAGAGGAGCAGCTCAAGCGCGTCACCGGATATATGGCGATTGGCCGGCAGGAGGGTGCGCGTCCTCTGTCGGGTGGTGAGCGGCTGACCGACGGCGCGCTGGCGAAGGGCTATTTCGTGCCGCCGACCGTATTCGCCAATGTGCGTGACGACATGCGCATTGCGCAGGAGGAGATCTTCGGGCCGGTGATCTCCGCCATCCCGTTCACCGACATCGAGGAGGTGATCGAGCGTGGCAACAAGACCCAGTTCGGTCTCGGCAGCGGCGTATGGACGCGCGACGTTGGCAAGGCGCATCGGCTGGCAAAGGGCATCCGCGCCGGGTCGGTATGGATCAACTGCTACCAGGCGATGGACCCGGCGGTGCCGTTCGGCGGCTACAAGATGAGCGGCTACGGCCGTGAGTCAGGCGTGCAGCACGTCGAGGAATACCTCAACGTGAAGTCGGTCTGGATCAAGACCGACTGACGACCAGCCGCCTGCATCGATGCGCTGCCCTCTCCCGCGCCCGGGAGGGGGCAGCGTTGGCTGCACGGCTGACCACCGTGATGCAAAGCGCCGCGACACGGCACGGCTGCCGTGCTAAACTTTTGCAGGCGCTATGGTGCGCCTGGGAGTGACGATCGCATGCAAGCTGAACCGATCCTCGCGGAGACCGTCGCGGGTATTCAGCGCGTTCTGGACGACGACCTCGATCGCATCGTCGTCGAACGTGCTGTGGTTGGTCTGTTCTTCACCGGCGTGAAGCTGAACACGGGGATCGCCGGCGCCTGCGCGACGCCGCTGCGTTCCATCCCGGAGGCGGTTTGCTGTCCGAGCTCTGCGATGGCGATGCCGTTTCCCGGCAAGTTGCGCGGACGGCCCGCCAGGGAGCTGCTGAAGGAGACCGAGGCACCCAGCGGTATCCGCCGCGCCATCGGTGTCGCCACGATGAACGCCTTGGCCGATATGTGCTGGCAGCGGCGCGCGACGCCCGCGGTGGAACTTCGCGCTGGCGTCGATGCCTATGATGCCGCGGACATCCAACCTGGCGAACGCGTTGTGGTGGTCGGCGCGTTCGTGCCGTTCCTGAAGGCGCTGAAGCGGAGCGGTCAGCATTTCACCGTGCTGGAAATGGACCCCGCCACGCTGAAACCAGACGAGTTGGCGCATTTCCGGCCAGCGGACGACGCTCGATCGGTGTTGCCCAGTGCCGATGTGGTGCTGATCACCGGGACCACGCTGCTGAACGACACGCTGGAAAACCTGCTCGCGCTGTGCCGCCCTCAGGCGCGGGTGGTGATGGTCGGTCCGACCGTTGGCCTGCTGCCCGATGCGCTGCTGCGTCGCGGCGTCGATGTGCTGGGCGGTGTGCGCGTCACTGCCCCTGATGCGTTCCTCGATGTGCTGGCGGAGGGCGGTTCGGGCTATCACTTCTTTGGCCGTTCGGCAGAGAAGGTCGTGCTGGTGCGCAATGCGATGGCGCTCTCGTCATGCGCCGCCTGATCCCGCGCCGCCTGATCCCGCGCCGCCTGATCCCGGTCCTGGCGGGTGCCGCGTTGCTGGCGATCGCGGCCGCCACCTTGGTATCGCGCTCCGATGCCGAACCGGCCACGGCTGTCCCGCCACCAGCGCGCGACGAAGCCAATACCACTGCGACGAGTGAGACAGCCGTGCTCGCCGGAGGATGCTTCTGGGGGGTGCAGGGCGTGTTCCAGCATGTCGATGGCGTGACCAGCGCCGTATCCGGCTATGCCGGCGGCAACGCGGCGACCGCGCACTATGACATCGTCGGGAGCGGCGTAACCGGCCACGCTGAATCTGTCCGCGTCACGTTCGACCCTCATCGCATCAGCTATGGCCATATCCTGCAAATCTACTTCTCGGTCGCCCACGACCCGACGGAACTCAACCGTCAGGGTCCCGACAGTGGCACGCAATATCGTTCAACGATCTTTCCTGGAACCAAGGAACAGGCGGACATTGCCAACGCCTATATCGCCCAGCTCAATCAGGCGCACATATTCAGTGCGCCGGTGGTGACAACGATCGAGACCGGGCGCGAGTTCTATCCGGCCGAGGCCTACCATCAGGACTTCCTGACGCGGCATCCGACGAATCCGTATATCGTCTACAACGACCTGCCGAAGATCAAGGAACTGCAACGCCTGTTCCCTGATCTGTATCGCGCCGATCCCGTGCTGGTCGCGGCTACGCAGTGAGATGTGAGACGTTCTTCACCACGGTATAGCATCGCAGCTCTTCGGCGCCGCCTGCGGTGCCGGGCGAGGGAAACGTGAACCCGGCACCCGACTGGTAAGAGGGGCAAAAGCTGGGGCGCGGGCACGGTTTTTCCTTGCACCGATTCGCCCCGTTGGATTCTTTGCATTATGTGCCGCCGCCAGCCTCGCTTTCCGCGCTGAGCCGTCCAGAGCTGGAAGCTCTGCTGCTTGAACT
>DATKFJ010000056.1:0-13546 GCA_035511435.1 Acetobacteraceae bacterium | reverse complement strand
GATCCGGAGCGGGCCTGAGATGGTGGTGCAGCGCAGTCGCAATCTTTCCCTTCGCCTTTTGGCAGGAGGTAGGGGGAGGGTGCCGCACGCCCATGGTCGGCGAACGGATACATCTCTCCCCCTGCGTCCTGCCGCAAGGCGAGGGACGAGCCATTACATCGGCAGACGCCGGCGGATGCCATGAAACGTGACACGCGCCGCACCGGCGTCTTCACCCGCCGTGCCCTGCTGATGATGGGCGGCCAGGTGGCACTGCTGGGCGGCCTGGCTGCGCGGCTTTACCAGGTGCAGGTGGTCGAGGGCGCACGCTACGCGACGCTGGCCGAGGAGAACCGGGTGAGCGCGCGGATGATCGCGCCACCGCGCGGACGCATCCTTGACCGGTTCGGCACCGTGGTGGGCGGCAACAAGCTGAACTGGCGCGCATTGCTGATCGCCGAACAGACCACGGACGTGGCGGCGACGCTCGACAACTTCGCCCGAATCGTACCGCTGGGCGATGCTGAACGGGCGCGGATCGACCGTGAAGTGCGCCGCCATCGCCGCTTCATCCCCGTGCTGGTGCGCGAATTCCTGAACTGGGACGACATGGCGGCGATCGAGGTGAATGCGCCGGATCTGCCCGGCATACTGGTCGATGTCGGCACGACGCGGGTGTATCCGTTCGGCGAACAGTTGGCGCATGTGGTGGGTTACGTGGCGCCCCCGACCGAGGCGGATGTCGCTGACGATCCGGCTTTGGCGCTGCCCGGCATCCGGGTTGGCCGCGCCGGGCTGGAAAAGCAGTACGATCTCGACCTGCGTGGCCGCGCCGGCGCGGTGCAGCTTGAAGTGAACGCGGTCGGCAGGGTGATTCGCGAATTGGACCGCCAGGACGGCGTGCCGGGGGAGGAAATCGGCCTGGCCCTGGATACCGACTTGCAGCAAGCGGTGCTGGGCCATCTTGGTGATCAGTCGGCGAGTGCCGTGGTGCTCGATTGCCGCAATGGCGAGGTGCTGGCGATGGCAACCAATCCATCGTTCGATCCCTCGCTGTTCAATTCCGGCGTGTCGCAGGCGCAGTGGGCTGATTGGGCGCAGGACAAGCGCACGCCGCTGGTCAATCGCGCTACGGCGGGCCTGTATGCGCCTGGCTCGACGTTCAAGATGGCGGTGGCGATGGCGGCTCTGGAGTCCAATATCATCACGCCGGGCGATACCGTGAATTGCCCGGGCTACTTCGACCTGGGGAACGCGCGGTTCCATTGCTGGCGCAAGGGCGGCCACGGCACGCTGGATCTGCGCGGCGGCCTGAAGAACAGTTGCGACGTGTTCTTTTATGAGACCGCCAGGCGCACGGGCATCGACCGCATCGCGGCGATGGCGCATCGCTTCGGGTTGGGAACGGAACTGGAGATCGATCTGCCGGGCGTCCGCAACGGTTTGATCCCGACACGCGAATGGCGCATCGGCGAGGGCCACGCGTGGAACCTCGGCGACACCGTCGTTGCGGGCATCGGCCAGGGCTACATCCAGGTGTCGCCATTGCAGCTTGCGACCTACGCGGCGCGGGTCGCGACCGGCCGCAAGGTGGAACCGCACCTGACGCGCAAGCTGGCCGGCGAGATGCAGCCCGGATCGCAGCCGGAGGACTGGCCGGCACTCGATCTGTCCCAACGTTTTCTACACATCGTCCGCGAGGGCATGTGGGCGGTGGTGAATGAACCGGGCGGCACCGCGCCCCAGGCGAGGCTGACCGATCCGCGCTGGCAGATGGCCGGCAAGACCGGTTCGTCGCAGGTGCGGCGCGTGTCGCGCGAGCAGCGCGAACAGGGCAATTTCGACAGCTCGAAGCTGCCGTGGGAGGACCGCCCGCATGCGCTGTTCGTCGCCTTTGCACCGTACGACGCGCCGCGCTATGCGCTGTCGGTCGTGGTAGAGCATGGCAACGCGGGTGCTGCCATGGCCGGGCCGATCGCGCGCGACATCATGACCGACACGTTGCGGCGCGATCCCGGCGGGCGCGACGTGTTGCCGGGCGCACAGGTCGCCGACCGTGAGACATCGCGATGAGGGAAGGGCGGCTGTGGCGGGAGACCTCGTTCGACCTTGGCACCAAGCTCTGGCAGATCAACTGGCTGTACGTGATATTGCTGTGCAACCTGGCGGCGGTTGGGTACGTCGCATTGTACAGCGCCGCGGGTGGCGCGGCGGAACCGTACGCCACGCGTCACGTGCTGCGTTTTGCCACCGGTCTGGTGCTGATGATCGGCATCGCCATGATCGATATCCGCTTTCTCGCGCGGCTGGCGTGGCCGAGTTATTTTGTCGCGCTGGGGCTGCTGGTGGTGGTGGCGCGCTACGGACATATCGGCAAGGGCGCGCAACGCTGGATCGAGTTCGGCGGCTTGCAGATCCAGCCGTCCGAGTTGATGAAGATCGCTCTGGTGCTGGCGCTGGCGTCGTGGTTCCACCGTGCGTCGTGGGAGCGGATCGGCAATCCGCTGTTCCTGCTGCCGCCGCTGCTCGCCGTGCTGGTGCCGGTGGGGCTGATCGTCAAGGAGCCCAACCTAGGTACCGCTGTGATCACCGCGGCGCTGGGCGCGTCGCTGTTCTTCGCAGCCGGCGTGCGATGGTGGAAGTTCGTGCTGGTGCTGCTGCCGATCCCGTTTGCGGCGCGCATCGTGTATTCCCATCTGCACGACTATCAGCGGGCACGCATAGACACGTTCCTCAATCCCGCGACCGATCCCCTGGGCGCCGGCTATAATATCATCCAGTCGAAGATCGCGTTGGGTTCGGGCGGGATGTGGGGCCAAGGGTACCTGCAAGGTACGCAGGGGCATCTGGATTTCCTGCCGGAAAAGCAGACCGACTTCATCTTCACCATGATCGGCGAGGAGTTCGGCTTCGTCGGCGGCGTGGCGCTGATGGCATTGCTGTGCCTGATCATACTCGGCGGCATGGCGATCGGGCTGCGCTGCCGCCACCAGTTCGGCAGGCTGGTGGCATTCGGCATCGCCACCAATTTTTTCCTGTACGTGTTCGTCAACGTCGCCATGGTGATGGGCGTAATCCCGGTGGGTGGCGTGCCGCTGCCGCTGGTCTCGCACGGTGGATCGGCGATGATCACCGTGATGATCGGCTTCGGGTTGCTGATGTCGGTGCACGTGCACCGCGACGCCGAGTTCAGTGAGGCGCGCGCGGGCGTGTAGTGCGGGCGTGTAGTGTTGGGTGCTGGCGCCTCCCTGTGGTCTGCGTTTGCGGGGTGCAATCGTCTTCGCCGTCGGAGCGCGCGCCACGAGCAGCGCATGGCTCGGGGTCAGTTCCGGGGCGACAGCATCGACGTACTCGGGACGGCATCTACCCAACTGCGGTGGCCGGGCGTAGCCGCATGGGCATAAGGACACGTGGCGTGCGCAGGGGGATTTCCATGCGTCGCACTGCCGTTGCGGGAGGGGATTGGGAGAGGGTTCGGCGCGCCCACCGTTGGTGCGATACGCACGCCTCCCTCTGCCCACTGCGGCAAATGGAGGGGGAGGAATTTGCACGCAGAGTCAGCGATCAATGCCAATTGTCCGAGCGGGCAATCCCAGCGCGACTGCTGCGTGCGTATCGGCAGACCGATTACCTGGCCGCCGGGATCGCAGTGCGTGTCGCGCGGCGGGTGCCGGGAGTGTTTTTCGCGGCGGTCGATGCCCGGGTTGCCGTCCTTGTCACCGCGTGGAATCCGTTGTCGCGACGCATGCCGACAGGCTGGAACCAGCGCATGCAACGGCGGTTGCGCCGGTGTCTGCACCGGTTCGTGGTGCTCGATGCGTCGGGTTCGCTGCATCGCTGGCGCGAGGCAATGCTGCTGGTGGCCGGGGACCCTCGGCCGATTATCCGACTTGCCGCGCGGTTCCGTCAGCGTGCCGTCGTCATTTTGCGCCGCGGACAGATGGCGCGGCTGAAGCTGGTGAGCCGTTGGGAATGCTGAACAGTCGCGACGCCAATTCTACCGTGCGCCGATGTGGTCAGCCAGTTGCGCCGCCGTGTAAGTCTCGCCGAAGCTGTCTGGAATCTGCGGAAGCATCGTCATGTTCCAGGCATCCCAATCCGCCACCATGCGGTCGAACATCTCCTTGCGGCGCGCTTTCAGGTTGGCGCGTTCCCTCGGATCGCTGACCACGTCGAACAGAAACGTATTTCCCCGGATCATGAGATACTTGAAATCACCATCGCGGACGGCGCGCTGCGCGTTCGTCTTGTAGCGCCAGAACAGTTTTCGACGCACTGGATCGCGGTGTCGGGTCAGTATCGGCAGCAGATCCATGCCATCCGAGGGATAGTCGCTGTGCGGCGCGGTGCCGGCCGCCGCCAGCAGCGTTGCGAACCAGTCCATCGTTATCGTCACCTGATCGCTGATCTGGCCCGCGGGGATGCGTGCCGGCCAACAGATCACTGCCGGAACGCGAAGGCCGCCTTCCAGCAGCTCGGTCTTGATGCCGGTGAACGGCCAGGTATCGGAGAACCGCTCGCCGCCATTGTCGCTGGTGAATATGACAATGGTGTTGTCGGACAGGTCGTGCGCTTCCAAGGCTTGCAGCACGCGGCCGATCTGGAGATCCATCGCCTCGATCATGCGGTAATAGGTGCGCTGGGTGCCGCCGTCGAAATGGCGCAGGTTGCTGCCGCGCAGACGTTCGGATTCAGCGGTGTCGCCTGGCGCTTCCCATGGCCAGTGCGGCGCGTTGAAATGCAGGCTCAGCAGGAAGGGCTGTCCGCCGGCGGCGTAATCGTTCACCGTATCCACGGCCCGGTCGCCGAGAATGCCGGTCAGATAGCCATTGCACCTGACCGGATCATCGCCTTGCCAAAGATCGTGATCCCCGCGTGGGTTTTCGTGCGTGTAGTAGTCCACCGCGCCACTGCGAATGCCGAAAAACCGGTCATAGCCGCTGCGTGACGGGCCGAATGTGGGCGGCATCCCGAGATGCCATTTGCCCACCAGGCTGGTCCGGTATCCGACCTGTTGCAGCAGCGATGGCAGGGTCGGATGTTCCGGTGGCAGCCCGACATCGGGCTTGCCGGCCAGCGGCTCCTCGAGACCGAGCGGCAGGCGATACTGATAGCGACCGGTGATCAGGGCGAGACGCGTCGCCGAACAGATCGCCGAATTGGCGTAGGCGTGGCGCAGTTGCACGCCGCGTTCAGCGATGCGATCGATGTTCGGCGTGGACAGCTCGCGCCGTCCGTAGCAGCCGACATCGGCATAGCCGAGGTCGTCAGCCATGATGAACAGGAGATTGGGTGGACGCGTCTGCGACACGGATTCAGTCGGCATGTCTCACGCCTTCCGCGCCACCATGAACAGCCGCTGGAACGGCAGCAGTGTGGTGCCATCGGGACGGCGCGGATAGTGCGGCCGCGTGGCGTCGGAGTATGCCTGCCCGAACGCTTGCTTCTGGTCCTGCGGCAGCTTGTCGAGAAACGGGCGCAGGCTGCTGCCGGATGCCCATTCCATCACCGCGTGCTCACCGGACAGCACGTGCATGTAGGTGGTCTGCCACATGTCCAGCGACGCGACATGCGGGCGCAGCAGGTCCCAGTATTCCACTGGTGACAGCACGTCGGGGGCGGACACGATGCCACGCAGATGCTCCGCCCAGGGGCCTGATACGGCGATCTCCAGCGGCAGCCTGCGCAAGGGCGTATCGTGCATCATCGGCATCTGCACGGCCAGCACGCCGGTCGGGGCGAGCAGCGACAGCAGGCGGGGAAACAGGACCGGATGGCGGTCCGCCCAATGCAGCGCGGCATTCGAGTAGATCAGGTCCGGCGCCACGCGCGACTGCCACTGGAAGAAGTCGGCCTGTTCGAACCGGCAATCCGGCGTCGCGGCGCGCGCCTTGTCCAGCATCGACGCGGAGTTGTCGACGCCCACCACCTCGGCTGCGGGATAGCGCTGCCGCAAGATCGCGGTGACGTTGCCCGCGCCGCATCCCAGATCGACCACGTGCGCCGGCGCGTCGAGCGGCACCTGCGCCAGCAGATCGAGCGCGGGACGCAGCCGCTCGTTGGCGAATCTGAGGTACTGTGCCGGATCCCAAACCGCTGCGGTGCGGGCCATATCAGTGGCGCATCTGGTCGACGCGGTCGAAGTGCCGCTTGATCAGCACGAACGCGTAGGCGACCGCGACGAGAAACAGGTCGAAACCGACGCACGAGGCGGAGCCGGCATTATCCGATGCGGCCAGCAGCAGTCCGATAATGCCGACCGCGCAGGTCGCTGCGAGCACGAGCCAACCATATAATGCCACGTCAGCCTCCTGTCTGATCCGTTGCGTCGGCGTCCTATACGTCTGCCGACGCAGCGGGAGCAATGCGCGCACCGCCCTGTTGTGCCGGGGATTGCGTGGCCGGGGGTTCGGCCGCCCGCAGGCTCAGGCGGAACATCGTGCCGGTTTCGCCGGTCGTGACCAGTTCGATGCCGCCGCCATGCGCCACCATCAGATCGCGTGCGATGGCCAGGCCGAGCCCGGTGCCGCCGCGTCGGCCACTGCTGGCAAACGGACGGAACAGCTCCGCGCGAACTGCCTGGGGCAGACCCGGACCGTCATCGGCGATTTCGATGACCACGGTCGGGCCGGGTTGATCGGCGGTGATCCGCGCGCCGTTCGCGCCGGCTTCGGCGGAATTCTTCAGCAGGTTCACCAGCACGCGGAACAACTGGATGCGGTCCGCCCGCACCAGGACCGCGAGATCGATCGCATTGTCCAGCACGAAGGTTCGGTTGGCCGGCCGCGCCGTTTCGGCCGCTTCATTCACTAGGCGCGCCAACTCGACCGGGGCGAGTTCCAGTGGCGGCGGACCCTCGCGCGCATAGTCCAGTGTGCTCCGCACGAGATCGGTGGCGCGGTCGACGGCGAGCACCAGGGTCTCACCCGCGCGCTGCACCTTGGTATCGGCGTTCATTTGCAGCCGCTCCGCGGTCAGCAGCGCCGGCGTCAGAATGCCGCGCAGGTCGTGGCTCACCTTGGCGACAACGGTGCCGAGGGCGGCGAGCCTCGCGTTGCGCCAGAGGGCGGCGCGCAATTCCTGTTGCATGGCGGCCAGTTCGCGGCCAGCCACGGCCATCTCGTCATTCGGCAGCACCGTTACATTGTCGGAATCGAGCGGCGGCGTGTGTTCGGGGTTGGCGCGGAATGCGACGATGCTGCGGGTGATGCGGCGCATCGGCTGCACCAGCAGCATCAGCACCGCGAGATAGACCAGCCCGCCGGTCACCCCAGCGATCAGCAGGGCCAGGACGGCAAAATCCCCGGCGAATTGGCGCAGTGCGCGGCTCAGGCCCTGTTCGTGCAGCAGCAGCTGCACTTCGCTTGCGCGGCGATAAGGGCTGTCAGCGGTGACGCGGACAAGTCGATCCTCGGCGATGATCATGGCACGCAGCGCGCGGCGGATCCTGGTGAATTGGTCCTCTTGCCGCAGATCGATCGTGGCCTGCGCGGGGGCGGCGGCGTCGCCGACCGTGACGACCGCTCCGTCCGCGCCGACCAGGCGGATTGCCTCGGTGTCGGATAGCCGCAACAATTCATTGCGCTTCGCCGCGTTCAGCGGACTGCCGGCGGCGGAGAGGACCGCAATCGAGGCGTCCTCTACGCGACCGAGCAACCAGTTGGCTCGTTCGTGTGCGACGTAGGGGAGGAAGACGACGATCTCACTGAGCACCACGGCGAGCGTTGTCAGCAGCCAAAGGCGACCTGACAGGCTCTGTCGCGGCCTGACGCGCGGCATCTTGGCGGACGCTTCCGTCATGACCGCAAAGTGGGCGAAAGCATTGCTCACGGCAACCGTGTCAACCAGCGGACCAGCGACTTCGTGCGCGGCGCGAACAGGCTCGGGGCGAAAAAGCTGGCGGCGGCGCGCTTGCCGGCTTCCGAGCGGGTTGGGTAGGGGACGATCAGCGATGCCAGCGCGCTGAGTTTTACGCGTTGCGCGATGGCCAGCGCCCACAGGCCGATCATCTCGCCCGCGTTTGGCGCCACGATGCCGGCACCGAGCACGCGGTTGCCGGCGACGACGAGTTTGACCAGGCCGACGGTGTCGCGTTCGGCGACCGCGCGATCGTTGTCGGCCATGGGCCAGCGCAGCACCCGTACGTCGTGGCCGGCGGCGCGGGCTTCGGCCTCGGTCATGCCGGCCTGGGCAAGCTCGGGGCTGGTGTAGGTGACACGGGGCAGGGCGGCATAGTTCAGGCGTGCCGGCAGGCGGAACAGCGCGCGGCGGATGACGATGCCGGCATGGTAGGAGCCGACATGGGTGAAGGCACGCGGACCGATGCCCCGCGGGTCGGCGATGTCGCCCACGGCGTAGACGCGGCGGTTGGTCAGGCTGCGCAGGCCGCTGTCGGTGGCGATGCCGGCGGGGCTGGCCCGCACGTTGCCGGCCGGCAGATCGAACGCATCCAGGTTGGGCCGCCGACCGACCGCTACCAGCAGGTGGCTGCCGGCGATCGTTCGCCCATCGTCGAGGCGGAGGATGGGTCCTGACTCGACGGCCACCACGTGCGCGCCTTCCAGCAGGGTGATATCGCGCGCGGACAGGGCGTCGCGCAGTCCGGCGACCAGTTCGGGGTCTTCCTTGCCGGCAATGGTGGCGGTCTCGACCACGCTGACGCGGCAGCCGAGACCCGCGAAAGCGTCGGCCATCTCCAGGCCGATGGGACCGCCGCCCAGAATCAACAGATGGTCCGGGCGATCCGGCGTGTCGAAGATGGTGGTATTGGTGAGGTATGGGACGCGCGCCAAGCCGGGGATTGGCGGAATGAAGGCGTTGCTCCCGGCGGCGATGACGATGCGGCGGGCGGTGAGACGCCTGCCATCCACGGTCAGTGCGTCGGGTGCCACGAAGTGCGCCTCGCCGCGCAGCACGGTGGCGCCGAGGGCACGGAACCTGGCTTCGGAATCGATTGGCGCGATGCTGGCGATGACGCCGTGGACGTGGGTGTGGACGGCGGCCCAGTCGATATCCGGTTCGGGCAGGTGCAGGCCGAAACGTGCGGCGCCTCGGGCAGCCTGCGCGGCATGGGACGCGGCGAGCAGCGCCTTGCTGGGCACGCAGCCGAAATTGAGGCAGTCGCCGCCCATGCGGTCGCGCTCGATCAGGGCGACGCGGATGCCGAGTTGCGCGGCGACCGCGGTGACCGACAGACCGGCCGCGCCGGCGCCGATCACCGCCAGGTCGAAGTCAGGCATCGGAGCGTTTCCAATGCCGCCAGGCGACCGGCAGCAGCGACAGCACGGCCAGCGCGATCAGCGGGCCCAGGATGTGCGGCGCGAAGATCACTGCGAGGTCGGGCGTGCCGCCGGTCGCCAGTACTTCGCCGATGCCGGAGCCGATCGAGGCGTAGACGAAGGTTGCCGGCATGATCCCGATCACGGTGGCGGCGGCATAGGGCAACAGGCGCATACCGCTTAAGCCAGCGGCGAGGTTGACCAGCCAGAACGGGAAGGCGGGCAGCAGCCGGATCGCCAGCAGGTAGCTGAAGCCGTTCTGTTCCAGCCGGGGCCGAATGCGGTCGAGGAACCGGCCGCTGCGGGCAGCGATTGCATCGGCCAGATTGTAGCGCACGGCCAGGAACAGGGCGTGGGCGCCAATTGAAGCCCCGACGACCGCCAGCGCCCCGCCGAACAGGGTGCCGAACAGGAGGCCGCCCGCCACGGTCAGCACGGCTGACTCGGGCAGCGAGAGGGCGACGGTGGTGGCATAGATGATCATATAAAGTGCTGGCGCCACAACGGGGTGGGTTGCGACCCAGGCGCTCAGCGCGACCTGGTTGCGTGCCAGAGAGGCCCAACTGATCTGGTGGGCCAGCCCGCTGGCCCAGGCGGCGATGATTGCAGCAAGCAACAGGCCGAGCGGCCAGAATCGGCGGAACGAGCGCATGGCGGGAGCATGTAGTGTATTTCGGCGATCTGTCGCATGACAATGTGATGGGGTAGCGAGGGGTGATGGGGTAGTGAGCGGTGATGCGGTAGTGAGGGGTGAGGTGGTGCTGCGGGATCAGGCGGTGCTGCGGGCCGGTCGATCGCCAGGCCGACTAAGCGACGAACGATGGGATTACCCGCGACAGCCAGCGTGCTGCGATTGACGGCCCCAGACCGCGCCCGTATAAGCCGCCGCCTGCGACGGGCGCCAGGTGGGGCGCCCTTACCCGTGCTTGCACGGGACGCCGGACATCATCGGAGAAGCGGCTGTGAAGCGCACCTATCAACCGTCGAAGCTGGTCCGCAAGCGGCGGCATGGGTTCCGCTCGCGCATGGCGACTGTCGGAGGCCGCAAGGTGCTGGCCCACCGCCGCGCCAAGGGCCGCAAGCGTCTGTCGGCCTGATTCGGGGCAGGCCTTGACCGCGCCCGGCCGCCTGACGCGGCGTGTGGAGTTCCTGCGTGCCGCGGCCAAGGGACGCAAGGCGCCGATGCCGGGCCTCGTGTTGCAGGCGCTGCGCCGCGAGGATGCTGGTCCCGCAAGGCTTGGTTTCACCGTGACAAAGAAGATCGGCAACGCCGTGATCCGCAACCGCACCCGCCGCCGCCTGAAGGAAGCCGCAAGGCTGGTGATGGCCGCACGGCCGGTTGCCGGGGTGGATCTGGTGCTGGTCGGTCGCGCCGGTACGCGCGGACGGCCGTTTACCGCCTTGCAGGAGGATCTGCGCCGGGCCTTGGCGAAGGCAGGCGTGGCTTGACCCCGGCCGCACATGTCGCTGTCGGGTTGGTGCGGGCCTATCAATGGACCATTCGGCCGGTGATCGGCGCGAATTGCCGGTTCATGCCAAGTTGCAGCGATTATGCCGTGGAAGCGTTCCGCGGCCACGGCGCCATGCGCGGCAGCGGGTTGGCGGCGCGCCGTATCCTGCGCTGCAATCCATGGCATGAAGGCGGCTACGACCCGGTTCCCGCCTGCGATTGCCGAACGAGGGCGTGATGGACCAGAAGCGCCTGTTCCTGGCGATTGCGATCTCGGTTGCCATTCTGCTGGGCTTCCAGTTGCTGATCGCGCCGCATCTGCCGAAGCCGCCGCCAACGCAGCAGACCGCCAGCAACGGAACCGTGCCACCGGCGTCACCTGCCGCGCCTCCGCAGGGTTCGCCCGGTGCGGCGGCACAGGCCGCCGTGCCGACGGTGCCGAAGAACGTGCCGCGGGTGAAGATCGTCGCGCCGCGCGTACAGGGCTCCATCAGCCTGCTCGGCGCGCGCATCGATGACGTGGTGCTAACCGACTATCGCGAGACGCTGGAGCCGAATTCGCCGAATGTCCGGCTGCTCGAGCCGCGTTCGGAGGACCATCCGTATTACGTGCAGTATGGCTGGACCGCCGCGCCGGGCGAACAGGTCAAGCTGCCCGACAACGATACCATGTGGACTGCATCGGCCATCACGTTGAGCATCGATCATCCGGTTACGCTGTCGTGGGACAATGGCGCCGGGCTGACCTTCCAGATCGCTCTGTCGGTAGACGACGACTACATGTTCAGCGTGCAGCAGTCGGTGAAGAACGCTACCAACGCGTCGGTGAAGTTGTTTCCCTGGGCGCGCATCCGGCGCGACTACACGCCGGAGGTGGCGGGCTATTACATCCTGTTCGAGGGTCTGCTGGGCGTTGTCGACAATACGCTGCAGGAGGACACCTACGCCAAGGCGAAGAGCGAGGGCGATAAGAAGGACGGCATCGCCTATGACGCGACCTCGACCGGCGGCTGGGCGGGAATCACCGACAAATACTGGCTGACGGCGATGGTTCCGGATCAGTCCGTCGCGTCCACCGTGAACTTCCGCCATATCGAGGAGAACGGCGACCATTATCAGGTGGACTACGTCACGCAGCAGCCGGAGACGGTTGCGCCTGGCGGTGCGGCAAGCCTGGCCTCGCATGTATTCACCGGCGCCAAGGTCGTTTCGCTGCTGCATTCGTACGAGGAACGACTTGGGATTCCGCGGTTCGATTATGCGGTGGACTGGGGATATTTCTGGTTCCTCACGCGGCCGATCTTCCTGGCGATCGATTGGTTGAACTCGGTGCTGGGGAACTTCGGGCTGGCGATCATGGTGTTCACCGTGTTCGCCAAGGCGCTGTTCTTCCCGCTGGCGAACTACTCGTACCGCTCGATGAGCAAGATGAAGCTGCTGGCGCCGAAGATGCAGGCACTGCGCGAACGGTTCAAGGATGAGCCGCAGCGGATGCAGCAAGAGATGATGGCGATGTACCGCACAGAGAAGGTCAACCCGGCGTCGGGCTGCCTGCCGATGGTGGTGCAGATTCCGGTGTTCTTCTCGTTGTACAAGGTGATCTTCGTCACCATCGAAATGCGTCAGGCGCCGTTCTTTGGCTGGATCCACGATCTGTCACAGGTTGATCCGACCAACGTGTTCAATCTGTTCGGGCTGCTGCCGTTCGATCCGACGGTGATCTCGCCGTTCCTGCATCTGGGCGCGTGGCCGCTGATCATGGGCATGACGATGTTCCTGCAGCAGAAACTCAACCCGCCGCCGCCCGATCCGGTGCAGGCACGGATGTTCCAGTTCATGCCGATCATCTTCACCTTCATGCTGGCGCGATTCCCGGCGGGGCTGGTGATTTACTGGAGTTGGAACAACACACTGTCCATCGCGCAGCAATGGCTGATCATGCGGCGGACGCGGCTGGCGCGGCCGGGGCTCGCGCGCACCTGACCGACGAGGAAGCCGCGGCGATCGAAGCGGGGCGGACACTGTTCGCCGCCGAATGCCGGTTCTTTTACGCCGCACAACGGTTGGATCAGTTGCCGCCGGTCGCGGGGGCGGAAGTCGCGTTTGCCGGGCGTTCCAATGTGGGGAAGTCGTCGCTGCTGAACGCGCTGACGGGGCGGCGCGCGCTGGCTCGGGTTTCGGGCGAGCCGGGGCGGACGCGGCAGTTGAATTTCTTCGATGTCGGCGGACGGCTGACGCTGGTGGACATGCCGGGCTATGGCTACGCGCGCGCCAGTCGCGCGGTGAAGCACGACTGGCAGGGGCTGATGTTCGAATACCTGCGCGGGCGGCCAACGCTGCGGCGCGTCATGCTGCTGCTGGATGCACGGATCGAGCTGAAGGATGCCGATGGCGCGGTGATGGTGTTGCTGGACCGCGCGGCGGTGACTTTCCAGTTGGTGCTGACCAAGGTGGATGGGGTGAAGCCGCCGGCGTTGGAGCGCAAGGTGGCGGAGGTGGAGGTGCTGGCGCGGCGGCATCCCGCGGCGCACCCGGACGTGCTGGTTACCAGCAGCGCGACGGGGCAGGGGATCGAGGCTTTGCGGGCGGCGGTTGCGATGGTGGTTGGGTGAAGGCGGCAGGCCAGGCGGGTTGGTGACGCGGATTATCAACTCGATACGGGACTCGATGGATCAGGCGATGGACGCGG
Source organism: Acetobacteraceae bacterium (assembly GCA_035511435.1). Lineage (GTDB taxonomy): Bacteria > Pseudomonadota > Alphaproteobacteria > Acetobacterales > Acetobacteraceae > JAMXLO01. The sequence goes on along the minus strand of DATKFJ010000056.1, from coordinate 150 downwards.
ACGCAGCGAGCGACGCAGCAGGTTGGAGAGGCGACGACCACGCTGGATATTCTCGCCGGCTGCCATTTGCACCCGCGTGGCGTGACGATGCAGCGTCAGTTTGCGATCGTGGTAGTCTTCCAGTTCGACGCGGTGGCCCACGCTGATCAG
>DATKFJ010000055.1:0-5488 GCA_035511435.1 Acetobacteraceae bacterium | reverse complement strand
GGCCGGGCATACGATCGGAATGTCGGGGCTGCTGAGCGCGATCCCGTATGTCGCCAGCATCGGCATGGCGCTGCTGCTGTCGTACAGCTCGGACCGAAGGCGGGAGCGGAAGTGGCACATGCTGGTCCCCACATTTCTGGCGGGCGTGTTCATGCTGCTGGCTGCTGGCCTCGGCCAAGATCATTTTGTTCTGTTGCTGTGTTGCCTGACGCTGACGGTGGCGCTTTGGTTCGGACGGATCACCACGTACTGGATTCTGGTCGCCGATTCCGTGCCGAAGGATGCCGCCGGGGCCAGCATGGCGATCGCCAACGGGGTCGGCAATTTCGGGGGTTTTGTTGGCCCGTTCGTGTTCGGCTGGCTGCGCACTGTGACCGACAGCTTCAGCGCCGCCATGATTTTCGGCGGCATCGCATTCGTCACCGCCGCGGTACTCGTCATGCCGGCGCGGTTTGGCGCCACGAGCCGGCCCGGAAGCGCGGTGCCGGCATTAACGCCGGGCCGTTGATTCGGGTTACCGGTGAATTCGCAAGGAAATAGGCCACGATGGACAACCTGACGCAGCGCCTCGCGACATTCGCTGCCTCCCTGGCCTATGAGCAGATACCCCAGGCCATTCTGCATCACGCGCGTCGCAGCCTGATCGACGCGATCGGCTGCGCGTTTGGCGGGCTGGATTGCGAGGCGGCCCGGATCGGCCGCCGAATCGCCGAGGGCGCCGCTCCTTCACGCCACGCTGGCGCCGTCATCGGCAGCAACGCGTCGGCGCCCGCCGAAGAGGCCGCGTTCCTCAATACCGTCATGATCCGCTACCTCGATTTCAACGACGCCTGGCACGCCGGGCATCCGTCCGACATGCTGGGCGCGTTGCTGGCGCTCGCCGGTTCGTCGGGGGCCGACGGAAGGCGCCTGCTGACCGCGATGGTGGTGGCGTATGAGGTCGCCTTCCAGATGATCCCGCCGACGAAGATGCGGGAGCGCGGTTGGGACCAGGGCTATGTCATCGGCATCGCCACCACCTGCGGGCTCGGCAATCTGCTGGGTCTGCCGGTGGAGCGCCTGGCGCATGCCGTGTCCATCACGTCGGTGGCCAATGTGCCGATGCGCAATACAAGGGCCGGCAAGCTGTCGCTGTGGAAAGGCGCCGCCACCGCCTTCGCGATCCGCAACGCGGTGTTTGCCACATTGCTGGCGGCCGACGGAATGACCGGTCCCGACGCCCCGTTCGAGGGCCGACACGGGCTGTGGGAGCAGATCACCGGCCCTTTCGAACTGGACAAATTCGGCGTCGATGGCGGCGAGTGGAAGTTCCCCTGGATCCGCCTGAAATACTGGCCGGTGGAATATAACGCCCAGGCGGGGGTTTGGGCGGCGTTGCGGTTGCGTGAGGAAATCGGGGCGGCCGATATCGCCGGCATCGACATCGCGACTTATTGGTCCGCGTGGCACGAAATCGGCAGCGAGCCGGAGAAATGGGATCCCTCCACCCGAGAAACGGCCGATCACAGCCTGCCGTTCATCTTTGCTCGCGCGTTGGTCGATGGCACGATCACGTTGGCTTCGTTCGATGAAGCTGCATACCGGGATCCCTCGCTGCGGCCGCTGATGGCGAAGGTCACCGTCCGGGAGGACGCCGCGATCGAGGCGCTGTATCCGGCGCAAATCGTCATGCGCGTCGAGGCGTTCGCCACCGATGGTAGGCGTCGCTCGATTGAAATCGCCAATCCGCGCGGCGACAACACCAATCCGATGGACGACGATGAGGTCGCTGCGAAGTTCCGCTCGCTGGCTGAGCCGGCGCTGGGGGTGGATGGCGCGGCGCGGGCGTTCGCAGCGTGGAATACGATCGATAGTGGGACTGGGCTAAAGGAGGCGATGGCGCTTCTGGTACGGTAGGCTTGGACCCAGTGCGGTTTTCGCCACGACTGTGACAGTGTTTCCGTATCGTGGTGCCTCCTTGCGGTCTTAACTGGCAGTAGGGGGGCCAGGCTCGAACAACGTTCATCATGACCCGACGCAGACTCCCGCGCCCATGAAGTAGGTCACGTCAGCATCGCATGTGCGCCGTGAGAGGCGGCGCTTTTCAGTGGGTGTAAGGTCCACCTGGCAGCCGCTCCAACCGCAGGCAACCGGGGCAGTCATGGACGCAGTGAAATGGCTGATGCCTTCGGTATAGCGGCCCGCGAATTGGTGGCCGCACGAGTGTGCAGGCAGCAGCGCGAGTGAACGCCCAGCAAACCTCTTCCCGACTGCCAGCCGTCAATCGGCCTTGTCGAGCACATACCCTTTGCCAACCATGCACGACCGGATCGCGGCACGAACCGCGGGAGGCCCGGTGAAAGGGGATACAATCCAGCTCTGAAGGGTAGCAGCGTCTTTGAGCCGAACGGTCTCGGTCGAGGACGTGCGGCACTTCTCAAGATCAGCTTTGTATCGTTCCGACGCGTGGTCGCCCTGGATGGGCGGATCGTAGGTGGCACACCCGGTCAGGCCAAGCAGCAGGGCAGCAATAAGGAAGGAGGTGCGGAGCGTCAGCATGCCAACGATGCTACAGGTCGGACGCAAACGTGCCAGCCCCAATTGGTTACGAATGTTCCCCTCCTTTTTGGTCAGTGTGCGCCGAAACTTATGGTGTCAGACCTTCGCCCGAGAGAGGCGCACCTTGCGGGCGGAGACGTCACGTCGCTGACCGGACAGGACTATCGAGAGGCGAGCGCCTCAGACCGGCCGGATCGCGAGCATAATGCGTTCATGACGGCGAAACAGCAGTGCAGATAAATCGAGGATCTGCTTCCACGGACGATACTTGTGATTGATAAGCCGCATACCGTGGACGAACTCTTGGCCGCTGACGATCTCGGCGCGGGCATCGATCCATTGGCCGGACACGTTTCCACGCGCATCGCAAGGGGCGATCTTGACCACGCCGCTGTGGCGTATGCGCTTGGCCTTGCCCGAGTCTGCAGTTGTATAGACATAGAGCCTCTGAGCGTTGGCAGCTGGAGCATTCGCGGGTGCGACTGCAAACCAGACAGGGGTACGGACACCGTTGCCGCTTCTGCGGTAGGTCTCGAGGTTCAGATATTTCTTTCCGTTGAATGCGGCCAGTCCCACTGATGCGTTCATCATCTTGTTGCTGACACGACCAGCGCTATTTGAGCTGACTGTCTTTGTTTCCGCTGCGGTTGAACCCGATGTTCGCCGGACGACGATCACGCGCCGACTGACACGTTATGCAGGTCTGGACTCCGCGCACCGCACGGCGGCGCGCTTCCGGGATTTCGTCGCCGCATTCAAGGCAATGGGTCTCTCCCTTACCCGTCGACATGTTCGCCCGCGCTCTCATGACGCCGTCTATGACGGTATCGTCGATCTGGTCCTGCACAGCTCCGTCCCGGGCCCACCCGCTCGCCATTGTCGCTTTCCGGTTTCACTGACTTCTCAAGGACATCACATAGGACTTAGCGCTGCGTGTTCCAAGGATGGCCACCCCGACGCCGATCAATGGTCTTTGAGGATCCCGATCGACAATCCATGGCCTAAAGCTGCGTGGCCGCTTTGAAGGGGTTCGGCGAACGGAAGCCACCAACGAACGCTGCAAGGCGGCCGGTGGATTCGACGATGGCGTCATGGCCGCCGTGACCGTGCAGGACAATGGGGAGCGGATCGCGGCCCTGGAGCCGCCGAACGCAATCCGCCGCGTCTCAGACGCAATCCGTCGCGTCTCAGATTAGCGGCTCGAAGTCCGCCGCCTTGGAGCAGATGCGCTCCTTGATCAGCGGCAGTACCGCCGACCGCGGCAGTTCCGGACGCTGATGGAACCAGCCCATCTGTGCCATGTCGCGGATCAGCAGGAACATCGGCAGCAGCGCGAGGTCCGCGTCCGAGATCGTGCGCACTGACCGATAGCCCGCGATACAGGCGTCGCGGAACATGACGAAATCGGGATGGTCTTGATAGGCGATCAGCGCCACCGCGAGGTCGTACTGGTGCCAGCCAAACCCGGCATCGTCGAAGTCGATAACCGTGGCGTGCGCGCCGTCGATCAGCACGTTGCGCGGATGCAGGTCGGCATGGATCAGGCTGAATGTGCGCGCAGGCTTGCCATAGCGGGTCAGTGCCGCGTGCAGCCGGTCCCGCGTGCCGAGCAGCGTGTCGCGTTCGGCGGAGGAGAAAATGGGATGGTCCCAGAATGGCCCCCAGAACGGCTCCGGCCCCATCAGCCCATCTGCGTCGAGCGCGTGCCGCTGGAATCCGTCGGGCGGTGTCCAGCTTGTGGCCTGGTCATGCATCGCCGCCATGATGGTGCCAATGTGCGCAAAGTGGCGTGCGTTCGCCGCGCTGTCGGTTTCACGTGCAACCACATCGGCGAGCAGTTCGCCTTCCACCCAACGCGCGAGGCCAGCCCAGCGGCGTTCCCCGGTTGCGGCGATCTCGACATGGACAAAATTCTCGCCCGCCTGTGTCAGCAGCGGCTCGGGGGCCGCAATGCCAGCCTGCACCAGTGCGCGGGTCCACAAATGCTCCGAACGCAGGGCGGCGATGTCGTGGTACCAGGGCCGATGCAGCCGCAGCACGAACGGCGACCCATCGCGTCCATCGGTTACGCGGAAGGTGACGTTCTCGCTCAGATGCACAAAGCGCAGCTCGGCTGGCTCAACGCCAAACGCCGCAAGCGCCTGCAGCGCAGCCGGTGCATAGGCCTGCTCTGCCTCTGCGGTCATGTCGCGAGTTCGGCGATCGTTTCATCCCAGGCGACCAGGAATGCGGCGGCATCGGTTTGCGCGAACGGCAGCGGCGGGCGGATCTTCACGACGTTGGCGAACGCGCCGGCATTGCTGGTCAGGAAGCCCTTGTCCTTCAACCGGTTGATCACACGCTTGGCGAGGTCCGTGTCGGGCGCCTTGTCCGAGGGCCTGACCAGCTCGACACCGATGAACAAGCCGTGGCCGCGTACGTCGCCGATCGCGTCACTTGCGCCCTTGCGCTGGGTCAGCGCGGCCTTCAGCGCGGTGCCGACGGTGGCGACGTTGCTGCGGAGGTCGCGTTGCTCGATCTCATCCAGCACCGCCATGCCAACCGCCGCCTGCAGCGGGGACGAGGCGAAGGTGTTGAAGTAGCGCGTCCTGGCGCGGAAGGTTTCCACCAGCGCGCGGCTCGCGGCGGTGGCGGCGAGCGGCAATCCGTTGCCCATCGGCTTGCCGGTCACGACGATGTCGGGGGTGAAGCCGGTCACCTCGTAGCCCCACCAATGGCCGGTGCGGGCGTAGCCGGCCTGCACCTCATCGGCGATCACCATGCCGCCAACTTCCCGTACCCTCGCTGCGGCGCGAGGCATGAAGTCGGCGGGGATGTCGGGCAGGCCTTCGTTGGCCAGGATCGAGCAGACGATCATCGCCGCGACGCCCTCGCCTGAGGCCTGCAGGTCGGCGATCGCCGCGTCGAGTTTTTCCAAGTACGCCTCGCACAGCGCGTCCTCGCTCAGGCC
>DATKFJ010000054.1:0-8774 GCA_035511435.1 Acetobacteraceae bacterium | reverse complement strand
TACTCCATCAATCTGCCAATGGCTGAATCGCTCTGGCGGGAACGGGCGCGATCGTCCAGCACGCGCGCTCGGCTGAGCACCGCAGACCCGAAGGCGGTGGCGTTCGGCGTAGCGCCCGTAGAAGTCACGCTCGAACAGATTTCGCTGCAGCTTGGTGCGGCGACGGCAACAGTAGGCGTTACGGTCCGGCTCTATGATTTCGGCGTCGTTACCATCGCGCTGCGGCTGCCTGCCAGCGGCTTAACGTGGCAGGCCTTTGGGGAATTAATGGACAGGATCGACCGGCGCCTGGGGACCGGCGCCGATACCCAGATTTGGGGAAGTTTACTGGCACAGATCCGCACAACATTCGCCGACGCGTTGGTTCGGCCTGCGTCCTCCACCATAGAGGAGGACTATATGATCGGCGCGGTCGAAGCGTTCAGCGAGACACTGAGCGCAGAAGATCTCCAACGACGCGTCGATCTGGTACCGCTGCTGTCCGGGGAACGGCGTCCGCTCTCGGCTGCGGCGCGGCAGGAATTACTGCGGCAGAGTTTCTCCTATTACACCGATGACCTTGTCGTCCTGACCTGGGACCGTGCCTTTATCTATGAGCCTCGCCGTGATTCCGATGTAGCTGACGTGCTGGAGGTCGCTAATGCCCAGCTTCTGGAAATGCGCTATTACGACGAACTGCTCGATGCAGAGCTGCCCCGGATGTACGATCTTATCGAGCGGACGCAGCGCACTCTGTCTCTGTTCGCATCACAGCGCTTCGCCAGGTTGGCACGCCGCCTGACAGCCCTGGTGGCCGAGGTGACGGAGTTGACCGAGAAAGTGGATAACGCTTTGCAGGTCACCGAGGACGTCTACCTCGCCCGCATCTATGCATCGGCGCTCGATCTGTTTCGTGTGCCGACGGTGGGCGCCGCGGTGGATCGCAAGCTTGCGATCATCCGCGATACCTATACCGCCTTGTATCAGGAAGCATCCGCTGCACGGGCCGCGTTGATGGAGGCTGTGATCGTCGTGCTCATTGCCGTCGAGATCGTGTTGGCATTGCTACGACACTGAGTGGCACGCGACTGTTAGCAGTTCTATCGTGATGACCAGATGGATCGCGCTGGCGATGGTGCAACCGCCGACCATGTCCACTCGACCATGCCCATTCGAGCGTGATCTGCAATACGTCGGATCGCGGCATTCGCCAAACCATCATCCGAATCGGCAGGACCCGGCGCGATCCTTAGGCCCTGTGGACGGATTTGACCAGGATGAGAGTGCAAGCGAAAGCGACCAGCACCGTAACTGTCTGTGGTTTTCTGGCAGCGCATGGCGATCCGCTTGAAGCGTCTCAGCTTGCCGATCGCCGCTTCGACGCTGGCGCGGGTACGACCGCAGGACAGGGAAGGGCCAAGTCGCCTGATTAGGTATGGTCACCGAGTCTGATCGCTCGTTGCCGCGCGCAGCGGCTTCAACGCTCCTCCCCACGCGATGACCTGATCGAGCATGGCGGTGACCGTCGGCTCCAGATGGGAACCGGCCTTGAAGGTCGTGAAATTCTCGAAATCGGTGAAGAGGGAGAGGCCGACCTGCGCGCGCACATCGGCGAGCTCGACGTTGCTGATCACCTGGCGGAGTATTTCCACGGCGCGCGCGCCGCCATTGCCACCATAGCCGACAAACCCGACGGACTTGTTGTTCCATTCGCGGTACAGGTAGTCGATTGCGTTCTTGAGCGCGGCGGACGGGCCATGATTGTATTCAGGCGTCACGAAGACGAAGGCGTCGAACTGCGCGATCTTGGCCGCCCAGGCCTTGGTGTGCGGCTGGCTGTACTGACCCATGGCTGCCGGGACCGGCTCATCGAGCAGGGGCAGGTTGAAATCCTTGATGTCCACGATTTCGAACGCGGCGTCGCTTCGTTTGCTCGCGATGTCATAGACCCACCGCGCGACGGCCTCCGACTTGCGTTCCGGCCGCGTGCTTCCGATGATGATCGCAACTTTCAGCATGAGTCAGTTTCCTTTCCGTGAGGCGACGATGTTGTTCCGTCGCCGATTCAGCGTGATGCGGGCACTCGGCCAGCCGATGCCGGCAGCGAGAGATCCTTCCTTCCGCCTTCGTTAGCGAAGAATGGTGGCTGGCGCTTGCGTCGATAAGACGGTATTCTCCGCATGAGTTATTCGGAATAGTCGATCAATGCGCGGACCAGAGCTGGCGGAGTTGAACGCCTTCGTTGCCGTTGCTGAGCGGTGCAGCTTTGCCAACGCAGCCGTCCAGCTGGGCATCTCCCGGTCCCGACTAAGTGAAACCATTCGCGAACTCGAGGGCAGGCTTGGCGTGCGGCTTCTCAACCGCACTACGCGCAGCGTGGCGCCGACGGTGGCAGGCGAGCGGCTGCTCGCCCAGATACGCCCGGTGCTCGACGACTTCGACGCGGTCCTCAGCTCGATCAATGCGTTCCGCGACAAGCCGGCTGGGCTGCTTCGCCTCACAGTGCCGCCGCCGGCTGCGAGCTTCATGCTCGCACCACTGCTTTCGCGCTTTCTCAGGCAGTACCCGGCGATCAATCTGGAGATCTCTGTCGACGGGACGCTGACTGACATCGTTGCCGCTCGCTTCGATGCGGGAATGCGTGCCGGCGACCTCGTCGAGCGAGACATGATCGCGGTACGCATCGGCGAGGAAATACGCGGCGTGGTCGTCGCCGCGCCGGAATATCTGGCGCAGCACAAGTGGCCGACCACACCCCGCGATCTCGCGGCGCACAACTGCATCCGCTTCCGTTTCCCGAGCGGTGCGATCATTCCCTGGCAATTTGAGAAGAATGGCAGGCATGTGGAAGTGGCGGTGGAGGGCCGCCTTACGGTCAACGACCCCCAACTCGCCGTCAAAGCCGCGCTGGACGGCGTAGGCATGCTCTATACGGCTCTCGGCTACGCCGCGCCGGAGATCAAGGCGGGGCGGTTGGTTCCCGTGCTGGAGGACTGGCAGACGCCGGCGGCATCAGTTTTTCTGTACTATTCTGGCCGGCGACAGGTGCCGGCGCCGTTGCAGGCGTTCATCGAGTTCCTGCGAGTGAACCTGCGGGCGCATTGAGGCGCGACACCTCGATGCCGCCCGACACCGCGGTCGGGAAGCGCTCGAACACGCCCGTCGAGGGCCTTGGGCGCCACCTGATTGGCGCCAGCGGTAGTCTCGCTCAAGCTTATGCCGGCAGCCGCCCCGCCGTCGCGCCCCATGGCAACAGCGCAGTGATCGCGAAGCAGGTCGCCAGCATGATCGCGGAGCCCCAAAGGCAGGCCTGCATGCCGCCCGTCTGCGTCAGGAGGTATCGCCTCAGCCAATCCTATACCGGCGTTAGCAGCCCTCACTGCTCCGTCCCGCACTAACCCCAGCGGCACCGTCTCACCAAGCGGGCAATGAGACACCCCCCCCCCGCAACGCGCTTGCCCCTCACGGCTGGCGTGCAAGCAGGGCCGCGACAACGCTAAGACAGGACAGCACAAAGAAGCATCGCAACGACAGGTCATAGCTGCCCGACCAGTCGCGCAATATACCGGACAGCAGCGGACCAGCCGCCTGCGCCAGTACCTGCCCCGACAGCGCAATGCCGCGAACCGCGCCGAAGCTGGCACGCCCATAATAGTCGGCCCAGGCGATCGGCAACAGCGTCATCAAACCGCCGATACCGAGACCGAATACAGCCGCCGCAACGTAGCCATCGCGCGGCGCATGGATCCCCAGCATGGTGAACGTGCCGATGCTCAGCGCGACGCCGGACAGTGTCAGCGCATAGCGGATCGGTACCGACCGCGGAAAGAAGCCGAACCCGAGACTACCAACACCGGACATCAGCGAGAACGTGCTGACAATCGTCGCGGCAATCGCCGGACTGACGCCGCGTTCGATCAGATACGGTGCCTGGTGCAGGCTCACGCCGGCCTGCGCCGGATAGGCGAACAACGCGAACAGCGACAGCATCCAGAATGCCCGCGTCCGCAGCGCCTGCGCGCGAGTAAAGTGCCGTTCCGCTGGCTGCGCCGGCGCTGATGGGGCGTGCGGCACCGTGCGCCGATCGGTGCTCAGCCCGACATCCTCCGGTCGTCGCACCATCAGCAGCCAGTTGGGCACGAAGCCGATCACCAGCACGGCGACGCCCACCGCGACCCAGCCGGCGCGCCAACCGCCATACAGCATCGCTCCCTGCGCGATCAGCGGCAGCGCGACCAGTCCGATCATCTGCGCGACAGTGGCGATCGCCGTTGCCAGCGCGCGATGCACCACGAACCAATTGTTCACCGCACCGTAAATGCCCAGGTCGAACGGTCCGGCGAAGTTCAGCCGTGCGACGCAGAACAGCAGATAGAACATCAGCAGCGACGTGGTGAACGACAGCAGCATATCCGCTGTGCCAGTCAGCAACACCGCGACACACAACACGAGTCGCGCACCATAACGATCCAGCCCACGCCCAAGCGCGGGCGACGCCAAAGCCGCCAGCAAGCCACCCAACGATACCGCGCCGGACAACGCGGTGCGCGACCTGCCAAAATCACGCGTCATCGGTTCAACGAAGATCGACAGTGTGGCGACCGCGCCGCCCTGACGGGAAAAGCCCGCGCAGCATGTGCAGGCCAGTATAATCCAGCCGTAGAAGAACGGCAGGCGGCGGATCAGCAGACGTGGCAGAGTATCAGTCAGGTCCTGGCCAACTGGCGATCGTTCATGCGGGACCGTCCCCCATCGGCTCGGCTTTGCAGCCACTGGCCATTGCGATGCCAGTGCAGCATGCACATGACCATTCGGCAAGCGGATGGCGTGAGAGTCCAGTGGCGCGAGAGCCCTGTCATTGCGAGATCCGTACCCGCCGCTGGCTGACCGGCCCGGGATGAAAGACCAAGGACTGCCGCGGTTTTCCGATCCTGGCGTGGCAACTCTTTGTTGTTACGAGCGTAGTGACGCAGCAATCTCGTGGTGCACAGCGCCCCTACGCGATCGGTAAAAAGTCGAGGTGACGCGTAAGCCCTGACGACGATCAGTGGTGATGCACGTGCGCGCTGGCGGTGATCGCAATCGGATGTGCAACGATATCGCGCATTTCTGCTTCCAGCAGCTGCGGGTTCGTCCAGTCACCGGGATCACCCGGTCGCCACGCGGCGCGCAGCCACGCATTCTGGTCGACCAGTATCTGCGCGCCGGCCAACGCATCCGGCGCTACGCCGAGCAGGATCGCGAATGCGGTCCAGGTTTCCGGCTCGCTGGCGATGCATGTGGATGGCGTCGGTTTGGCGTCGCGGGTGGGCGTCACAATGATTGTCGTCACGGCCATGCCTGGCAGTGAAACTGGTTCAACCTGTGCTTCGTCGGACGCGGCGATGATGCGCAGCATGCTGCCACGCAGGTCGTCGAGGTCGATGGTCCTGCCACCGGCGCATTCCGCATCGAATTGCGGCACCGGCAGCGGGTGCGGCCATTTGCCCGATTTGCGCATGCTCTCGCCGGCATTGTGCGCGCGCAGGTAATCGATCAGGTCCCAGCGACCCTCGCTCGAAAGCGAACCGGCGAAGCCTAGCATCGTGATGCCGCCCTGCGGTGCTTCAAAGCCGTGCGAGATGTACCAATACATTTCCCCATCGCTGTGCGCCCATAAGTGTTCCGCGGTCAGATCGGCTGGCCGTATGGGAAGCGACTGCGCGGCCGGACCGTCACCCTGGCCGTCCGCGCCGTGGCAGGTTGTGCAATTCGCGGCGAACAGTTTCCCGCCGTGCACGATCGCGGTGGCGGCGAACTCGGTGGGCGAGGTGTAGAAGCTGGTCGGAAACGCCTCGACGAACAGCAGATCGAGGTGCGGTACAGCCAGCACCAGAATGATGACGGAAGCGGCCAACGCGGGCCAGCGAATGCGGCGCCACAGCAGGCCGATCACCGCGATCGCGACAGCGCCGATGGCAGCGATCAGTGCGGTGATGACTTCTTGCTGCAGGAGCGGCTCGTACAGCGCGTCCAGGCTCGGGCGCCAGGGGAACGGCCAGACTGGCTGTTCGTGCGTTCCAGGTGCGTGTGATGCGAGAAATCCCGCGGTGATCACCACAAGGACGCCCAGCACTGCCTCGGTCGCGACCGATAGCCGCATGTGCCGCCGCGCCGCGAGCGAAGCTGTTCCAGCCAGACGATCGGTGAACACCAGGCGATTCAGTCCCGCAAGCGTGAGCAACACGACGAACAATCCAAGCTTCACCAGGGCGACATGGCCATAGCCGGTACCGAACAGACCAGGCAGGCCGCCCATGAACTCCGCGACCTGCACCACGGCGGTGCCGGCCAGTATCAGCACGGCGGCAAGGCCTATGGGTGTGAAGTTGCGGCAAGCTGTTGCCGCTTGTTCGTGTGGCAGGATGCCGAGTGAGATGAACAGAGGCAGCAGACCACCAAGCCAGGCGCCGGCAGCCAGCAGATGCAGTGTTTCCGATATGATCAGCTCGATGCCAACGCCGCCGCCGATCGCGCCGGCATGGCCGAGCATCGGTTGAATTGCGAGCGTGGCAGCGGCCAGCACGGTCGCGGCTACTGTCGCCAGAGGCGCCGCGCAAAGCAGCGAAAACACCACCAGCAGCAAGCCCAGGCGCACCGTCAACCATTGTCCGAATTGGGTCTGCAGCGCGACCACAGGCAGGACGTGCAGCGTCATCGAGGCGCTATCCGCTCCCGCGATGACCGCGCTCTCCAGCGTCAGCCATGCAAATCCGACGATCAGCCCGCATGCCGCGCTGATGCGCGCAAGGCGCAGCAGCACGAGCCGTACGCGCGCCGCTGCTGTAACGGCTTCCGCCATCGCGGGCTGCGCGACCACCACCAGAAACAGCAGCGTGCCGAACAGCGACACCAACGCGGCAACATGCGCGCCGCGCAGCAGAGCCACGAAGTTCTCTAGTGTGCTCATACGCTATAACCGCGGCAGCGCGCGACGACAGGCGAACACGGCACGCACCGAAGCCGCTTGATCGTCATGCACCGGCTCCTGCCTGTCCAACGTGTCGGCGTCCTGCGAACCAACAGAACAGCCGCGCGATTGCCGGCGTGGTGGTGGGACGCAACAGGCGAGCATCATAGCCAGCAAAGCGCCTGTCGTTCTCCGCCAGGCAAACCGCCATGAGCGCCGCGGGGCTGATGTCCACGTCGCTGACGGCCTTGCTACCGGTCAGTGTGAAGTTGTTGTCCGCCAGTTTGCCATCATCGCTGCCCAGGCCACGCGCGATACCAATTCTCTCCCACGCAAGAAATACCCAGACAGCGGCGACGCGCAGTTCAAACCACGCCCGTCGCCACAGCGGCAGGCGTCGCCGATGCCATGCAAGCCAATTGGCGAACAACAGGATGTGTCGCGCTTCCTCCTGGACCACCGGCTCGAACGTGTCGACCAGTTCCGGTGGGAAATAGCCTGAACGACGCGCCATTTCGAACAGGCCGAAGGCGAAGAAGCTATCGATGCACTCGCTGAACCCGGTCACCAGGTAAGCCCATTCCGCGTCGCGCGGCTCGACATAGACGGGCTCTGGCGCAAGCGCGATGCCATAGGCCCGCACCAGGTTGGCCAGGACTTCCTTGTGGCGCCCTTCCTCCCAGCCATTCAGTGAGAGGGCGTCGTGCCACGCCGGATCCCGCAGGCTGGCGGCGTAACACTGCATTCGCAACCGTGCCTTGCCCTCGGTCTGTACAGCGATGTCCCAGATCGGCAGGCTGGTCAGTTGTGCCAGTGACGCCGGATCGAGTTTCGGCCAATCGATCACGGAGGGTTTGTACGGATTGAACGTCTCGTGAAACATGCGACAGGCAGCTTGCTTGTGCCGCTCGGTCCCTATCCGCATCGGACCCGGTTCCGGGAATAGCCAATGACGTGCGGCATGATCGGCTGCCTCGATCTGCGCCGCCTGCGCGCCAGGCACGGTCAAGGCTGCCTACCGCTGCCCGGCATCGGTGCGTTAGCGTTGTCGTCCATGAGAATGGCAGCCAGCGATGGGCGCATGTTCTCTCTCCCTCGGGATCGAGTGATCAGCGTGAAACGGTGAACCGGTAGGTTCCCTCGGTCTTGTGCGTATCCACCGAGGTGACGTGCCAGATCACTTTGTATGGACCGGGTGCCAGTTTCGGCAGTTCGATGACCAACTGCCGGTCGTTGTTGGATGCCAGATGCGGCTTGCCGGTGGATACAGCGGCGCCATTGGCGTTCTGCACTTCGATCGTGCTGAACAGTGGTTCGACACCTTCCGTGAAGGTGATGAACAGTTCGGGCGGCGAGGCCGCAATCTCGCTGCCCACGGGCGGACTGGCGCGCTCCAGAAACGCATGCGCGAACGCGGGCGAGGCCGCGAACGGAATCGCGACCGCGGTCCAATATAACAAGCGCATCATTGCCACCACTCCGAGATCGGTTTGCCGAGAGTGTTCGGCAGCAGGTCATCGAAATAGAGATGGAATTGTGCGATCGCGCCGATATTGTGCCCGGCAGCGCCGTTGAGCGGCCAAAGCACCTCGGCGGAGATCGCATAGTACCGGCCGGTCCACACGGCGCCGGTACCCAGCAGGAACGTCGTGGGATTGTTGGTAGGCCGGATGGCAGAGGCGCCGGCCGCAGAGGTCCAGGCGAGTTCGGCCACCGGCGTCAGATTGGCCAGGATGTTCGGCAGGCCGTAATCCTTGACCTGCGACTGAAGATAAGGAATCGAGTACTGCAGCGACAGCCCGCCCGACCAGGTCGTGATGCCGCCGCCGTTCGCGGGACCGGTGTT
>DATKFJ010000053.1:0-3247 GCA_035511435.1 Acetobacteraceae bacterium | reverse complement strand
GTTACTGACGCGCTCGCCGTCGTTGCAAAACACGCGACAAATCGGCGACAGCAAATCCGCCCCCGCCTTTTGCGCCAGGGGGCGGGAGGGGCTCGGGGCGGCAGGGCGCGCCGCATCCACGCGGCACCCCTCCCGCAGCCGACGCCAAGGCACCACGGACTTCACCCTCTCACGCCCGTCGCGCACCGGCCAAAATCCCGCGGCCGCGCACCCCTCGCGATGGCCGGAAGAGGTTGTGCCGCGTGGCAATGCTGCCTAGCATCTTGTAACACTGCGGTATGACACGGTAACAGCCGGCCATGAATTCCGCGCCGGGGGCTCTGGGAAGAAGGCAAAGACAATGAACGAACAACAACTTCGCGGAGTCATCGAGGATGTACGGCGCGGCAAGTTGTCGCGACGCGCATTCACGCTCCGTATGATCGGACTGGGCCTGACAGCACCTCTGGCCGCCCAGATGCTGGCATCCTCCGGCATCGCCATGGCGGCGGAAGCGCCGACCTACAAGCCGACCAAACGCGGCGGCGGCGGGTCGCTCCGCATGCTGTGGTGGCAGGCGCCAACCCTGCTGAACCCGCATTTCGCGGTCGGCACCAAGGACCAGGATGCCTCGCGCATTTTCTACGAGCCGCTGGCGGCCTGGGATCCCGACGGCAATCTGACTCCGGTGCTCGCCGCGGAAATTCCCACCGTCGAGAACGGCGACCTGGCGGAGGACGGCACCTCGGTCATCTGGAAGCTCAAGCAGGGCGTCACGTGGCACGATGGCCAGCCGTTCACCGCCGACGACTGCGTGTTCAACTGGGAATACTCCGCCGATCCCGCGACCGCGGCGACAACCATCGGCAGCTACAAGGATGTCAAGGTCGTCAAGGTGGACGACCACACGATCCGCGTGGAGTTCCCCAAGCCGACGCCGTTCTGGGCGGACCCCTTCGTGGGCGTCGCCGGCATGGTCATCCCGAAGCATCTGTTCGAGGCTTACAAGGGCGAAAAGTCACGCGATGCGCCGACCAACCTGACCCCGGTCGGCACCGGTCCGTACCTGTTCGTCGGTTTCAAGCCGGGCGATCTGGTTCAGGGCAAGATCAACCCGAACTACCACATGGCGAACCGGCCGTATTTCGACACGATCGAGCTGAAGGGCGGCGGCGACGCCGTGTCGGCTGCGCGCGCCGTGCTGCAAACCGGCGAATACGACTTCGCCTGGAACATGCAGGTGGAAGACGAGATCCTCAAGCGGCTGGAAGCGGGCGGCAAGGGCCAGGTCGTGATCGTGCCGAGCGGCAACATCGAACACATCGAACTCAACAACACCGACCCCAACCAGGTCGTCGACGGCGAGCGGTCGAGCATCAAGACCAAGCATCCGTTCCTGACCGACCCGGCGGTCCGCGCAGCGCTCAATGTGCTGGTGGATAAGGCGTCCGTGCACAAATATATCTATGGCCGGACCGGCATCGACACCGCCAACTTCATCAATGCGCCAGACAAGTTTGTTTCGAAGAATACCCACTACGAGTTCGACATCGCCAAGGCGATCAAGCTGCTGGACGACGCCGGCTGGAAGCCCGGCGCCGATGGCGTGCGCGAAAAGGATGGCGTGAAGCTGCACGCGGTCTTCCAGAGCTCGATCAACGCGCCGCGCCAGAAGAACCAGGAAATCGTCAAGCAGGCCTGCCAGAAGGCCGGCATCTCGATCGAGATCAAGTCCGTCACCGCCTCGGTCTTCTTCTCTTCGGACGTGGCGAACCCGGATACCTATTCGCACTTCTACAGCGATCTCCAGATGTTCACGACGACCATGACGCAGCCCGATCCCGGCGTGTTCATGCGGCAGTTCATGTCGAGCGAGGTTGCCAGCAAGGCCAACAAATGGCAGGGCCGCAACATCACGCGCTGGCAGAACGCCGACTACGACAAGCTGCACGACGAGAGCGACCACCAGTTAAGCCCGGTCAAGCGCGCGGCGCTGTTCATTGCCATGAACGACCTGCTGATCAAGAACGCGGTGATCATTCCGGTCGTCACCCGCCCCGCCGTCTCCGCGGTCAGCAAGACGCTGCATGCCCCACTGAGCGGCTGGGACAGCGACCTGTCCGCCCTGCAGGACTGGTATCGCGATGCCTGAGGGCTGCCGCGGGGCAGCAAAGCAGGCAGATGGTACTATGCTTCCCCTCCCGCTGCGGGAGGGGAAGCATTTAACGCCCGCCATCGTTGAAGCGCCTTTTCGATGAGCCGCTATCTCGTCCGGCGGCTGCTGATCGCAATACCAAGCCTGTTGGGCATCAGCCTCGTGCTGTTCACGGTACTCGCGCTCGCGCCCGGCGACCCGTTCAGCGAGATGGCGACGAACCCCGCCATCCCGCCGTCCGTGCAGGCGGCGCTGCGTGCGAAATTCGGCCTCGATGATCCGATCTATGTCCGCTACCTGCACTGGCTGACGGCCATGCTGCACGGCGACTGGGGCTTCTCGTTCGTCAGCCGCGTCAACGTCGACACACTGATCCTCCAGCGCCTGCCGGTGACGCTGGCGGTGATCGGCGCATCGCAGGTGCTCGCGTTGCTGGTGGCACTGCCGGTCGGCGTCTACGCCGCCACGCGGCCCTATTCGATCTTCGACCAGGTCGCCAGCACCCTGGCCTTTATCGGCTTCGCGCTGCCCACCTTCTTCACCGGCATCGTGTTCATCCTGGTGTTCAGCATCTACCTCGACTGGCTGCCGTTCGTGTTCCGCTCCGACCTGTCGGCCGCCGGCCTTGCCTGGTGGTGGGAGGAGCTCAAGCAGTCGATCATGCCGGTCGCCGTACTCGGCCTGTTCCAGGGCGCCACCTGGACACGGTTTGTCCGCTCCGCGGTACTGGACGTGATCCGGCTCGACTACGTCACCACCGCGCGCGCCAAGGGCCTGACGGAAAGCGGCGTGGTGCTGAAACACATCGTGCGCAACGCGATGATACCCGTGGTGACGCTGATCGCGCTGCAGATGCCGATCGTGTTCGGCGGCGCCATCATCACCGAACAGATCTTCCGCGTTCCCGGCATCGGTTCGCTGCTGATCAGCGCGATCCTGGCCAACGACACGCCGGTGATCATGGCGGTGACATTCGTGTTCGCCTGTATGGTCATCCTGTTCAACCTGATCGCGGATCTGCTGTATGGCTGGCTCGACCCCCGCATCTCCTACCGTTGACGCCGCCGATGCCCGCGCGCCGACCAGGGCGCGGGCCAGGCACGTCACGCCCTG
>DATKFJ010000052.1:0-12485 GCA_035511435.1 Acetobacteraceae bacterium | reverse complement strand
CACCGTCGCCTGCACCGACACATCCAACCCTGACGTCGGCTCATCCAGAATCACCAGACTTGGGCGCAGCATCAGGATGCGTGCCAATCCAACGCGGCGCTGCTGTCCGCCACTGATCTCGTGCGGATAAAGCTCGAGGTGCCCCTCTGGCAATCCCACCGCAGCCAGCACCTCGCGCACCCGCGCGCGGCGTTCCCCTGCCGCCAGCCTGGTGTGGATCACCAGCGGCTCCTCCAGCGCTCGGCCGATCTTCCAGTACGGGTCCAGCGAGGCCCCTGGATCCTGATAGCAGTACTGCAAGGTCCGTCGCAGCGCACGCCCATCGCCTGGCGACAATGCGCCGATGTCGTTGCCCTCGAAGCGGATCACCCCGCTGCTCGCGCGATGGATGCCGACGATCGTCTTGCCCAACGTGGTCTTGCCACAGCCGGACTCACCCACCACGCCGAGGATTTCACCGCGTGCGACGGACAGCGACACGCCATCGACCGCATGCAGCCAGGCTCTGCGCCTTCCCCACGCATCGCGGATCGGGAAATGCATGTGCACGTCCCGCAATGCCAGCAACACCGCGTTCATGCCGCGACGTTGCCGGCTGGCTGTAGATGCGGATGATGGCACCGCACCTGGTGCCCTTGCTCCGGCTGGTGCGCGATGGGATGGGCCGCCCGGCACGCATCACTCGCGCTTGGGCAACGCGGATGGAAGCGACAGCCGGACGGTGGCGAGATCAGGCTTGGCACGTCGCCTGCTATACCGCGCAGCGGCGAACCACTCGTCGGCAGGCTGTCCAGCAACAATCGTGTATACGGCACCATGGGTACGCGAAAGAAGTCGGCGATCGGCGCGGTTTCCAGCTCCTGGCCGGCGTACATCACTGTCACCCGGTCGCAGATTTCCCATGCGGTGCCGAGATCATGGGTGGCGAACAGCACCGACACGCCGAATTCGGTTGCCAGCTTTCGCAGCAGCTTCAGTATCTGCGCCTGGATGGTTACATCCAGTGCGGTCGTCGGTTCATCGGCGATCACCAGCCTGGGTTCCGGCAACAGCGCCATGGCGATCATCACACGCTGCCGCTGCCCGCCCGACAGCTCGTGCGGATATTTGCGCAGCAGACGCTCGGGATCGGGAAGCTGCACGGCGCGCAGCATGCCGAGTGCCCGTTCTCGATCAGCGCGTCGACGGCTGCGCGAATACGTTCGTTCGCGCGCGCGTCGATCCGGCGATTTCCAATGCAGCAACTCCATGATCTGATCGCCGACGGTGAACAGCGGGCTGAATGAACTGTAGGGATCCTGTGGCACGAAGGTTATTGCGCGGCCACGCACCTGATCGGCCACCACCGAACGATCGAGTGTCAGCAGGTCGCGTCCGTCGAACAGCAAAGCCCCGCCGCGAACATTCGCGTTCGCCGGCAACGCACCCAGGATGGCGCGTGCCAGCGTTGTCTTGCCGCAGCCGGATTCGCCAACAAGCCCCATGATCTCGCCGGATGCCAGCGACAGGCTGACCGCGTCGAGCACGCGCGCCACGCCACCTTCGGTGACGAACGACACCGACAGATCGCGCACCGACAAGAGCTCAGCGTGCATTGGCGCCTTCGCGACGCAGCCGCGGATCGAGCACGTCGCGCAGACCGTCACCCAGCAGGTTGAACCCCATCACCACCAGCAGGATCGCAACGCCGGGCGCGGTGGCGTACCACCAGGCTTGCGGAAGGAATTCGCGGCTTTCGGCGATCATGCGTCCCCATTCGGGCGTGGGCGGCGGTGGGCCAAGGCCAAGAAATCCCAGTGCGGCGGCGACCAGGATCGTACCGCCCATGCCGATGGTGGTGCGCACGATCAGCGACGATGCGATCGATGGCAGCACGTGCAGCGCCATGACGCGCAGCGGCGACGCGCCGAGTGCGATCGCCGCTTCAATGAACACCTCGTTGCGCAGACTGCGTGTTTCGGCATAGACGAGGCGAGCCCAGAATGGCCAGTAGGTTATGGAGAGTGCCAGGATCACGTTCTGGATCGCTGGTCCCAAGGTCTGCGCGATAGCGATCGCGAGCACGATCTGCGGCACAGCCAGGAACACGTCGGAGATCCGCATCAGCAGGTCGCTGACACGGTTGTTGTAATAGCCGGCAGCCAGGCCCACCGGCACGCCGATCAGCACGGCGAAGGATGTCGCCACCACTGCGATCAGGATGGTGATGCGCGCACCGAACAGCAGGCGGCTGTAGATGTCACCGCCCATGCGATCGGTGCCGAGCCAGTACGTACTGCCAGGCGGCAGCAGCCGGTGCGGCGGATCGTAGCTGGTGACATCCTGCGGAAAGGTGGCGAGCGGCCAGGCGAACACCGCGGCCACTACCAGGGCGGCGACGATGATCAAGCCGAGTAGCGCGGAGCGGTCGCGCATCAGACGACGCAGGGTTTTCATGGATCAGGCCAACAGCTTTTGCCTCCCCTTGCGGGACGGGCCAGGGCACGGGCCAGGGCAGGGGCCAGGGCAGGGGTGCGTATGCCCACCAGTGTCGCCGTCATCTGCCACGCGGGTCCAGTACCGCCTGTGCAACGTCCACCAGAAGGTTCACGAGAATGAAGACCACGCCGACGAACAGGGTGAAACTCATGATCGCGTTGTAGTCTGATTGCAGGATGGAGTTCACCGCAAAACTGCCAAGACCAGGCCAGTTGAACACAGTCTCCACCACCACCGCGCCGGCGATCAGGTTGCCGAAGATCAGGCCGATCTGCGTCAACGTGCCGATCAGCGCGCTGCGCAGAATGTATTTCCACACAACGCGCCGACGCGGGATGCCCATCGCCGTCTGATAGAACACGAAGTTCGACGACATGACGTTCAGCACGCCGGCGCGCGTGAAGCGCACGATCGTCGCCATCGCCGGCAGCGCCAGTGTCAGCACCGGCAAAGCCAGGTAGCGCAGTGCCTGCCCCAGTGTCTGCCAGTCGCCGCGCAGCATGGCATCGATGGTGTAGAAACCGGTGATCGGATCCGGCCCCCAGCCATCGATCCGGCCCTGCACCGGCGTCAGTCCCAGCCACATCGAGAACAGCAGTTGCAGCAGGATCGCCAGCCAGAACGCTGCCATGGCGAGCCCGGTCACGGTGACCACGCGTACCAGATGATCGAGCGTCGAATTGCGCCGCAGGGCGGCCACCACACCCAACGGCACGCCGACGACGACAGCGATCACGATGGCATAGAGCGCAAGCTCCAGCGTCGCCGGCAGACGCGACCACAGGTCTTCGGCGACCGGGCGTTGGGTGAACAGGCTGATCCCCAAGTTGCCGGTCGCGATGTCACCGACATAGCGCGCAAACTGCTGCGGCAGCGGCAGGTCGAGCCCGTATTTGTGGCGCAGTGCCTGTACCTGCTCTGGTGGCGCGTTCTCGCCTGCCATCACGCGCGCGGGGTCGGATGGAATGACGTGCGAGATCGCGAACACGATCAGCACCAGGCCGAACAGCGTTGGCGGCATCCACACGATACGCCGCGCCACCATCGCCAGGAGTCTCACGCTGGTCTACCGCGGATGGCTGTCATTGCGCGCGATGCGGTGCAATTTCCGCGGTGCCGGGCTCCACGAGATTGCTTCGCCTTGCTCGCAATGACCTGGCACCTGCGTACCAACGACAAACTTTACCGTGCCTCGCCGACGAAACCGCGCTGGATCGTTGCCAGGCTGTCCAGTGCCGCCTGCGACAGTGGCCCCTTGTTCACCGCCGCCAGTGCCTGTTCGAACTCCGCCAGCGTTGCCATGCCGACCAGGATGGTTCCCATCGCCGGATGCGAAATGGCGAAGCGCACTGCCGCTTCCGGCAGGCTGCCGGCGTGACCCTGCTGCACCAGCGGCGACAGGCGCCGCGCGCGCTGCATATCGGCGTCGTAGGAATGCGCCGAACCAATCGGATCCGGCGGTGGGCTGGCGATCGGATGACGCTCGGCCGCGCCGCTCAATGCACCGCCGGCGAGCACGCGGATGCCGACCACGCCGACTCCGGCGGACTGCGTGTGGTCGAACATCTGGCCATAATCCTGCGCGGGATAGCCGGCGGGCAGCGCCGAGCCCGCACTTGGGTTCAGCATGTTGTAACTGACCTGGGCGCTGTCGAAGACGCGCGCATCGATGACCTGATGCAGCGCCGCGGTGTCGCCGACGGCGGTGATGCCGAGGCAGCGCATTTTGCCTTGTCGGCGCAGTTTCTCGAATGCTGGCACGACTTCTTCCAGCACGGTCTTCGCCGCGATCGATTCGCCGCCGCCGTTCGTTGTGATCGCGTTGTGCAGGTGGAAGATGTCCACTTGTTCGCGGCCCATCCGCTTCAGGCTGGCTTCCAGCGATTCAGCGACCGCTGCGTCGATGCGGTTGAAATCGGTGGATTTGATGCGCACCTTGGTGCCGACAATCACGTTGGGCTTCAGCTTTGCCAGCACGCGGCCGAGGTTTTTTTCCGACTCGCCATTGCCGTACATGGCGGCGGTGTCGAAATAGTTCACACCAGCTTCCAGCGCGCGCGCAACTGCACGTTCCTGGTCCCCTGGTGCACCGCGCACCATCAGCCCGCCGACCGCGCCGCAACCAAAGCCGAGGATCGAAACTTGCAGGCCTGTTCTGCCGAATGTCCGCATTTCCATAGTGGTGATCTCCCGTAATGTTTATCGCGGATAGAGTCCGGCGGCGCGCGCCCGCACCTTGGCCAATGCCACCACCAGATCCAGCGTCGGCGTCGCCACGCCGGCCATGCGCGCAAGTTCCAACGGCGCGTCGAAGATCCCGTCGATCTCCATCGGTCGGCCGAGCTCCAGGTCCTGCAATATACTCGGCTTGTGATCCAGGCTGCGACCGTGCGCGATGCGCTTCTCGTGATCGGGATCGACCTTCGCGCCGACCGCTGCCGCGACCGCCGCCGCTTCCTGCATCACGCGGCGCGCCGCATCGACGCAGACCGGTTCCTGGAACAGGTCGCGAATGCTGACCTGGGTCAGCACCGCCATCGGGGCATTGCCCAGATTGCCCAGCAGCTTCTGCCAGATCGCATCGCGAATCGCCGGCGTGACTTCGGCGGTGATACCGGCGGTGCGCAGCGGCGCGGCGAATGCCTCTACGCGCTCCGTCATGCGGCCGTCAGGTTCGCCGAACACCACGCGTACATTGGGGTTTTCCAGTTCGATTATACCCGGGGCGATCACCGCGCTCGCTGCGTAGACGACACCGCCGATCGCACGCTGCGGTCCGACCGCTTGCCACAATGCGTCACCGGGATCGATGCGTGGCAGGCGGCGGCCTTCCAGCGGGCCGGGCAACGCATGAAAGTACCACCAGGGGATGCCGTTCATTACGAACGCCACGGGCGTATCGGGTCCCAACAGCGGGGCGATGCCCGCGGCCACCGCAGGCAGCGCAGGCGCTTTCACCGTTATCACCACGGCATCCTGCGGTCCCAACGCCGCCGGGTCGTCGCTCGCCCTAACCCGTGCGCGCAGTTCGCCGGCGCTGGTGTACACGGTCAGGCCGTCGCGCTGAATCGCTGCCAGATGCGGGCCGCGCGCCAGTACCGACACGTCGGCGCCGCCGCGCGAATAACGCACCGCCAGATGGCCGCCGATCGCGCCGGCGCCATAGACGCAAATCCGCATGTTGGCCTCCCATGTTTCGCGCGGAACGCCATCCTGGCGACACGGGCGGCGCGGCGTCAACCAAGGCACGTGGCTCGCGCACCGGAATGCGCTGGCGCGTTGCCACCCTACAGCGTCGTCGCAGTGTCCGCCGCCAAAGTGCCTACCCACGTCGCACGTTGCAGCATCTCTTCACCGTGCGGCGCTTCGGTGAGGCGGCCCGTCAGGTCGCGACCGGCGTGCAGCCAGAAATGCTGGCCGGTCATCCACAGGAACAAGCCGCTGACGTCGTAGACGTGGCCCTTGTAGCTGATCAGGATCGGCTGTCCTGGCGTGCGACCATCGTATTCCGCGAGCTCGTCCAGTGTGAAGACGCGGGCGGACGCGGGTCCGCCCGCGTCGCAATCACTGGCCGGCGGTGAGGAACTTGCCGACATAGGGTGAATTCGGTCGTCCTTCGCGGCTGTAATGGCCGCTCGGTCCATGGCCGAGGAATTCGGAGAACCATGCTTCGTGCTCGATCTCCTCATGCAGGATCGCCAGTGCAAGATCGTAAGTGCGATGATCCTTGCCGAACGTCATGTCACAGATCGCCGTGTAGCCGCGCACGGCGCATTGTTCAGCGGCCAACAGGATCTCCAGCATCGCCTTCACGTTCGATGGATCGGCCGGCAGATTGGCCGGCGGGCATGCCGAGATGTTGTGGAATTCCACCATGCTCTGGGGCAGCCTGCCGCCCAGTTCGTAGATGCGCGGCACCAATGCCTCGAAATGGTTGCGGTCCTCGATGCGTGCATCCTCGGCAATCTGCTTCAGGCCTTCGCCTTCCAACCCAATCAAATTCACTCGCAGGATCGTGTAGTAGTAGAACGTGGTCAGCTCCGCCGCGGCGTTGCGGACCAGCATGTCCAGTAACTTGTTGACGTCGATGCCGGCCCGTTCGACCAGCTCGATGGCTACGCGCTTGGGCATGGACTGCATCTCCTGTTGATTGATCTTGGTTGATTGATCTTGATTGATCGCCGACCGCGTCATTTCGAAATGCGCGGCGGCACAGGTACACTTGCCCTGGCCCAGTTATTTGTCCAATCTAAAGACTGAATTGCATCCATAGGAACCGCGCATGAGAGGTGCGGCATGACATTGACGGAACTGCGCTATCTGGTTGCGGTCGCCGACCTGCGGCACTTCGGCCATGCGGCGGAGCGCTGTCACATCAGCCAGCCGACCCTCAGCAGCCAGTTGCGCAAGCTTGAAGAGCAGCTTGGCGTGACCCTGATCGAACGCACAACGCGCTTCGTCAATATCACGCCGGTCGGCGAACGTATCGTGTCCCATGCTCGCCGCATCCTGGAGGAGGCGGATCAGATCGCCGAACTGGCGCGTCATCGCCATGGCGCGCTGACCAGCGTGCTGCGGCTCGGCATCATTCCGACACTGAGCCCGTACATCCTGCCGCTGTTCCTCAATCGGCTGCACGCAGCGTTTCCCGAACTGCGGGTGGTGCTGCGGGAGAATCTCACCGACGACCTGCTGGCCGCGCTGGAAACCTATACGCTGGATGTGCTGCTGATCGCGTTGCCCGAACAAAGCGATGAGCATCCCGCGATACCGCTGTTCGATGAGCCATTCTGGTTGGTCTGTCCGGCGGATCATCCGCTGACCGAAGAGTCCGTGGTCACCGAAGTTGAACTTGCGCGCCATCGGCTGCTGCTGCTGGATGAGGGACACTGTTTGCGCGACCAGGCGTTGGCAGTGTGCGGCGATCGGTCGCGCGAATGGGATACGACGGACGATTTCCGTGCAACCAGTCTCGATACGATCTGTGAGATGGTTGCAGCGGGACATGGCTGTTCGCTGCTGCCTGCGCTCGCCGTGCCGCATCTGACAGCGCGCGACAATCGGCTGCAGGTGCGGCCGCTGAAGGCTGCCATGGCGCGTCGGCGCATTGGATTGTTGTGCCGCGCGAGTTTCCCTCGTCGCGACGACCTGCAGGTGCTCGGCCGGTTCATCCAGGAGCAGTTGCCTGATTCGGTACAGCGTATCGGGCAGGGCGTCGCGCGACCGGATTTGCAACGCCAAGGGGGTGTGCGTCAGCGGGCTTGATCGGTGGCCTTGATGTCCGCCGTCAGTGCGTTGAAGAACAAGTCCACGGCGGCGATCATTTCGGGCTGCGGAATGCCCAGTGGCGGATGGGTTTCGAAGTGCTGTCTGGCCTGCGCGGAATAATTCGCCACGTCAGCGGCCGATTGGCCGGCCTGACGCAGATGCTCGCGCATCAATCCGCGGACGACGTATTCCAGCATTTCCAGCCGGGCCATTCGGAACGCCAATAACGACCTGGGTATCTTGGTCATGCTGGTCTCCTGCTCGACGCCGCCGGGCTACTGGACGATGATCTCGCCCGTCATGCCATCCCAGTCGTGGTCGGCGCAGATCAGCTTGTAGGTCCCCGGCTTGATCGGTTCGAGGTCAATGTCTGCGCTCGCTCCCGGCTGCACGACGACCTCCTGTCCGCCATTCGCCAGAAGAGCAGGGTTGCGCACGATGGATGCTGCGAAGAATTCGGGCGCGGTGAACTCGTGCAGATCCTTGCCGTGGTTTTCCAGGTGCAGACGGTATGGCACGGCATGGTGGAACGTCAGATGATCCGGCACGAATTTGTCGTCTATCAGCATCACGTTGATTGGCGTTGCCTTCGACCAGTTGACGTTGGCACCTGGCTGCGCGCGGGCGGATGGCATCAGCGCAAGGATGCATCCCGCTACTGCCATTGCGACAAGCGCAGCGACGCAGCAACCTCGGTCACGGCAACCTTGGTCACGGTACATACCTGCAGCGAGATTGCCGCGTCGCCGCGCTGCTCGCAATGACAATGGGGCGCGCATCGCTCTACCCGGAAACCACCGGCAATCCCACCTGGCGGCGGATATCGTTGATGATCTGCAGCACGCGCTGTCGATACGGCAGGTACTGCACGCCGAACTCCTGCACCAGTCGTGTGTTGTCGATCAGGTAGTTGCCAGAATTCGCACGGCCACCGGTCTCGTGCTCGAAGCTGATGGGCGCGTCAGGCAGGAACTCGCGCACGATGTCGGCGATCTCGCCCAGACTGATCGCAACCCCGCCGGAATTATACACCGCATGCCGCGGCTTGTCAGCCAGCAGAACGCGTGTGAATACCTCGGCGATGTCATCGACATGGATCGGACAGCGCATCGCGTCCTTATGAGGGAAAGAGATCGGCTTACCCTGCGCCGGTTGCGTGATGATGTTCACGTGATCTACCGAGCCGCGTACCTTGTCGGGGCCTGTCACATTGGCAGGACGGACAGCGGTGATCACCATGCCGTATTTCTCGTTGTAATCCTGCGCCTGCCATTCGTTGAAGATCTTGTGCATCGCATATTGTACTTCGCCATGGCGGAAGTCGTCCTCGGTGATCATGCGGTCGCCGTGGTGTTTCTGCATGCCGTTCACCGCCAGCGAACTGGCGAACACCACGCGCTGCACGCCAGCAAGCCGTGCCGCCTCGAAGCAGTTGTCCATGCCCACGATGTTCAGCTTCGTTGCCACATGCGGCGGGTGCTCGCTGCCGAGGAAATAGGACAGATTGATGATCCTGCCTGGCTTGGTGCTGGTGGTTGCAGCCATGACGTCATCGAACTGCGTGACGTCGCCGCGTATCACCCGTACCTGCTTGCCCAGGTCCTCGAATGACGCAGCGGCCGGATTGATGTCCATGCAGACGATTTCCTCGCCGCGCGCCGCCAGCAGCCGGATGACCCGTGTGCCGATGAAGCCGGTGCCGCCGATGACGAAGATCGCCATGTCCGCCCCCTTCCGTTGGTTGTCCTGAACATGGCGACCAGCCTGGATCAAGCATCCGCGGGACGCAACCAGCGGTGTGCTTGGCCGTTGCCGCAAACAGCGTTACCGTGCCGCCATGCGACCGCACACCGAAGCAAAAATCGCCCGCCTGTCAGAATCCGAAACGGTCTCGTTCGGGCCGTTGGCGGATTACAACAAGCTGACCGGCGACGACGGCTTGCCGATCTTCACGGGCGTGCAGACCTGCAAGCCTGGCTACCAGACGCCGCTACACTGGCATCCCTATGTCGAATGCCTGTTCATCATCGAAGGCGCGATGGAAGCCTGGCTGGAAGGCCAGGAAGATCGACCGTCGCGCCTGGAGGTTGGCGATATGATCGCGCTGCCCGCCTGCGTGCCGCACGTGTTCCGCAATG
This sequence comes from Acetobacteraceae bacterium, assembly GCA_035511435.1. Classification (GTDB taxonomy): domain Bacteria; phylum Pseudomonadota; class Alphaproteobacteria; order Acetobacterales; family Acetobacteraceae; genus JAMXLO01. The sequence goes on along the minus strand of DATKFJ010000052.1, from coordinate 2,601 downwards.
CCGGTCCCGGCCAGTTGCGCCTGCTCGGCATTCACGGCTCACCAACGCGGATCGTGCACCGGATCGACGCGCCCTAACCGTCACGCCTGACTGGGATCGGCGCTGAGCGCGGTACTGAGATCGACAATCAACTTGCCCAGATTCGCCGGCGGCACGTCGATGACGCAGCTTTGTCCCAGTTGCCAGGCGGAAGCACCCAGGTAGCCACAGCCGGACGGATGCGTATCCGGGAACGGCGCCGGCACCGGATGGGATCGCGTCGCGCTGACATTGAACGCCCAGATCCGAACGTCGGACCGCAGGTCGTGCACGTCGATCGCAAATCCATGGCTGCAATACACGCCCGGTAGAAAGCCGCCCTGCAGCACCGCATCGCACCACGTGGCGACATAGTCGCGAAGCTGCGTTGTCAGCGGAGGGCCGTTCTCCAGATCGAGGTAAACGCACCTGCCGGCTTCGAAACCTTCCGACGCCATGAACGCGGCCGCACTTGCACCATCCGTCGTGCCCTGACCAGCCGACGGATTGTGGCTGCCCGGGCCAGTGATCTGCTGGCCGACATAGATCGGCGCGATGCCCCATCCCGCCGCGACCAACGCGGACCGCCGTGCCATCCAACTTGTGTCGCCATGACTCGGCGCCGGCGCGAAGTAATAGCCGCACCACTGGAGATTCGTGTGCGCCCGCAACCATGTCATCACGTCATCGCCCGGATAGTCCGAGCGGTCGAAGCCTGGAATGCCCGGCATCGTTGCCCCTTCGATCCATGTCGCGGCTGCGACGATAAACAATCAAGACATTGCTGGCCGCAAGGCTATTTCACAGCGCGGCCAGGATGTGACCACCGCCCTCGGCGTCAGTCGTTCCGCGTCAGCCGCTGGATGACGAAGTCAGTGTCCATTACGTCGCCGAAAATCGCGTAGAAAGCGACCAGAGAGGCGTTGTGTTCGTCCATTGTCATCGCGGCATTGGCGTCGCTCACCATGACTGTTTTGAAGTTTGTCATCATCGCGTCGCGCGCCGAGGACTCGCAGCAGACGTTGGTGACCGTTCCGGTGATCAGCGCGGTATCGAACCCCCTCGCGCGCAGCCGATACGGCAGATCGCAGGTGCCCGGCATGAACGCGCTGAACCGGTATTTTCGCACGATCTCGTCTTCCGGCCGCACGTCCAGTTCCGGCCATAGTTCCTGACCCTTGCCGCCTTCGCGCATCGCGGCAATGCGGCGGTCGCGGCTCTCGGGCGTCAACATCGTGTGCGCATTGTTCCATTCGAGCGTACTGCGTTCATCGACGGTGTTCTTGATCCAGAACACGCCGCCGCCCACTGCGCGGACGACCGAAGCAAGCCGGTTCACATTGGGCACGATATCGCGCGCCATCGGACATACCGCGTGGCCGACCTGCTCGTCCATGAATGCATTCTGCAGATCGACCACGATCAGCGCGGTGCGCCTGGGATCGAGATCGGCATGCGGATGGACGACACCGCAACGCGCGACCACACGCGCCGTCACTGCATCGGGAACTTCGAACCAGTTCATCGCAATCCCCTGTCCAGTCATGCTTCAGGCCCCATACCGACAGTCGCAAGTTCCCCCAGGTTCCCCATGAGCCAGCAGTTCCTTAAGGCCGTTCTGTCCGGCAACAGGATTGCTCACCCAGCAGATATTCTTGGATCTTCATGCCGCAGGCACCTGCTGCGAACGCTGCCCGTCACCACTATTCATGGGTCGGGTGCCGATACAAGCAGGATCACCCACCACGCCGATATGCGCGCCCAGGCGCATAGTCGGCCGGTACTCGGCGTCGTACCGCGGCCAGTCGGGCAGTGCGTCATGGGCCGGATCGCCGGTACGCGCGAACGCGATCCAGGCGCGCCGCATTGCGGCAGAAAGCGCTGCCATCTGCGCCGCATCGCCGCCCGAGAGCATCGGCGCATCCTGCCACGCATCGAGCGTGCCGAACACGAATGGCAGATCGATGCAATGACATGACTTGAAACGCGAAGCGGGCGCTGCCCAATCGAACAGATAAGCATAGACGTTGCCATCCCGCCGCGCGATTGCCTCGGCCAGACGCATCGCCGGCAGCAGGAAAGTCTCGTCGGTTCCGAGATCGGCAAGCAAATCCATCGCACTGGCGCCAGGGCGGCGGGCACGATACCGCGCCAGCATTGCCTCACCGCCGAACCGCGCGGCCACCGCATCGGCGGATGGATTTTCCATTGCCGGATCGGCAGCATAGAACGCATGCACTTCGTCGGCCGTCGCGCCGATCAATACCGCCTTGCCATCCGCGCCATCGGCGATCGCACGCAGCATCGCGGCCTGCGTCATCGCCGATGGCAGCACCGGCATGAACGGCGGCATGGTCTGCGCGAAGCGCACATTGGAGTGCGCCAGTTCGCCCTGCGCCACCAGCAGGCGCGGCACGTCAACCGCGCGCAGCCGTGCCAGTGCATCGCCTCGCTGCGGATCGATGTCGAGCAGGCGCAGCAACTGATCGGCGCGCGCGGCCGCCATTGGCGATGCATAGGCGCCACGCCCAAAGCCGCCGCTCTGCATGATGGCGCGACGGAACAGCGCGCGCGCATCAGGCA
>DATKFJ010000051.1:0-14077 GCA_035511435.1 Acetobacteraceae bacterium | reverse complement strand
TCACTCGCTTGTGCCCATCGAAGCCACCAACGCCGCCCTGCTCAGCTGTTTTCACCGACTGGCCGTCCATGATGACGACTGTGGGATCTGGCTTTCGACCCGCTGCCAAGCGAGCCAGTGGATAGAGTGCACGGTGCAGCAGCGCCCAAACACCAGACATACGCCAGCCTCGGACGCAGCCGTGTACGGTCGGCCGGGGCGGGAAGTCGTTGGAAGTTGACGCCACTGGCAACCGGTGCGGAGCAAATCGATGATCACGTCGAGGACGGCGCGGACGTCCGTTGTACGCGGACGACCGCCGAACTTCGCTGACGGAATGTGCGGTCCCACCAACACCCACTGTGCGTCAGTCAGATCCGAGGGGTGGCACGGGCTTCGCATGACTATCTCCGCGCGGCTGTGCGCGGACTTCATGCTACCAGCCAACACCACCACTCAGAACTTCCGACAAAGTCTCTCACTTCTCGCTCATCGAGCGCTCGTCCCAGAGACGCACAAGATATCCATCAGGATCGGTAAGCTCGACGCCATAGCCCCAATAGGATTTGCGTGGACTGTGGGTGAACTCGACGCCCCGCGCGGACCACTCGGAGAAGGCTGCGTCGACGTCGGCCACCTGGAACCACATGGCGCATCCGTCCGGACTGACAGGGGACGAGGTCTCATGCAGAAAGATCGTAAAGCCTTCGCTGTCCTGAAGCGCGATCGTGCGCCGTTCAGAAATCTCGAATTCGACCTTCAAGCCTAGCGTCGCCACATACCAATCGCAGGAACGGACCCGGTCCGTCACTGAGATACTTAAGTGATCGAACTTCATCATGTCACCATATCTCCATGCATGCTTGCGTCCGCAGGGGTCGTCATGAAGTCAACTCCGTAGTCGGCGTGTCAATACTAACCGATGCGAGCATCCCACCGCGGGTCAGGATCGAGCGTTTACCTCGCGCACCCGTTCTGGCATCCAGAACTCCTTGATCGCGGGCACGACAAACGGGATGTCCTGGTACGCCGCGCGGAGAAACTCCTCGGTTTCGCGTCCCTCCCGAGGCGGTCCGAGCATCGGACGGCCTGATGGATCAACACAGTAGAGCAGGATCGGCAACAGGAGCCCATGGTCGACGCGGTTCGGATCCAGCAGCGGTTCCCAGGCGTCGAACCGCGACCGCATTCCCGCAAGGAACCCCATGCACCAGAGGTTCGGCACCGCGAGGCCCTCATCCGTTTTCCGGAAGATTGGCGCATGGCGTGCAGGTTTCGCCGACAGCCCCTCATTGATCGCGTTGAACCGCGCGAGGATTGACGTAATCGCCGCCAGCATCGTGCCCGAAGCGACGGCGATATTGCCGCGTGCGCCGCAGAGGTCGTCGAACCACTCGTCGGGCGGGATCGAGCGTGGCGCAATGACGATGGCGGTCAGATATCCGTCCAGCATCGAGACGCCTTCGACCCGCGCCGGATGCTCAGGCGCCAGGAACAATCCTGAGTCGAGCGTCCATTTCGCACTAAAATCGGAATATTCCAGAAGATATCATAGTGCCGAGTACTCCACCTTTATGAGCGGCTAACACCCGTCGAGGCCGACACCACCAAGCGGCAGATGGAGAGAGTTCATGACCTTCGACCCACGGACGACGCCAGATTGCCGGGGTGCGCGACCGCGCCACAAGCCGGTTGATCCACAAAAACTGCGGGGATGCAGGAAGTTCACCACGGCCGCCCTGGTACACATAATCCTGGCTTCCTCCAGCAAACCGGGCAGATATCCCACATAACCCTTGACTGTGAATTATACTAACCCACATGTCCCACCATGGACATCAGCCCCGACCAACCCCTCAGCCTCGAATACCAACTCCCAAAGGACGTCTACTACCAGCTCATCCACACCCTCCGCGCCGGCATGCCGCCCCCGGTCACCGACGCGCCCGAAGACCTCGTCCGCCGCGACAACGACGCCATCGCCCGCGTCGCCGCGATGCTCCCCGCCAACGCCGACGAAGCCTACCTCGCAGTCCAGTGCATCGCCGCCCAGGCCGACGCAATGAACTGCCTGCGCATCTCCCACCAGCCCGGCATCGACGACAAGCTCGCCGCGCAACGCGCTGCCAAGGCCAGCGGCATGATGCGCCAGGCCGACGCCACCCGCCGACTGCTGCTGCGCATCCAGTCGGACCGCAAAAAGCGCGAGGCCAGCAACAAAACCCTCAGCCAGGCCGTCTGGCTCGAACACTGCGCCATCAGTCTGATGGCCGACGCCCTCGGCCGCGCCCGCCCCACGCCGATCGCCCAACCGGCGCCCGACCCGGAACCGGTCCCCGAAGCCGACCTGACGCCGGACCTGATCGCCGAAGCCGAGGAGTACGCGCTCATCAACCCCCACCGCGCCGCGCTGATCCGCTCCCTCGGCTGCCTGCCGCCCAAGCCCGACTTCCACCCGCCGCGGGCCGCCCTGGTGCAAGCCATCGTCACCGGCACCACACCGTTCCTGCGCGCACTCGACAGCCCCGCCGGCACCGCAGCCGGCGTGTAGCGGCTCCGCCCGACCCGGCGGGCCGATCCCTCCAAACCATTCGACACAAAGCCGCGCCAACCAACACAAAGCCCGCGCAGCAGGCTTTCCAAACGCGCCGTGCGAAGCGCCCTTCGCGCTCCGGCGCGCTTTGCCTCGGACCCCCCTGCGACCAACAGCCGCCACGCAGCGGAAACCCGGCCAGCGCTGCGCATGCACAGCGCATCCACGCCCAACGAGTCTCACCCAACGGGCAACGAGACTCTCCCGAGACTCCGCCGAAAACCCCAGGGCTGCCCCACCCGAACACCATGCGCTATCGTCCCGGCCGCACGCTGAAAAGGCCGCGCCCGATGACGTTCCAGGCATTCCGCTTCGACCCCGTCGAACTCCCACCGGCAGCGAAAACCCTCCGCCAGGAAGTCCGCGCGTTCCTGGACGAGAACCGCGCCTCCCTCGGCATCCGCCGCGACTACGACCAGGCATTCAGCCGCAAGATGGCCGAACGCGGCTGGATCGGCATGACCTGGCCGAAACAATACGGCGGCCACGAACGCACCGCCTTCGAACGCTACGTGCTGATCGAGGAATTGCTGGCCGCCGGCGCACCCGTCGGCTTCCACTGGACCGCGGATCGCCAAAGTGGCCCGAACATCATCCGCTACGGCACCGACGAGCAGAAGGACTACTTCCTGCCCCGCATCACCCGCGGTGATCTGTCGTTCTGCATCGGCATGAGCGAACCCGACTCCGGCTCCGACCTTGCCGGCACGCGCACCCGCGCGGTGAAGGTGGACGGCGGCTTCCGTATCAACGGCAGCAAGTTGTGGACATCCAACGCGCACCGCGCCGACTACATGATCCTGTTCTGCAAGATGGCCGAGGCAGGACAGGGGGAAGTGGATCGCCACGCCGGCGCGACGCAGTTCCTGGTGGACCTGAAGAACTCGCCCGGCATCGAAATCCGCCCGGTAATCAACCTGCTCGGCGAACACCACTTCAACCAGATTTTCCTCACCGACCTGTTCGTCCCCGACAACCGGCTGTTCGGCGAAATCGGCAACGGCTGGCGTCAGGTATCCAGCGAACTGGCATTCGAACGCAGCGGCCCCGACCGCTTCCTGGTGCTGTTCAAGCTGCTGGTGGAAATGGTGCGCGTCGCCGGACCGAATCCGGATCGCGCCACCGCCGCCGCACTCGGCCGCCTGGTCGCGCAGCTGGCCACGCTGCGGCGCATGTCGCTGTCGATCGCTGGCATGTTGCAGGAAGGTCTCCAGCCCCTGACCGAAGCAGCCGTCACCAAGGACCTCGGCACCCGCTACGAGCAGGACCTGCCGATCGTCGCCCGCCAGTTGTTCCCCGCCGAACCGGAACTGGAGGCCGTCGATACATATGTATCGATGCTGGCACGCGGCACGATGAACGCCCCGCGCCTTTCCATCCAGGGCGGCACGCGGGAAATTCTGCGCGGCATCATCGCGCGCGGCCTCGGCCTGCGCTGAACGACCACGCTCCGGTGAACGACCACGCTGCGCTGAAGGAGACAACCATGCGCGACGAAACGCGGATGCTGCTGGACAGCGTCGGCCGCCTGTTCGAGGACCACTGCACCAAGGACGTCGCCGACAAAGCCGAGACCGGAACGTTCCCCGCGGCCCTCTGGCATGCGGTCAGCGAAACCGGCGTGCCGCTGGCCGCACTGCCGGAATCGGCAGGCGGCGCCGATGCCGAATGGTCGGATCTGTTTGCCGTGCTGCGTGTCGCCGGACGCTTCGCCGCGCCGATCCCGCTCGCCGAAACGATGCTCGCCGCCTGGGTCGCGTCCGCCGCCGGACTGGAGGTCAGCGAACAGCCGATGTCCGTCGGCCCCGTGCGCGCCGACGACCGGCTGACCCTTGCGCGCGACGGCAATGGCTGGCGCCTGACCGGCCGCGCGAGCCGTTTGCCGTGGGCAGCACAGGCCGGACGGATCGTGCTGCTCGCGGACGGCCCGGACGGCGAGATGGCCGTTGCGCTGGACAGCGTAGCCGGCATCGATGTCGCACCCGGCCGCAACATGGCCGGCGAGCCACGCGACACGTTGACCTTCGCCGGCGTCCCGCTCGCCGGCGATGCGGTTGCACCCATCGGCGACGGCGTCGATCGCGCTGCACTGTATCGCCGCGGCGCATTGGCGCGCGCGGTGTTAATGGCCGGTGCCATGGATCGCGCGCTGGATACCGCGGTGACCTACGCCGGTGAACGCAAGCAGTTCGGCCGCCCGATCGCGAAGTTCCAGGCAGTACAGCAGCAGCTTGCGGTGATGGCCGGCCAGGTCGCCGCCGCCGGCGCCGCCGCCGACGCCGGCATCGAAGCGCTGTCACTCGACGATCCCGCGATGCAGGAGTTTCTCATCGCGATCGCCAAGACGCGCGTCGGCGACGCCGCGACGCTGGCGTCGGAAATCGCCCACCAGGTGCACGGTGCGATCGGCTTCACCAAGGAATATTCGCTGCAACTCAGCACACGCCGCTTGTGGTCATGGCGCGACGAGTTCGGCGGCGAAGTCGAATGGGCGGCTCGTGTCGGCGCATTCATCTGCGCCCGCGGTGCCGATGCGCTATGGCCCACGCTGACCGACGGATAGCCATCCAGCACCTCCCCGTGCAGCAGCTGGAAGTCGTTGAATGTGAAACGACCACGTACTACACCGTTCATACGGATGCTCCCCGCCGGATTGGCTCCTGCCGCCGTTCTGATAGGCTATCGCAAAACCGGCGGGAGAGGAGTCCACCATGCCCATGCTGAAGCGCCCGGATGGCGAGATATATTACCAGGAGTACGGCCAGGGCTATCCGATATTGCTGTTCGCGCCGGGCGGCATGCGCTCGCGCAGCGACAATTGGCATTCGCCGGCGGACGGTCCACCGCGCAACTTCAGCGACTGGACGCAATCCCTGGCCGACAGCTACCGCGTCATCGTGATGGACCAGCGCAATGCCGGCCGCTCACGCACCGCCATCGAGGCCGATCATGGCTGGCACACCTACGCCGCCGATCATCTCGCGCTGATGGATCATCTGGGTTTCCAACGGTTCCACACCCTGGGCGGCTGCATCGGCGGCAGCTTCTGCCTGAAGCTGTGCGAAATGGTGCCCGACCGCGTAACCGCCGCGGTGCTGCAGAACCCGATCGGCCTGCATCCCGATTTCCCGGAATACTTCCCCGAAAGTTTCGTGGAATGGACCACGGAACAGCGCGCCGAACGCCCGGAACTCGACGCAGCGAAGATGCGTTCATTCGGCCACAACATGTGGAGCGGCGAGTTCGTGTTCTGCGTCAGCCGCGACTTCGCGAAGCGCTGTCCGGTGCCGACATTCCTGCTGCCTGGCAATGACAAGCCGCACCCGGCCGCCACCGCGGCCGAACTCGCCGCGTTGCTGCCTGGTGTCGATGTGCTGCAGGACTGGCGCGGGCCGGAGCATCTGGACGAGCAACTCCGGCGCGTGCGGACGTTCCTCGACAGGCACACGCCACGCGAAGCACGCGCCAAGGCAGCGTAGGGGAGGCGGCGATGGCAACGATCGTGGGCTCAGGCGACTATCGCTACGAGGTCATCGAGAACTGGGGCAAATTGCCGGATGGCTGGCATTACGGCGAAGTCGCCGCGGTCGGCGTGGACAGCAAGGACAATGTCTACGTGTTCGCGCGCTGCGAGCATCCGATGATGGTGTTCGATCGCGAGGGGAACTTCCTGCGTTCATGGGGCGAGGGATTGTTCCGACGCCCGCACGGCGTACACATCGCGCCCGACGATACGATCTACTGCACCGATGACGGCGACCATACGGTGCGCAGGCTGACGCTGGAGGGCAAGCTGCTGCTGGAGATCGGCGTGCCGGGCGAGCCCGCGCCGATGTACGGCGGCGATCCGTTCAACCGCTGCACGCATACCGCGCTGTCGCCCGACGGCGACATCTACGTGGCCGATGGCTACGGCAATGCGCGCGTGCATAAATACTCGCCGAACGGCAAGCTGCAATTCTCCTGGGGCGAGCCCGGCACCGATCCGGGCGCGTTCAACATCGTGCACAACATCTGTAGCGATGCGGACGGCTGGGTTTATGTGGCGGACCGCGAGAATCATCGCGTGCAGGTGTTCGACGGCAAGGGCAAGTACCACGCGCAGTGGAACAACCTGCATCGCCCGTGCGGCTTGTGCATGACACAGGGACGCAATCCGCTGGCCTATATCGGCGAGAGCGGGCCGGGCATGGCGGTGAACGCGAAATCACCCGGCATCGGTCCGCGGGTCAGCATCGTGACGCACGAAGGCAAACCCCTGGCGCGACTTGGCGATGCGACGCGCGAACGGCCAAGCCAGTTCATCGCGCCGCATGGTGTCGCGATCGACTCGCACGGCGACATCTATGTCGGCGAGGTGTCGCGCACCGCCATGCGCAATCGCGGCACGCCGATCGCAGCCGAGCAGGATATCCGCTGCCTGCAGAAGATGGTGAAGCTGACCTGAACGGGTGACGAACCCATGCTCAGCGAGGCGCGCAACAAGCTGCTGACCGAGGTCGGGTCCGGAACCAGGATGGGCGCGCTGCTGCGGCGTTACTGGCATCCCATAGCCGCGGTGAGCGAACTGGACGAAACCGCCACCAAACCGGTGCGCCTGCTCGGCGAAGACCTTGTGCTGTACAAGGATTTGTCCGGAAACTACGGATTGCTCGACCGCCACTGCCCGCATCGCAGCGCGGATCTGTCGTACGGCATCGTCGAGCAGTGCGGTCTGCGCTGCAGCTACCATGGCTGGCGGTTCGACGAAACCGGTGCATGCCGCGAGCAGCCGTTCGAGGATACTGACGCACCGGAAGTACGCTTCCGCGACCAGATCCGCATCCAGGCCTATCGCGTGGCGGCGAAGGCGGGCCTGATCTGGGCCTATCTGGGTCCCGATCCCGCACCGCTGCTGCCGAACTGGGAGCCATTCTGTTGGAACAACGGCTTCGTGCAGATTGTGTTCTCCGTGGTGCCATGCAACTGGTTCCAGTGTCAGGAAAACTCCATCGATCCCGTGCATTTCGAGTGGATGCACGACAACTGGGGACCTCGGCTGCAAGGCCGCAACAGCCCATATTCGCCGCGCCATCTCAAGCTGGCATTCGACGAGTTCGAGTACGGCCTGGTGTATCGTCGCGTGCGCGAGGATTCGGATGAATCCAGCCCGCTATGGACGGTCGGTCGTGTCTGTCTGTGGCCGAACGCGCTGTTCACCGGCAATCACTTCGAATGGCGCGTACCGATCGACGATACCGCGACACTCAGCGTCGGCTGGTTCTTCACGCGCGTGCCGAAGGATCGCGAACCGTATGTGCAGGACAGCATTCCCTGCTGGCACGCGCCGGTCACCGACGCGGCGACCGGCCGCTGGATCACCAGCCACATCATGAACCAGGATTTCGTCGGGTGGGTCGGACAGGGTGCGATCACCGACCGGCGGCGCGAACATCTCGGCCGCAGCGACCGCGGCATCATCATGCTGCGGCAGCGCTTCTTTCAGGACCTCGATACGGTTGCGGCCGGCGGCGAGCCGAAGGCGATCGTGCGCGACCCGGAGGTGAACCGCTGCATCACGCTGCCCATCATCGGACGCAGGCAGTTCATCGAAGGCCTGACGCGCGCGGAAGTCGAAGCGGGCCGCACGCGCCCCGGCATTGCGCCGCGTCGTGACTTTCCGTTTCTCGTCGGCCAGCCCGAAGCGGTGCAGCGAGCCTATGCGGAGGCAATGGGCTTCGACACTTGATGCGCGGCGCGCGTCAGGCGATCGCGCCAACCTCGCGGAGTTGGCTCAGAACGTCCTTGTCGTAGCCCAGCAGCCGTCCAAGCACTTCGTCGGTATGCTGCCCCGGCGTCGGTACAGGCCCCACGCGGCCCGGTGTCTTCGACATCTTCACCGTCACGCCGGGCACATACATCTCGCCCGCTACCTCGTCCGCAACCTTCACCAGCATCTCGCGTTCCCACAGATGCGGGTCCTTCGCGACCTCGGGGATTGTGCGTACCGGCGCGACCGGCACGCCGATGTCCATCAGCGCGGCGCAGATCGCCTCCACCGGCCGCGCGGCACACCACGCCTCCAGCGCCTTGCGGGCATCGCCGCCGCCTTGCCCGCCGGTCAGCGGCTCCGCGCTCGTAGTGGTTACACCCGAAACCAGTTGCATCAGCCGCGCCGCCATCTCGCGCCCGCCGGCGGAAATCACCACCCAGCCGTCCTGCGCGCGGTACGGCGGCCGCCCGGCCTCGCCGCCTTCCTCTCCGGTCGCCAGATAGTACGAAGTCGGGATCTCCACCATGGTCAGCGCCGAATCCAGCAGGCAGACATCGACCAGCTGCCCCTCACCGGTGCGATCGCGATGCCGCAGTGCGGCCAGCGCTCCGATCGTCGCATGCAGCGCCGTATAGCGATCGACCACCGAAGACGCGGTGCCAAGAGGCTGACCAACCGGCTTGCCCGTCAACGTCATAAGGCCGCTCATCGCCTGGCCGAGTGGATCGAATGCCGGACGTTCGGTATAGGGTCCGTACTGGCCGAAGCCGGACACAGACACCAGGATGATGCCGGAATTCAACGCGCGCAGCCGTTCGTAATCGAAGCCCATCGCCTTCATCGTGCCCGGCCGGAAGTTCTCCAGCACGATGTCGGACTGCTTCACCAGATCGGCGAAGATCTCCTTGCCGCGCGCGTTCCGCAGATCCACGCAGATGCTCTTCTTGCCGCGATTGTAGACCGTGAAATACACGCTCTGCCCGCGCACCATCGGCGCATGCTTGCGTGTCTCCTCGCCGCCGAACCGTTCGATCTTGATCACCTCGGCACCAAGGTCCGACAGGATCATGCCGCCGCGCGGTCCCGCCTGATACCGCGCCAGCTCCAGCACGCGCACGCCGTCCAGACTGAGACTCATGACGACACCTTCATGGCTGCAAAGCGCGAAACCGCAACGCGCGAAGCCGCAACGCTAGGGCGCGTTCGCGCGACGTGTCAAACAACGCAACACTATCCACGCCGGCATCCACGCCGCTATCCACCGGGTGCACCCTGCGCCTCGACATACACCGCATAGATCGACTGGCTCGCCGCCATGAACAGCCGGTTCCGCTTCACCCCGCCAAAGCAGACATTGGCGCAGCGCTCCGGCAACAGGATGCGCCCGATCATCGTGCCGTCCGGAGCGAACACCGCAACGCCGTCCTCGGCCTCGCCGCCGGAAAAGCCACACCACACATTGCCGTCGGTGTCGCAGCGAATGCCATCCGCCCAACCCGGCGTCGCGAAGAACACCCGCCCGTTCGCCACCTTGGTGCCGTCCGCCACCACATCGTAGACATGCACCGTCTTCGGCTCGCCCGGCGTATCGACCACGTAAAGCCGTGACTCGTCAGGCGAAAAGCACAGCCCGTTTGGCCGCTGCATATCGCCAACCGCGATGGTCAACTCGCCGGTCCGTCCATCGATACGGTACACGCGGAACGGCAATTCCGGCGTCGCCTTGTGGCCCAGGTAATTGCCGCGAATACCGGCGCCGTTGTCGCTGAACCAGATCGAGCCGTCGGACTTCACCACCACGTCGTTCGGTCCGGTCAGCTGCTTGCCGTCGAACCTGTCCGCCAGCACAGTGACCGTGCCGTCGTACTCTGTGCGGGTCAGTCGCTGCGAACCCATTTCGCAGGTTATCAGCCGGCCCTGGCGATCGCGCGTGTTGCCATTGGCATGGTGCGAAGGCTTGCGAAACAAACTGACCGCCCCCGTCTCCTCGTCCCAGCGCATGATGCGGTCGTTCGGAATGTCGCTGAACAGCAGCTGCCGCGTGTCGCCGAACCACACCGGACCTTCGGTAAAGCGACAGCCGCCGGCGATGCGCTCGATCGCCGCATGACCCAGCATCAAAGGCACAAACCGCGGATCGAGTGCCTGGATGTTGGGATCGGGATAACGGATCGGCGCCGAACTGTCCCATCGCGTGCCGCCTGGCATGTGTTGTTCCCTCCCGTGGTGTTCGGCGGCATTTTGCGGGATCGGGCAGCGAAGGCAAGCAGCTCTCAGCCGGACGCGCGGCGCAGGTCCTGCTCGATCTCGTACAATCTGGCGCCGTCAATCGCTCTGACCGCCTGACGCCACTCCGCCGCATCCGCGATGCCGGCGGGATTGTCGCGCACCAGTTCGCGCTTGATGAATGGGAAACCGGCATCCAGCAGTTGCCGCCATAGATGATGCGTAGGATTGACCCGCGCGGTGGCCCGATCGGGCTGGCACAATGTCGCGACCGGCCAAAGCGCCTCGCAGCGCAGGCCGGCACGCGACAGGCACTGCGTGAGGCCCACCTCGTAGCGACGGATCATCATGGACTTCGACGGCACCGGTCGGACGCTCTGCCAGAACCGCCGCCACGCATCGCTGCGGATTGCCGCCGCTCCCGCCACCAGAAAATATGATTGCAGGTGAAACCGGATCTGATTGCTGTCGGTCAGCCCCCAGACATCCGCGCCACCCGCCATGACGCGCGCCAGTATCGGTGTCAGGGAATGCAGCGGACCGTAGACGCTGTCATTTGCCAATAGCACGAGCTCGGTATCGCTGCGCGGCACGTCGAACCGTTCCAGCGCCTCGCGCCAGGCACAGAAATCGTAGCCGACATTGCGCCGCACCAGCACCGCCGCACACACCGTCTGAAGATGCGTCATCGCAAGCGGCTGCAATGCGCCACCGTTCGACACAGCGATGATCGAAAAGCCTGCCTCACGCAGCGCCGCGAGGTAGCGCAGCACGTCGGCTCGTACCGCGCCCTGCGCGTCGAAGTGACAGAACAGCGCCACGCGTGGCCCAAGCGGCACCGCGCCCTCCGGCCACACCGCGACAACCTGGCGGTGGCTGCGCAGCCAGCCGAGAGGCCACGCCAGATACGGGATGACATGGTGGCGCAGCAGGTGCCTGGTGACCTGCATCAGGCGAATGCCCCACAGCAGGCAGCAGATCAACCAGCGCACCACCCACGTGTGCTGCTTCACGGCAGCGCGCCCTGCTCCGCCGCGCTTGGCAGCGGCTCGCCGCCGGGGGGCAATGGCAATTCCAGCAGTCGCGCATACAACGCGTTGTTCAACTCGTCTCGGCGCGCCCATAGCGACCGATACCAGGCAATGCGTGGCGCCACCTGATAGGCGAGCATCCGTTCGCTCGCCACGTAACTGCGCGCCGAGTTGCCCAGGTCGAGTGCCAGTTCCGGCATCGCCACCATTCGCAGCAGCCGGTCTCGCATCTCCTCTGGGCTGTGAAACAGCAGGCCGGTACGGCCATCATCGATGCTGTCGGCATAAACGACGTGGCTCGCCAGCGCGGCAACGCGGCAGGCACCGGCTTCGATGAACTTCAGATCAGACTTGGCGCGATTGAACTGTGTGTCGCCAAGCGGCATCAACGAGATCTCGCACTTGCCAAGCAGTGCCAGGTAACTGTCGTAGTCGCAGGTCGGCGTGAACACCTTGTGCGGCGTCTGCAGCGCATTGAAGAACGCCTGATCGTGCACCACCGCGAAACGCAGCCGGTCACCTGCCTTCTCGACCACCGCGTTGAGCATCGGCATCAGCGGCGCCCAGTCCCGTTCGCGATTCAATGCGCCGAAGAACACGGTCAGCACCCTTGGATCGTGGAAATTGTTCACATCCGGCAGCGAATGGATCGCATTGGGGAACACCGTGATCTCGGGGTTTCGCGTGCGCAGGATGGTGGCCAGGGCCGGTGTGCTGACCTGCACCGCATGCACGCCGCGGAACGCAAACTGATCCTCTGCATCCAGCAGACCGAAATGGTCGGGGTCATCGTCGAATTCCGTCACGATCAGCCAGCCGCCGGACAGCAGCGCGCGGATCACCGCGGCGCCCGGCTCACCGGGCAGCGATGGGCGGTGCAGAACGAAGATGCGCGGTCCATCCCCGGCCGCTGTCGGCGGATCCTGACTCGTGACGAGATGCGTCGCCACCGTCGGATCACTCCGCAATGCCTGTAGCGGATGCACCACGCGCACATGCGACACGCCGCCGATCGGCCGCAGCATGTTGGCGGCCACCGTCAGTCGTGCGCGCAACCGCTTGCGCACGCGCCAGATGAAATGCGATGGCGCGGCACGCTGCACATAAGCCCGCGGATCAATGCCGAGTGCGGCCAGCGCCGGCGTGATCCTGCCGGTGAACGCCTCCGCCTGGCTGGCCTCGGATATGCACGGCTGCACGTCGTACGGAACAAGGCCAAGCTTCAGCAGGTCCTGGCGCATCGATTCAAGGCCGAACCAGCGCAGATGAGCCTGATCCAGCAAGCCGCCCGGCTCATACTGCCAGGTGCCGCGCAGCAGACGCTCGGCGATACTCCAATGTTCCACGTTCGGCACGCGGATCAGCATGCTGCCCTCGTCGCTCAACGCCTCCTGATGGCGGCGCAGCACCCGCCATGGATCATCCAGATACTCCAGCACGTCGGCGTAGATCAGGCAGTCGATCGGGCGATCCAGCACGAACGGCAGCGGATTGCGCTCGACATCCACCACGGCCACTTCATCGAACCGCTGCGCCGCAATCGCCGCAGCCGCGGGGTCCTTGTCGACGCCGAGTAGCCGCGCGCGCGGATTTAGTCGGCGGTACGCCGAAACCAGGCTCCCGGTGCCACAGCCCACGTCGAGCACGATGCTGGTGTCGAGCGGGATTCGCTCCAGCAAATCATTGTTTGCAATGTCGTTGGACGACGCCATGTACGAAAAGCGCTCCGAAATGCTAGGGCAGTGGAGCGCCGTGGCAACTTATGGCGGCACTCCAGCCGGCCAGCGGTGGTAGGCGGAATTGCTGCGCGGACGCAAGGCACAAGCGGTTCGCCGGGCGCCGCGCTATTGCCATAGCCGGGCGCATGTGCGCACGATTAGTTTACTGGCGGGTTTGGCCACGTCACCATTTTGGCTCTTGCAACCTGTCCCAAAGCGTCCGGGGATTCACCCCTTCGCGGTGCATTGGCAACAGGAGCAGGCGAGGTTCCGTGCCCACTCGTGTATCGATCGCTTGGGGTCGCGTATTGACCACTTGGAAAAGACGGAGAACTCTTCGAGGCAGATTATCTGGGGCAGGAAAGCGCACAATGCGTGCTGGCTTCGCGACACGGATCTGCACATCTGGGCCTGGCATCGCCGAGGACCCGGCGTCGCGTGCACACGGGGTGCCCTATGGGGCGCTCGACGGGATGCCCCACGGAATGCACCGCATCGCGGCTTGCTCCGGTCAATCGGGAAAATCGAAATATCGCCTGTGGCGTCCTGCAGGCAGGACGCCTAGGCTCGCGAATAACCAAGCAGCTCATCTCTAAGAGAAGGAGGCTCGACTATGGCGAACCAAGAAGACATTGCCTTGATGGCACACCTGATGCGGCGTGCCGGTTTTGGGGCCACCCGCGACGAACTCGAAGCGCGTGCGGCCAAGGGATACGAGGCCACCGTGGAGGATTTGCTCACCCCCGATCGTGAGCCGCCCGTGGACCCCTACGTGCTG
>DATKFJ010000050.1:0-26946 GCA_035511435.1 Acetobacteraceae bacterium | reverse complement strand
CAACGCTCCGCCGAACCGGCACGAAACAGGCCTCAACTTGAAACCACTCAGCTTGCCTGTCGCATGCGCTTCCGCTCGATGTTCGGCAAAAACGCCGTCAACAGCCCGATCAGCGGCAGGAACGAACATACCCGATACACCGTGTCGATGCTGGTCCAATCGGCGATCTCGCCCAGCGCTGCCGCACCCAGGCCGCCCAGGCCAAAGGAGAAGCCGAAGAACATGCCCGCCACCATGCCCACCCGGCCTGGCAGCAGGTCCTGCGCATAGACCAGGATGGCAGAGAACGCCGATGCCAGGATCAGCCCGATTGCCACGCTCAGGACGCCGGTCCACATCAGGTTCGCGTAAGGCAGCATCAGCGCGAACGGGAAGGCGCCGAGGATCGAGAACCAGATCACCGGCTTGCGGCCGAAGCGGTCGCTGATCGGGCCGCCCGCGAACGTGCCGGCCGCCACCGAGCCCAGGAAGACGAACAGGTGGATCTGCGCGTTCTGCACCGACAGGCCAAACTTATGGATCAGGTAGAACGTGTAGTACGACCCCAGGCTGGAGGTGTAGACGTTCTTGGAGAACAGCAGCGCAATCAGGATGGCGATCGCGCCCATGACCTTCTTGCGCGACAGCACGGCATAGGCGACGCCTTTGGCGCTGCTGCCACCGAGGCGACGCGGCGCCAGGTTCCGGCTGTACCACTGGCTGACATACGCCAGCAGGAAGATCGCCAGCAGCGCGGCGGCGGAGAACCAGGCGACGCTGCCTTGGCCGTGCGGCACCACGATGAACGCAGCCAGCAGCGGGCCGATCGCGGAGCCGGTGCTGCCGCCGACCTGGAACAGCGACTGGGCGAAGCCGTGGCGGCCGCCTGACGCCATCCTCGCGACGCGCGATGATTCCGGATGGAACACCGACGACCCGAGCCCCACCAGCGCCGCCGACAGCAGGATCATCGGGTAGCTATGGGCGACCGAGAGCATCAGCAGGCCGATCAGGCTGCATCCCATTGCGATGGGCAGCGAAAACGGCTGCGGGCGGCGATCGGTGACCAGGCCCACCACCGGTTGCAGCATCGATGCGGTAAGCTGGAAGGCCAGCGTGATCAGGCCGATCTGGCCGAAGTCCAGGTGATAGGAGTCCTTCAGCACCGGATACAGCGCCGGCACCAGCGACTGGTTCATGTCGTTGAGCAAATGGCACACTGAAAGCGACACCAGGATCGCGAAGGTGGCGCTCTCCGCGCTGGACTGCGTCGGGATGGTATGAATCGGCGGATGCTGGACGACGCTGCGTGGCGCCGTGATGGTATTCTCGCTCAATGTCTACCCTGCCATATGACTTGTGTCCCATTATGCGTGCGTTGGGCCCGGCGGACCTATGCGTCAAACTCAGCGCTGGTCCGCGCCAATTGCCCCGCACATATCACATTGCCTGCAAGAAACTGCCGCATTGATCCGCTAGATAGAGACGGATGAGCAGATCGAAGCGCGAAGAGATGAGCAAGCGTGAAGCGACGGGCGGTCCTGGCAGATCGGGATCACACCACGTGTACTATGGTACGGTCGCCTGGATCGCGGTGCTGCTCGGCTGCTGGTTTGTTATCTGCCAGTGGCCGATGCTGCCGACGCTCATCAACACGACGATGGCAGCGCTGCCCTGATCAGCCTACCGGGATCAGCCTGCCGGCGCCGCCGGTGATGGCGGCGCCGGGTGGCGGGCAGTTCGCTGGGTTTCAGTCAGCCCCGCTCGGTGCCAGGTCGGCATCGGCATCGGCATTGATGTCCTCAAGCGAGCGCTGTGCGGTCTCCGGGATCACCAGCATGGTGCAGACCGCGCCAACGATGGACACCGCGGCCAGCAGATAGATCACGCCGGTCTCGCCGAGTATGCCGAACAGCAGTGGAAACAGGAATGCGGCGATCGAGGCGCCGATCCGGCCGCCCACCACGGTGATCGACTGGCCGATGGTGCGAATGCGGGTCGGGCTGAGTTCGACTCCCAGGATGCCTGCGCCGGCCACGCTGCTGGGACCGGCGGTGATCAGCAGGCTGTAGAGCCCGAACAGCAGCATGCCGAGGGCGGGCGCTGCCATGACCTGGTCGTGCAGATAGGCGAACAGGCCCAGCATCGCAGCCGCGCCGATGAAGCCCCAGGTTTGCAGTTGCTTGCGGCCGATACGGTCGATCAGCGAGACGCCGATCAGCGCGCCGGGGATGACGAAAACGAACGACGCGATCAGCGAGAAGATGGCCGGAGCCAAGCCGAGACCCTGCGCGATCAATGACGGGCCGAACAGGATGCCCGAATAGACCACGATGTCGAAAAGCAGCCACAGCAGCGCGGCGCCGAAGATAGCCTGCGCATGTTGGGAGAATACCGCCCGCCACGCGCGACGGTCACGTGACGCGGCTGTGGTCGGCGCGGCGCCGGCGATGTGGTGGACCACCTTGGCGGCGCCGGTGCTGTCGCCCTCGAGGCGGGCCAGATAGCGCGCCGTTTCCGGCATTTTGCGGCGCAGGTAGAGCACTGACAGCGCCGGCACGCTGCCAAACGCCAGCACCAGGCGCCAGCGGAGATCGGCATCGACGCTCAGCGAGCCCAGCAGCAGCGCGACCAGTGCGGCGACGGCGCCGCCGACCTGCCACATGACGCCAAAGCCGAGGCCGAGCTTCTTGCCGCGATCGCGCCGGTTGGCGTGCTCCGCCATGATGGTGGGCGACAGCACGTAGTCGGCACCGATGCCGATACCGAGGACGAAGCGGATGGCGATCAGGGTCCAGAGATCGGGGGCGAAAGCCTGCGCGGCTGCCATGATCGCCATCAGCGTGACGTCGAGGCCGTAGAACTTCTTCCGGCCGTTTTGTGCCAGTGCGCCGAAGATCAGTGCGCCGACGGCGGCGCCTACCAGCGCGGACCCGGCCAGCATGCCGCTTTCAAGTCCGGTGATATGCGCCACGCCGAATGAGGCGAGCACCAGTGGCAGAACCACGCCGATCGAGGACAGGTCATAGCCGTCAGTGAACACACCCATTCCGGTCGTGAACAGCGTCAGCCAGTGGAAGCGCTTGAACGGCTGTTCGTCCTGGTTCGCGAAAAAGTGGGTGCGCGGCATGGTTGGCATCTCCGTGGTCGGGTTGCCTCACGGAGGTACCGGGAGAGCGTGACCGCGGCATTGCGCTGCGATGAAGCTTCCATGACCAGAGGTTGCGATTGCATGGGCATTCAGGCGTGTCCCCGCGAGCGTCATCCGGCATGCGTGGTCGTCACCCCGCCGTTCCGCGTCAACGCAGGTTGTAGCAATCGGCGACCTTGGAAACCGTTCTATTCATGCTCTCTGAATGGTCCCGATGACCGAGCGATTCATCGGTAGCATGCCAGGGGGTAGCATGTCAGGGCGTTTGCGGCGCGTCCGGACGCCGCGGGAGTGCGATGGAAACCGCAAACTCAATTCACGTTCGCCGATATCTCCACCAGCGCGCTCGGAAGGCCGAACACGACGTCCGACATTTACTTCACGTCGTGCCCCACCCGTACCAGCAGCTTGCCGAAGTTGCGCCCGCCCAGCATGCCGGCCAGTGCGTCGGGTGCGCTCTCCAGCCCTTCAACTTCGTCTTCGCGATAGATCAGGCTGCCATCCGCAACCCATGGCGCCGCCAGTTTGCGCCATTCGGCGATCTTCTCCGGCTTGTCGGATACGATGAATCCCTGGATCTGCACGCGCTTGCCGACGACGAAGCCGAGGTTGGGACCAGGCGGGAACTCGGCTTCATTGTACTGCGACACCATGCCGCACATCGCCACACGCGCGAACGGATTGAGCAGGTCGAACGCCGCCGCCTGCACCATGCCGCCAACGTTCTCGAAATACGCATCGATGCCGTTGGGGCAGCATGCCAATAATTCGGCCCGCAAATCGAGTGAGCGGTGATCGACGCAATCATCGAAGCCGAGGCTGTCCTGCACCCACAGGCACTTTTCCGCCCCACCGGCGACGCCCACCACGCGCGCGCCGGCACGCCTGGCCAACTGTCCGGCCACCGAACCGACCGCGCCGGACGCGGCGGAGATCACCACCGTCTCACCTGGCTTCGGCTGGAGGATCTCAGTGACCCCGCGAAATGCAGTGGCGCCCGGCATGCCAAGCACGCCGAGATACGCCGACAGCGGCGCACCATGGCGATCGAGCTTGGTCAGCCGATCGCCGGGTGTCACCGAATGCGTCTGCCAGCCGCGCGCACCCACCACGACATCGCCGGCAACGAAACGCGGATCGGCGGAAGCCACGACCTCGCCCACCGTTTCGCCGGTCATGACTTCGCCGGGGTTCACCGCCTGCGCGTAGGTCTGCTGCTCGCGCAAGCGTCCGCGCATATACGGATCGATGGACAGCCAGATCGTGCGCGAAACCGCTTCGCCGGCTGCCGGGCTGGGGATGGCATCTTCGATTATCTCGAAATCCTCGCGGCGCGGGCTGCCATTGGGGCGGCGCTTCAGCACGACGGATCGGCGGACGGTTGCCGTGTTGCTCATGGCTCAGGCCGCCTCTGACCGCAGTACCAGTCGTCCGGTCACCCGACCGTCGCGCAGGCGCATCAGCGCGTCATTGGCCTGGTTCTGCGGGACCATGGCGACCG
The DNA here is from genome assembly GCA_035511435.1 of Acetobacteraceae bacterium. Taxonomy (GTDB): domain Bacteria; phylum Pseudomonadota; class Alphaproteobacteria; order Acetobacterales; family Acetobacteraceae; genus JAMXLO01. The sequence goes on along the minus strand of DATKFJ010000050.1, from coordinate 22,315 downwards.
GCAGCGCGTCCAGTGTACCGTCCTGCGCCAGCTTCACCAGTTCGCGCAGTTCCTTGGGATTGCCGACGTAGCTGCCCTGCACGGTCAGTGCGCGGATCGCCATCAATGGCAGCGGCAACGTCAGTTCGCCGCCGAACAGCCCGACCTGCACCAGTTTGCCCCCCTTGCGCAGCGCATCGAACGCGAAGCGCGCGGTCTGCGTGCCGTTCACCAGGTCGATCACCGCCAGTACCGGACCGCCGGCGGCCTCGATTATGCGCTGCGTCGCGCCTTCGCCGCTGCCATCGACGACCTTGTGTGCGCCGGCCTTCAGCGCTGCGTCGCGCTTCTCGGCGCTGATGTCGACCACCACAATGTTCTGGTGCTTCAGTGCCTTCAGCACGGCGATCGCGTTCAAGCCGAGACCACCGGCGCCGACGACGACAATAGCCTCGGTCGGCGGAATCGGCATGGCTTTGCGGATGGCCGAAAAGACCGTAATGCCGGAACAGGCGTAGGTCGCCGCCACCGCCGGATCGATCGTCCCCGGATCAACCAGATGACGCGGGTGCGGCGCGATCACGTGCGTGCCGTAGCCGCCGTGCGCATAGACGCCGAGGCTGCGCGGCGTGAGGCACATGTTGTCCTCCTCCGCCAGGCACTTCTCGCAGGTGCCGCAACCGAGCCAGGGAAACACGATGCGCAGGTCGCCGATTTTCACGCCCTTGGCGTCGGGGCCAAGTTTCGCGACGCGGCCGACGATCTCGTGTCCCATCGCGAGCGGCAGCACCACGCCGCGGTCCTTCAGCGACATCTTCTTGCCGCCGCCGATGTCGTAATAGCCTTCCCAGATGTGCAGGTCGGAATGACAGACGCCGCAATGCGTCACCTCGATCAGCACCTCGGTGCCTTTCGGTTCCGGCGTCGGCAGTTCCAACTCCTTCAGGGGAGCTCCGTTTTCGACCACGGCCCAGGCGCGCATTGTCGTCTCCCGCAACAGGTTCAGCCGGATGGCATAGCGCGATGCGCGGTTCGGTCAAGCGCCGCGGTCGGCGACGCGTCAAACTCCTCGGCAGCGTGTGACGCCGCCAGCCGATGTCCGCCCGCCGATCTCAGCGTGTCGACGGCGGCGTTCTCAGCGCTTCCCCAACGCCTCCGGATTGGTCACCCGCACCGGCTTGCCATCCAGGAAGGCCAGCGCATTCTCCACGCTTTGCGGATAGAAACCCTGCCAGGTCTCGTGCACGCCGTAGCCCAGATGTGGCGTCATCACCGTGTTGGGTGCGGTGCGCAACGGATGGTTCGCCGGCAGCGGCTCGCGGTCGAACACATCCAGTGCCGCGACGATGCGGCGCGCCTGCACGGCCTCGATCAGCGCCTTTTCATCAACGATCGGGCCGCGCGAGGTGTTCACCAGGATCGCGCCCGGCTTCATGCGCGCGATGTCCGCGGCGCCGATCAGGCCGCGTGTACGATCCGACAGCACCAGGTGGATGCTGATCGCGTCGGAACGCGACAGCAGTGCCTCCTTCGGCACCATCGTCGCACCGGCCGCCTGTGCCTTGTCCGGCGTCATGTTCTGGCTCCACGCCAGCAGGTTCATGTTCAGCGCCTTGCAATAGCGCGCCATGTGCGAGCCAAGCCGGCCCAGCCCGATGATGCCCATCGTCTTGCCCGCGAGTGCGTAGCCGACCGGTACGCCTTCCTGGAACTTTCCCGCGCGAATATTGGCGTCACCGGCGGCGATGGCGCGTGCCGCGGCGACCAGCAGACCCAGCGCCAGTTCCGCCGTGGCTGCCTCGCTGTTGCCGCCGCCGGACGTGCTGCACACCACGATGCCGCGTGCGGTGCAGGCCGCCGTATCCAGCGAGGCATTGCGCGCGCCGGTCATCCCCAGCATGCGCAGCTTCGGCAGCCGGTTGATCAGCGAACCCGGCAGCGGCGTGCGTTCACGCATCGACAGCACGATGTCGAAATCCGCGAGCTGACGGCCCGCATCGTCCTCGTTGTCGAATGCCTTCGCGAAGAACACCACCTCGGCACGCGCCTGCAACGGCGACCAATCCGCGCTGGTCCTTGCCACACCCTGCCAATCGTCCAGCACCGCTATCTTGGTCATTGCTCTCTCCCCACAGTGTTGTGCCAACGATCATGGCCGGGACACGCCCAGCCATGACGCCCGGCCATGACGCCCGACGAACGTCAAATCACGCCCTGCTGCTTCAAGCTCACTATCTCATCGGACGGCAACCCAAGCCAGTCGCCATAAATCTCTACGTTGTGCTGACCCACCATCGGGCTTGGCACGGTGGGGACCTTGTCGGCGCCGTGCAGGCGCAACGGTGTCGTCGGCACGACGATGTTGCCAAGGTCCGGATGATCGATGCGCTCCAGCATGCCGCGGCCATGCATATGCGGATCGTTCATCACCTCCGGCACGGTGCGCACCGGCGCGCAGGGGATGCGATAATTCTTGGCTGCCGCGAACACGTCCATCTTGCCGTGCTGCCTGGTCCATTCGGTGACCACAGCGTCGGTCGCAGCCAGATTCTCCACGCGCGCGGCGTTGGTGGCGTAGCGCGGATCCTGCGCCAGATCCTCGCGGCCCATCGCCTTCAGCAGGTTCTGCCAGTGCCCTTCGGTGACCACGTGGATGGCGACCCAGCCGTCGCTGGTGGGAAACGCATTGTACGGCGCGCTGGCGAGTGCGGACTGCCGGTTGCCGGTACGCGGCGGTATTTCGCCGGTACGCACATGGTACTCCATGCTGGAAGCCAGCGAGGAATACACCGTCTCCTGCATCGCCACTTCGACCAACTGGCCAACGCCGGTATGCTCACGCTGGAACAGCGCCGTGACGACCGCGGCATAAAGATGGATGCCGCCCATGAAATCCACCAGCGTGGGACCGGCCTTCACCGGCGGGCCATCAGGAAAACCGGTGACGCTCATGATTCCCGACTGCGCCTGGATGGTGAAATCCATCGCGAGATTGTCACGGTCCGGGCCAGTGATGCCGAAGCCGGACCCCGTCGCATAGACCAGGCGCGGATTGAGTCCCTTCAGCACGTCATAGCCGACGCCCAGGTCATCCATCGTGCCGGGCGAGAAATTCTCCAGTAACACATCGGCGCGCTCCACCATCTGACGCAGCAGCGATCGGCCACGCTCCGACTTCAGGTTCAGCGTGATCGCGCGCTTGTTGGAGTTCAGCATCGCGACCGGCAACGTCGCACTGTGCCCCGGCGCCGCTCGGCGGCGAGCCGGTTCGCCGTGCGGCGGCTCGATCTTGATCACGTTGGCGCCGGCCTTGGCCATCAGCAGCGTGGCATAGGGGCCTTGGAATATCTGGCCAAAGTCGAGCACAGTGATGCCTGCCAGCGGGGTGTTCATCGCGAGCCTCCAGGGAACAGGTCGCCAGGATAGGGCAAACCCCGCGTGAATGGCGACTGAGCTGACAACGACCGAGCTGACAACGACCGAGCGAACGGCGACCGAGCGAACGCGACTGAGGAAATGGCAATGCGACGTATGCGCGTACTGCGTAAAGCCGACACACTCGACGACCTCGACCTGCGGCTCGAGGCATTCGACCCCCCGCCACTCGGCTCCGATGAGGTGCTGATCGCAGTGCATGCCGCGGGGGTAAACCGCAGCGACATATCCGCGACCCTCGGTCGCATGCCGCACGCGGTCTGGCCGCGCACGCCCGGCCGCGACTGGGCCGGCGTGGTGATCGAAGGACCACAGGCTCTGATCGGCCAGGAGGTGTTCGGCACCGGCGGCGACCTTGGCATCAGCCGCGACGGTACCCACGCAACTCACCTGGTGCTGCATCGTGACGCGCTTGTCGTCAGGCCGCAAAGCCTGACGCCGGCGGAGGCGGGCGCTCTCGGCGTGCCGTTCGTCACGGCGTTCCAGGGCTTCCGCCGCGCCGGCATGCCGAAGCCCGGCGACGAGGTGCTGGTGACGGCGGCGAACGGCATGGTGGGCCAGGCCGCGGTGATGATCGCGACGATGCTGGGTGCCCGCGTATTTGGCGTGACCCGCCGCGCCGAACCCTTCGCCCTGCAAGGCTACGCAGTCCGCATGATCGACGGATCGAGCGCCGACATCGCCGACGTGGTGCGCAGTGAAACCGGCGGCCACGGCGCGGACATCGTCTACAACACCGTGGGCAGTCCGTATTTCGCCGCGGCGAACCAGGCGATGGCGCATGGCGGCCGGCAGATATTCATATCGACTGTCGAGCGTCCCGTGCCGTTTGACATCTTCACGTTCTACCGCGGCGAGCACACATTCGTTGGCATAGACTCGTTGGTGCTGGATGCGTGTGCCTGCGCAGCTATCCTGCGCGACTTGCTGCCCGGTTTCGCAAGCGGGCGGCTGCGAGCACTGCCGATGGCTGAACGCGCCTGCTATCCGCTGGAACGGGCGAAGGACGCTTACCGCGCGGTGCAATCGATAACGCGGGATCGAGTGGTGCTGCTGGCGTAGCGGCGGCGCAACAGCCTTACGCAGCGGATTGCCCTTCGTTCATCGACCACGACGCGGCCGGCGAAGTGGCAGGCGACGCGCCCGGCGACGTGGCTGCGACGGCAAAGCGGCTATACTCGCCATCGACAGCGGAGTCGCAACCATGGCGGTGGTGATCACGATCGCGCAGCAGAAAGGCGGCACCGGCAAGACCACGCTAGCCGCCAACATCGCCGCGGCGTTCGCGCCATCGCGACGTGTCGCGCTGCTCGACATCGATCCGCAGAAAAGCCTTGGCCGCTGGCACGGCCTGCGCCTCGCTCGCCATGAACCGACGGCCGCGCTGGCATTCTCCGACATATCGGGCTGGCGGCTGGCGGGGGAACTCGATCGGCTTCGGCGCGATCATGACGTGGTGCTGATCGACAGCCCGCCGCAACTTGACACCGACGCCCGCGTCGCGGTGCGCGCCGCCGATATCGTGCTGGTGCCGATCCAGCCGAGCCTGCCCGATATCTGGGCGGCCGAGGGAACGCTGGCGCTGGCGGGCGAAGAGCGGCGCCGCGCGCATCTGGTGTTCAATCGTGTCCCGCCAACCTCCCGCCTGCGCGGAACCATCGAAGCCGACCTGGCCGATCGCCGCCTGCCCCTGCTGCACTCGGCTCTTGGCAATCGCGCCGGCTTCGCGCATGCCTTCGCCGCCGGCCTTGGCGTTACCGAGGCTGCGCCACGCTCGACCGCCGCCGCGGAACTGCGCGCCTTGCTGACCGAATTGCAGGAGTTGACGGGATGACGATCTGGGGATGGGTGCTGGCGCTCCACGTGCTGTGCGCGGTGATCTGGGTCGGCGGCATGTTCTTCGCCTACGTCGTGTTGCGCCCGAGTTTGTCGGTGCTTGAACCCATGCAGCGGATCGCGCTTCACACGCAGGTGTTTCGGCGCTTTTTCCTGGTGGTCTGGCACGTCATGCCGCTGATACTGATCTCAGGCTTCGCCGTGCTGTTCGGCTTCTATGGCGGCATGGCTAACGTCGGCTGGAACATCCATGTGATGATGCTGCTGGGGTTGATCATGAGCGCCGTGTTCGTGCTGATCGTGTTCGGTCCCTATGCGCGGTTTCGCCGCACCACTGATCGAGCCACCGCCGCTGCCTGCATTGACCGGATACGCAAGCTGATCGGCATCAACCTGTTGCTGGGCATCGTTACAGTGGTAGTGGCATTGCTGCGCTGACCGCGTCGAGCGGCGGGGCAGCACCGGTGCCAGATGGATACGCGACTCCAACAGCGATGTATGGTTCCCCGGTTGGGACCGACACACCCAACGCCGATTGCGTGGCCCCGGAATTCACTTTTCGCGCCCGGCCGTCCTGTGGTCGAATGGCCTGAATGACTGAAACGATGCAGCACCCGGGAGGATCGGAGGTGCCGCCCGCCCGCTTGCCACGGACCAGTCAGCGGGTGATGGCGGTCGGCGCCGTTCTTGTTGCCCTCACCATTGCCGTCGCTGCAATGGCCGCCTGGCTGGAGCGCCGGAATGCCATCCGGCAATCCCAGGCCGATCTGGTGACACTGGGCGCCGTGCTCAGCGAGCAGACGTCGCGCTACATGTCCGTGGTCGATCTGCTGTTGAGCGATGTCGCGGCCTGGGCACAGCGATCAGCGACGACACCGGCGGAGTTCAGTGACGACCTGAAGGATGAGGCAATGCACAGCTATCTGGTAGGCAGGGTACGGAGCCTGCCGGAAGCGAACGCCATCCTGCTGGTCGATAAGGACGGCTTCCTGGTGAACTCCTCCCGCACCTGGCCAAGCCCGCCGATCGATGCATCAGATCGCGACTACTACCGCCACTTCATCGAACACGACGACCCGGCGCCGTTCCTGAGCGCGCCCCACGACAGCCGGTTCAATGCCCATCGGACGTTATTCGCAGCGCGGCGCATCGACAGTCCCAACGGCGCGTTCATTGGCCTCGTGGTCGCCGCGATCGAAACGCAGTATCTGACGAAATTCTACGGCGCGATAAACCTGCTGCCGGGCGAATCAGTCTGTCTGTATCGCCGCGATGGAACGCTGATCGCCTGTTATCCGAACGCAGCGCCGATGCAGGGCGAACAAGCCGTGCTGGAAACTCCGTGGGGGCACGCAGTTGCCGCGAGCGCCGGCGTCCTGGGCAGCGGCGCGTCGAGCGCCGTCGTTTATCGCAAGTCGGCTGCCGTGAATGGTGCTGCCTCGCTGGCTGCCGCCGTTCCGGTGAACGAATTTCCATTGATGATCGAAGTCTCCCGAACCGAGACCGCTGCATTGGCCGACTGGCGCAGCGAAGCCCGTCTGATCGCGTTGGCGGCGGTCGGCACTGCCATCGTGTTTGCCGTGCTGACCGGTGTGATCGCGGTTCAGTTTCGTCGCCAGGAAGCACAGAACATTCAGCTGCTGCTGACGGCGGACGCGTTGGCCAACAGTGAGCAACGGGTACGCAGCTTCGCCGAAATGGCATCGGACTGGTTCTGGGAACAAGATGCGGATCTGCGCTTCGTCTCGCTGATCAGCCGATCGACAATACTGAACGACAATCCGTCCACGGTTGTCGGAAAAACTCGCTGGGAGTTGTCCAACGCCGATACCTCGGTTGAGCCGTGGATCAGTCACCGGCGGGACCTGCTGGCCAGGAAGCCGTTCCGTGATTTCCGCTACCAGTTTCTGGATGAACGTGGCAACGTGCAGCACGTCAGCATCAACGGCGATCCGATCTTCGACAGCGATGGCACTTTCCTCGGCTATCGGGGAACGGGCCGCGATTTCAGTCGTGAAGTCGTAGCGGAAGCCGAGTTGCGGGATGCCAAGGAACAGGCGGAGGCGGCAAGCCGCGCCAAGTCGGAATTCCTGGCCCACATGAGCCATGAACTGCGGACCCCGCTGAATGCGATCATCGGATTCTCCGAGCTGATCGGTGACGGCGTATCCGGCAATCACGCTTCCTACGCCAAGGAAATCAATGAAAGCGGCCACCATCTGCTGGACATGATCAACAACGTACTGGACCTTTCGAAGATCGAGGCCGGACGCTATGAACTCAGCGATGAGCCGGTCGACATCGGCGTGATCGTGGACAGCAGCCTTGGCATGCTGAGGCTGCGCGCGCACCGAACCGGCGTGATGATCGATCGATCGAACGATGCCTTTTCAGCGGTGGTGCGGGCGGACATCCGCGCCATGCGGCAGATCGTGCTGAACTTGCTGACCAATGCAATCAAGTTCACACCGGCGGAAGGCGTGGTCACGGTCAGGTTGGATTTCCCCGATAACGGTGACGTGGCCCTGATGGTGACCGACACCGGCATTGGTATCGAGCAAGCGGCGCTGAAATATATTGGTGAACCGTTCAGGCAGGCGGACAGCTCGATTGTCCGCCAGTTCGGCGGTACCGGCCTGGGCCTTGCCATCTGCCGAAAGCTGCTCGACTTGCACGGCGGCTCGCTGGTGATCGAAAGCAAGCCGGGCGTGGGAACCACCGTGCGGGCGACGTTTCCCGCTGGCCGTGTCATGGCCCGGCAGCAATTGGCAGCACATCCTTACCCTGCCAACTCTTCGGCGTTACGTCCAATCAGTGGATAGCGCGTCGTGCAGGCCACGTGTCCTACGATCGTTGCCGCGCCGTGCGAGCGCGGCGCTCCGGTTCGTGCGGGAAACCCTGCTGCCGCGCCCCATCGAGCTCATCGTTACCCCAGCAACAGTCGCACCTCTACCACGTCGGCTTCATCCGGCATTCTCTTGAGCGAAAAACCGAGATGGCGCACGAACGCCAGCATCGGTGCATTGTCCGCCAGCACCTGGCCAACAATAGCGCGCAGCCGCCGCGCGCGCGCCCAATCGATCAGGCGTTGTGTAAGGTGCGTCGCCAATCCCCTGCCCTTCATGTCGGACTGCACGATCACGGCGAATTCGCCTTCGTCCGCACCCGGTTCGCAAACCAGCCGCGCAACCCCGACAGTCTCGCCACTCGTCTCACGCACCGCAATGAACGCCATCTCGCGATCGTAATCGACCTGCGTCAGGCGCGCCATCTGTTCCGCCGACAGCTCACGCATCGCGGTGAAGAAACGATAGCGGATGTCCTGCGGCGACAGCCTGGCGAAGAAGGCGGCATGCTGGTCGGCGTCCTCCGGGCGGATCGGGCGGATGGTCAGCCGCTCGCTATCATGCGCCGTCCAATGCTCCACCAATTCCGCCGGATAGGGAGTAATCGCCAGACCGCCGCCGGTATCGCCTGTCTCACGCAGCCGCAGCCACGCATCCGCCGCCAACACGCCGTCCGCATCGGCGAACAGCGGATTCACTTCGATTTCGACGATCTCGGGGAAATCGACGATGAGCTGGCTGATGCGCACCAGCGTTTCGGCCACGGCATCGATATCGGCTGCCGGCATGTCGCGCAACCGCGCCAAAGTCGCGGCGGCACGCGTGCGCGCGATCAGCCCATGCGCCAATGCCAGATTGAGCGGCGGCAGATCGGCGGCAACGTCGCACGCGATGTCCGCCGTCGTGCCGCCCAGGCCGAAGCTGATCACTGCCCCGAATCTCGTATCGTCCACCACCCGGATCCGCAACTCGCGCGCGTGCGCTGCCTGACGCTGTACCAGCAGCGCGGTACCGCGTGCGTCAGGCATGCGTCGGGCATGCCGAGATGCGAGTAGACGGGCCGCAATCATAACCTCTGCCGCGCCGTGCAGATCGAGCGCAAGTCCGCCCGACGCACGCGTACTGGGGCGATCGTTCTGGCGCAACTTCACCACGGCCGGGAACCCCAGCAACATCGCTGCCGCCACCGCATCGTCAGGCGATGCGGCCATGCGAGTCGGCACCGTTGGGACGCCATACGCGCACAGCACCCCCAGTGCCTCGTCCTGCATGGATGACAGCCGGCCGGCACGCCGCATCGTCGCAAGCGCATCACGCACCGCCGATCGGTCGGGTGCCACGGTCAGCACCGCACTCGACGGCAATTCGCGAGCGGCGGCGCGGTTGCGACGGTCCTGCACCAGATGCAGGAAGCCGCGCACCGCCTGATCGGGCATCGCGAACACCGCCATGCCGGCATCGGCCAGGCTGCGCCGGTACTCGGCGCCGGTAGTCTCGCCCATCGCGCAGATCAGCAACGGTACCGGCAATGCGGCGCGAACCGACGCCAGAGCCGCGATCGCCGCGCCATCGGCCGAACCGGACGGCGCGTGCACCACCAGCACGCCACCAACCCCCGGTGATGCAGCAGCGGACTCAGCGTACTCGGCGAGCAAGTGCGACTCATCCGGTCCAACATGCAGGATGCCATCGTCCGCACGTGGCACCGGCGCAAGCAGTAAACCATCGCGCAGCACCGCATCGGCCGCCATTCTGCCCGCACTGATCGCGTTGGTGACGATCGCCAACACCTCACTTCGGACCGGACGCGCACGCGACAGCGTCTCGGCCGCCGCCAGCAGATCCTCGAGCCGTGTGACGAATAGCACGCCGGCGCGCCGTAGCGCTGACTCGAGCGCGCGTTCCGCCTCCCCGGTCGGATCGGACAGCAGCGTGCCAGGGCCGATCGCCACCACTGGCCGCAATCGCGATGCCGCGCGCACGGCCGACAGAAAGGCGCGTCGGTCCTTCAAGTGCCCGATGTCGAGCAGGATCGCGCCAGTTCCGACATCGCGCGACAACCAGTCCAGCACAATGCCGAAGCCGATATCGGCATTCCCGCCGACGCCAACAATGTGGCTGAAGCCCACGCCGTTCGGCTGCGCCCAGTCAAGCACCGCGCGACATAGCGCCGCCGATTGCGACACCAGCGCGATGCGGCCTGCCGGCGGCGGCAGATGCGCACGCGAAGCATTCAATCCGATGCCCGGTACGGCAACACCGAACGAAGCGGGGCCGAGTACGCGCACGCCGGTCTGCCTGGCGATATCGGCGAGTCCGTCCGCGGCACCGATGACGATAGCGGCGAATGTGCCTTTCGCCGCGAGAGCCGTCATGGTGGCCGGCAGCGTGTCCGGCGGCGTTGCGATCACGGCCAGATCGGGCGCAGTCCGCAATGCCGCGATGCCGGGAGGCTGCCCGGTTTCCACTGCCAGGATTTCTCCCGTGAAGCCGCCGGCTTGCAGATTCGCCAGCACCTGGCTGCCCTCCGACGAATCGGTGCCGATCACGGCGACGGATGCGGGGCGGAACAGGTAGCTCGGATGAAAACGGCCGGTTGGTCGGATGGGAAGGAAGGGCATGATGCGAGCCAGCATAGGCCTTCGCCGCCGGCGGCGCGCGCAAGATCGGGACGCGGCTGCTTGTGCGACGGTTGGGTTGCGATGACGTGGAGTGTGTGTTGTTGACGGCATCGCACCGTCAGGCTGTAGCCCCGCCATCCACCGGCAACGCCACCCCAGTGATGTATGACGCCTCATCCGAGATCAAAAACAGCGCGGCATTGGCGATTTCCTCCGGACGAGCGGGCCGCCCCATCGGCACCTGACCGCCGCGCTTCAGCACCAGTGATTCCGGTGTTTCTCCTGGCGGCAACTGACTATCTGGACGCGCCACGAACACCCGCAGCATCGGCGTATCGGTGGGACCGGGACACACCGCGTTAACCCTGATCTTCTCGCGCGCATAACGTTTCGCCAGCCCGTGCACCAATCCGACAACGCCGAACTTCGCGATGTTATAAACCGGGCTGAACTGCGAACCGGTCAGCCCCGACGTGGACGCGGTATAAAGCAACGCTCCACCGCCGCGCGCGCGCAGTTCCGGAATCGCCGCCTCGGTGGTGACCAGGACCGTGCGGACATTCAAATCCATCGCAAGTTCAAAATCCTTCCAGTCGATGCCCTCGATCGCCGCCGGTCCCGGATGGCCGACATGGTTCCAAACGAAATCAAGCCCGCCGAACGCGTTGGCCGTGTGGCGAACGATCTCCCGGGCAAACGCGTCCTGGCGCAGATCGCCGGCCAGCGCGATCGCCTTCCCACCAGCATCGGTGATCTGCTTCGCCACCGCATTTGCACCTGCCTCGTCCAGATCAACCACGCCGACGGCCGCGCCCTCCTGCGCGAAACGCAGCGCTCCGGCGCGCCCCATGCCGGAAGCCGCCGCAGTCACGATTCCAACCTTGTTTGCCAGTCGCATGTCCGCCTCCTGTCAACGCTGAGCGTTCAGCCAGCCCAGCATGATGCGATTGAACGTCTCGGGATGCTCGACGTTGGGGAAATGCAGTGCGTTGGCGATCTCCTCGTACCGCGCGCCAGGTACCAGGCTGGCAATGCGACGGTTGCCTTCCGGTGGCGTGCCCACATCGTCGGAACCGCATACCACCAGGACCGGGAGCTTCACGGCAGGCAACCGCGCCACGAAATCGAAGTTGCGGATCGCCGCCACACAGCCAAGATAGCCCGCCGGCGAAGTGCCGATGATGGTATCCCGGATCTGCTTCCAGCGTCCGGGATCGCGCTGCTTGACCACTGCGGTGAGCCATCGCTCGATCGTCGGGTCGGCCAGCGGCGCCAACGAATTTGCACCGCTCACCGTATCCACGCGCTGTTGCCAGACTTCGGGCGCGCCGGCAGGCGTACTCGGCAGCGTATCGCACCACATCGCCGAAGCCAGCTTGCCGCCATGTTCCAGCGCGAAGGCCTGGCCGAGCATGCCGCCGATCGACAGCCCGATGAAATGCACGCGTGCGATGCCGAGTGCGTCCAGCACCGTGGCGACATCGGCTGCCAGCGCGCTCATGGTGTAATCGCCGGCAACCGGACCGCTGCCGCCGTGACCGCGCATGTCGATACGCAGCACGCGGAAGCCGGCAGCGAGCAAAGGCGGCACCTGTTCCGTCCACATGCCGCCGTCCGACGCCAGCGAGTGCGTCATGCAGACGACGGGACCGGTGCCCGGTCCGACCAGGTCATAGGCGATGTTGCGTCCATCCAGCGGCAACAGCATGACAATTCTCCTTTAAGCCGTTCAGGGCCGGACTTGATCCGGCCGTCAGCCGGTTTCCATCGGCAATGTCGGATCGCGCGCCCATTCCGACAGCGATGCGTCGTACAGCTTCACATCCGTGTGCCCAAGCATGATCAGCGCCAGAGCATCGGCGCTCGCGGCGATACCGCCGCCGCAGTAGTTGATCACCTGCTTGTCCATCGCCCCTACCGCGGTAAACCGCTGGCGCAGTTCTTCGGCTGGCAGGAACTCATTGGTCTCCGGATTCAGCAAATGCGCCGCGGGCAGGTTGACGCTGCCGGCGATGCGGCCGGGCCTGCCATAGTTGCCGCCGCTGCCGGTATGCTGCGCGGGCTGCAACGCATTCAGCGTGCATATTGCGCCGTTGCCGATCGCACGCAGTACTGCGTCCTTGTCCACCATCAGGTTGCGCACCTCGCGCACCGTGAAGTCGCCCGGCGGACGCGTCCGCGCGGGACCGGTTTCCTCCGGCCGGTGTTCGCGATGCCACTTCTGCCAGCCGCCATCCAGCACTGCGGCGCCGTCGTAACCGAACTCATGGAACAGCCACCACAGACGCGTCGCCCACCAGACATTCGCACTGCTGTAAGTCACCACGCGCGTCGAGTTGTTCACGCCAAATCGCCGCATCGCCGCCGCGAATTCATCCGGCGCCTGCCGCATGAAGCGCAATCGGTGCGAGGTATCGGACACGTCGCGCAACATGTCGACGAATTGCGCGCCGGGGATATGCCCCTGCTCGAAGTTCTCGCGACCCGGTTTCACCTGGTAGGTGATCTTCGGATCAGGGATCAGATGCGTGGTGCAATCCAGTACCACCACATTCGGATCATCCAGATGCCCGGCCAGCCAATCGGTCGTAACCAGGTACTCCGGATGGACGAAGCCACTCATGCGTGCGCTCCATGTCCTGCAGGCAGTTCGGCCAGTTCGATCAGCATGTTCCCCGTGCAGACCGGATCGATGAAGGCGATGCGCGCACCGGCATGGCCGATGCGCGGGGTGTCGTTCAGCAACTTGACGCCCTTCTGCTTCAGCTCGACCAGCGCACCATCGATGTCCTCGACCTCGAAGCAGATGTGGAACAGGCCTTCGCCCTTTTCGGCGATCCATTTGGCCGCGCCGGCTTGCGGATCGTGTCCTTCCAGCAGCTCCAGGTAGGTCTCACCCACCGGCAGCATCGCCAGCCGCGTCGCACCAATCTGTTCCTCGTACTCCACGTTGAGCCCGAACGTATCCTTCAGCATGGCCATCGACTGATTGATCGAGTTCACCGCGATCGCGATATGCTCCACACGCTTGATCTTCATTGCACCCTCCTCAGGAAATCGTAACACCGCTGTCCACCGGATAGACCTGCCCGGTGATCATGCGGGATTCATCGGAAGCCAGCAGCAACGCCATGTTGGCGATATCGGCGGGCTCGATCAGCCCCAGCAGATGCGAGTTCGCCAGCTTGTCGAGCGCCGCATTGCCCGCCACCAGCTTGCGCACACGTTCGGTCATCGTGGCTGATGGCGCAATCGCGTTCACCCGCACGCGCTGCGGTGCGAATTCCACTGCCATGGAGCGGGTCATCGCGGCCACCCCACCCTTCGCCGCGGTGTAGCAGTCACGCCCGGCGATGCCCATCAGCGCGACGTTTGACGACATGTTGATCACCGAGCCGCCGCCCGACCGGATGATCTCCGGAATGCCGACGCGACAGCCAAGGAAGGTGCCGAACAGATCCAGCTTGATGACCCGCCAGAATTCCTCGATCGGCGCTTCCACCACCGTGTTGTCCTGCGGTGTCGAACCGCCGGTATTGTTGTGCAGCACGTGCAGCGCACCAAATTGCTGCACCGTCGCGCGAACCGCCGCTTGCACGCTGGCTTCGTCCGTCACATCGGTGCGGATAGCGATCGCGCCGTTGCCCGCGAGATGCGCGGTTTCCTCACCCGCCGCCGCATCGATCTCGGCGATCACCACGCGAGCACCTTCGCGCGCAAAAAGCATTGCGGTGGCGCGCCCGATGCCTCTACCGGCGCCGGTGATGAAGGCCACCTTGCCTGCGAGCCGCGGCATTTCGTTTCCTCCTGTTCGCGCCTTCATCGCGAAAAGCGTGGCGACACGTCGCCTCGCTCCTCACTGTGACAGATTTACCTGCTAGTGGCTCAGTTCCTTCGCCATCTCGTCGATGCCGTTCACTGTCAGCGGATACATCCGTCCGGCCATCAGCTCGCTGGTGATGCCGATCGAACGCACATGCTGCCAACTGTTGCGGGGCGTCGGATTGAGCCAGGCCGACCGTCGGTAGTGCGACGTCAGCCGCTCCAGCCAAGTCTTGCCCGGTTCGTCGTTCATATGCTCGACGCTTCCGCCCGGCATGGTGATTTCATACGGGCTCATCGCCGCATCGCCGACGAAGATCAGTTTGTAGTCTGGCCCATACGTGCGCAGCACATCGAACGTCGAAATCCGTTCGTCATGGCGGCGGCGGTTGTTCTTCCACACCCGCTCGTACGGGAAGTTATGAAAGTAGAAATACTCCAGATGCTTGAACTCCGAGCGTGCGGCAGAGAACAGTTCTTCCGACAGCTTTACGAAATCGTCCATCGAGCCGCCGATATCCAGGAACAGCAACACCTTCACCGTGTTATGTCGCTCCGGCACCATCTTCAGGTCCAGCGTGCCGGCATTCTTCGCGGTGGACGTGATGGTGTTCGGCAGATCAAGCTCGGTCTCCGCACCCTGCCGAGCAAAACGCCGCAGCCGCCGCAACGCCAGCTTCAGATTGCGCGTGCCCAATTCCACCGTGTCGTCCAGATCGCGGAACTCCCGCTTGTCCCACACCTTCACCGCGCTGCGATGCCGCGATTCATGCTGACCGATGCGCACGCCCTCGGGATTGTAGCCGTACCCCCCGAACGGCGAGGTCCCCGCGGTGCCGATCCACTTCGAGCCACCCTGATGCCGCCCCTTCTGCTCTGCCAGCAATTCGGCCAGACGCTGCATGATCGCCTCGAAGCCGCCCAGCGCTTCGATCTTCGCCATCTCTTCCGGCGTCAGCAGCTTCTCCGCCAGCTTGCGCAGCCAATCCTCCGGCAACTCGCGCGGCATTACGCCGGCCGCAGGCTCCAGCCCCTTGAAGCACTGCGCGAACACGCGGTCGAACCGGTCCAGGTGTCGTTCGTCCTTCACCAGCGTGGCGCGGCTCAGGTAGTAGAAGTCATCGACACTCCATTCCGCCACGCCGGCCTTCATCGCGCCCAGCAGCGTCAGGTATTCCGTGATCGAGGTCGGCAATCCCGCCTGCCGCAGACCCATGATGAGATGCGCGAACATCAGTTGTTGCGCCGCGCCAGGAACGCCAGGCGCTCGAACAGATGCACGTCCTGCTCGTTCTTCAGCAGTGCGCCATGCAGCGGCGGGATCACCAGATGCTTGTCGTTGGTACGCAGCGCATCGACCGGCAGGTCTTCCACCATCAGCAGCTTCAGCCAATCGAGCAATTCCGCTGTTGTGGGCTTCTTCTTCAGCCCTGGCACTTCCCTGATCTGGAAGAACACGTTCAGCGCCTCGCGCGCCAGGTCATGGCGGATGTCGGGGTAATGCGTCTGCACGATCCGCTCCATCGTCTCGCGATCCGGGAAGCGGATATAGTGGAAGAAGCAGCGGCGCAGGAACGCATCCGGCAGCTCCTTCTCGTTGTTGGACGTAATGATGACGATTGGCCGATGCTTCGCGATCACCGTCTTGCGCGTCTCGTAGACGAAGAAACGCATCCGATCGAGTTCCAGCAACAGGTCGTTGGGAAACTCGATGTCCGCCTTGTCGATCTCATCGATCAGCACGACCACCGGCTGATCCGTTTCGAATGCGTCCCACAGCTTACCGCGCACGATGTAGTTGGCGATCTCGTGCACACGCGGGTCGCCCAACTGCCCGTCCCGCAGCCGCGACACGGCGTCGTACTCGTACAGTCCCTGCTGCGCCTTGGTGGTGGATTTGATGTGCCACTCGATCAATTCGAGACCCAGCGCCTGCGCCACTTCGTGGGCCAGGACAGTCTTGCCGGTACCGGGTTCACCCTTCACCAGCAGCGGCCGCTGCAGTGTCACGGAAGCATTCACCGCGACTTCAAGGTCGCGCGAGGCAATATAGCGTTCGGTACTTTTGAATCCGGCCACCCTCGGCTCCTTCATGCATCGTCGCAGCAAAGCGAGTGTCGGGCCAGATTGGCGATGCCGCAAGCTGCATCGAATGCTGACGATTTTCTACCCCCCTTGCGGGAAGGGGTTGGGCGAGCGGTCGCAGCGGAATCGCGGCGTCCCCCTGCCCCTGCCCCCTCCCGCAACGGGAGGAGAACAATTTACACCGGCATCAGCATCAGCGTCAGGCGGCGATCCCCTCCACCGGTGCCAGCGGCGGCCGGCCGCGGATCATGTCAGCGGCTTTCTCCGCGATCATCATCGTGGTCGCGTAGGTGTTCGCCGACGGCATGTTGGGCATGATCGATGCATCCGCCACGCGCAAACCCTGCATGCCGTGCACGCGCAGCTGGTCGTCCACCACGGCGGTCGGATCCGTCGCCGGTCCCATGCGGGCGGTGCCGATCAGGTGATACGCCGTGGAACCGTACTGCTTTGCATAATCCAGGTACTCGTCGTCGCGCTGTACCTGCGGTCCCGGCAGCATGTCGCCGTCGAAGTAGTGCGCCAGTTCCGGCGTGTGCAGCAGTTCCCGTGCCAGCTTCATGCCGCTGATCAGCACGCGGCGATCCATCGGGTCCGCCAGATAGTTCGGCTGGATAACCGGGTCCACGAACGGATCGGCCGACCGTGCCCGCACGTAGCCGATGCTCTCCGGCCGGTGCTGCCACACGCCGCACGTCATTCCAGGATAGTCGTCCAGCAGGCCGACGAACCCCTGTTTGTAGCTTGCCGGGCTGAACACGCCCTGTAGATCCGGCTGGTCCATGCTGTCATCGGACTTCCAGAACCAATGCACCAGCGACGGACTCAGCGCCAGGACACTGGGCCGCCCCATCGCCCAGCGCATGACCTGCCCGACCAGTCCCATGCCGCGCGCCATCTCGTTGATCGTGGTGCTGTTCTTCACCCGCGCCACAAGCCGAGAGGAATAATGGTCGCGGAAGTTCTCGCCGACACCCGGCAGATCATGCACCACCGGAACACCGATCGATCCAAGCAGCGCTGCCGAACCCACACCGGAAATCTGCAGCAGCTTCGCCGTGTTGGCTGTGCCGCACGACACAATGACCTCGCGCCGTGCATGCACCTCGCGCTGTGTGCCGCGATCCCGATCGTTCACATACCGCACGCCGGTCGCGCGCTTGCCGTCGAACAGCACCGCGGCGGCGCGCGCGTCGGTGCGTATCTCCAGCCGGCCGGTCGCCTTCGCCGGATGCAGGAACACACGCGCGGCGGAATGCCGCCAGCCGCGATGGATCGCACGCTGGAAGTAGCCCACGCCTGCCTGCCGATCGCCACTGTTGTAATCCGTGCAGCGGGGTATCCCCGCGCCAACCGCGCCTGAAATGAACGCCTCGCAGATCGGGTGAATCCAATCGATATCGGTGACCGGCAGATTGCCTTCGCGGCCATGAACTCGGTCATCAGCGATGCCGATCCGCCGTTCCGTGCGCTTGTAGTAGGGCAGCATGTCGACATAGCCCCAGCCGCGATTGCCACGCTGCGCCCAATTGTCGAGATCGGCGCGCTGGCCGCGGTTGTAGATCATGCCATTGATCGAACTGGACCCACCCAGCGTGCGCCCCTGCGTGGTGGGGATTGCTCGCCCGCCGCTGCCCTCGGACGGTTCGGTCTTGAACTGCCAGGTGAAGTCCGGATTGAACAGAATCTTGATGAACCCGGCCGGCACGTGAATGTAGGGATGCCGATCCGGCGGCCCGGCTTCCAATACGCAGACGGTGGTCCCCGGTTGCTCGGTCAGCCGATTGGCCAGCACCGAGCCCGCCGCGCCGCTGCCGACAATGACATAGTCGAATGTATCGCCGGCGTTGCCGCTTACCTGCGTTGCCATTCCGTCCCCTGCCCGTTTGATTGTCGGCCGCGTCCATCCTAAACTGCGCGGGCGCGGCATTCCAAATTGGGCCAATCCAAGTTGGGCCAATCCCAGTCGGGCCAATCCCAGTCGGGCCAATCCCAGTTGGGCCAGCCCAAGCCGGCGGGAGGAACACATGGAGTATATCTGCGACGCTCCGGATGACAGAACCTGGTTCCGGCTCGTCAGTGAGGGCGAGGCGCTCGCTGAATCCGAACAGATGCGCCACGCGGTAGAGAAGTATTTTCGCCGCGAATGGGAAAAGGCCGCCGACAGCTTCCACCCTCTCACCAACGTGTTCATCGAGCAGGATATCGGCAAGGCGGCGCATATCCAGCGCGAGATGCCGATGTTCCTGACCCTGCGCGACCAGGACGGTGCGCCGCTGGTGACTGCCATGCTGCCGCCCGGCGGTCGTCGCGACCGTTCCTTCGGCTGCATCATCGTGGGACCCGCCAACGGCGATCCCTATAAGCAGCACGGCGATGCGATCGAGGCGTTGGCCGATCATTTCGACATCCCGCTGGATCGGGCGCATTGTTATCCGTATCGTCGGGAATGAACGCAACACAGGAGATCAACGCAATGGGCTACACGCTCGAACAGTTCGCCGCCAGGTGTCACGACGCGTTGAAGAACCAACCGGGCACCGAGGGCCGCAAGGCGGTCTGCGCGCTGGTTAAGGACGTGCTGAAGGACGGCGAATTCGCCGCGAAATACATCCCGGAAGGCACGCCGGAGCGGAAAGTGCTGTACGAAGACCCAGAGCTGGGCTTCACCATCCTGGCGCACGCCTATGACGGGGCGAAGAACAGCAAGCCGCACGATCACGGCCCGTCCTGGGCGATCTATGGCCAGGCCGCCGGCGAGACGATCATGACCGACTGGGACTGCCTGGCACGGCCGGAGGATGGCCAGCCCGGCAAGGCGCGCCACGTGCGCGACTATGCGATGAAGGTCGGCGATGCATACCTCTACGATACCGGCGTGCTGCATTCGCCGCGGCGCGAAGGCTCGACGCGACTGCTGCGCATCGAGGGCATGAACATGGATCGCGTGAAACGCTTCCCGTACGAGGCGGTGGACACGGTTTCGTCCGCGGCGGAGTAACGCCCGCCCTCCTGCCCCCCGCTGTCATTGCGCGGCGGCAAAGCCGACGAAGCAGGCCCGGTCCGGTTGGCGCACACCACTGGACCGGGCCTGCCTCCCCGGACTGCTTCGCGCGATGACAGTCAGGACTTCGGGATGATCTGTTTCTCTTCGATGATGTAGGTCTTGATCCGGCCGATGAACAATGCGCCATCGTCGGTCAGCCGCTTCATCTCGGGTGAGGCACCGGCGCGCGCCAGGGCCGCCTCATCGTCGTACCACAACTCGGCAATCCCATCGACGTCCACATCGGTTTCCGGAATATCCGGCCGCGTGCGTGTACCGACGATGTGCGACTGCACATAGCGCCGAACGCCCGGCACCGCATGGGCCAGCGGACCGTGAATCTCCAACCAGTGCCTCACGAATTGCTCATGGGTGATCTCGGGCTTGCGGGTCAGCAGGCCGACAACCTTGATCATGCCGCCTGTTCCATCGTGGACAATTCGCACGCCACCGTGGTGCGATGCATGTCGCGCACCTCTGCGTTGTTGAACGGACGCGCGCGATGCATCGTCACGCGGTTGTCCCACATCACCAGATCCCATTGCCGCCAGACGTGCGCGTAGACGAACTGCCGTTGCGTCGCATGCTCGGTCAGGTCGCGTAGAAACGCGCGCGCTTCCGGTACCGGCCAGCCGAGGATGGCGCCGGCATGCGACGCCAGGAACAGCGACTTGCGACCGGTCACCGGATGCCGCCGCACCAGGCGCTGTTGCACCGGCGCAAACTTGCGACGCTCGTCATCGGTGAACGCGGCAAAACCAAGCACGCTGCGGGAGTAAAGCTGGCTATGCTCGCAGATCAGGTTCTCGCACTCGGCTTTGGCATCATCATCGAGCGCATCGTAGGCGGCCCGCATGTCGGAAAATTCCGTGTTGCCGCCTGCCGATGGAATACGCCGCCCCGACAGCAGCGAATACTTCGCCGATACTGCCTTGAACGAACTGTCCGAATGCCACAACCGGTTGCCCAATCCGAACAGCCGGCGCCGGTCGTCACGCGCCAGAAGCTGGTTGTTCTTGTCGAGGTTGGAAATGTCGTTGACGTCCATCGACAGCCGTCGTTCAGAGCCTTGCGCGATGTCGCCCGTCGCCTGTTCCAGCGCACCGAAGTTGCGGCTGAAGGCAAGCTGCGTTTCGTCGGTGAAGTGCTGGTCGTGGAACACCAGTACGCCGTAGCGGTCCATGCCGGCCGAAATCGCCGCGGCATCCGCGTGCGACAAAGGCTGGGCGATGTCGACGCCCGATACCTCGCCGGCGAAGTGCGGACGCGAGACGGGATCGGTCGGTTGGATGGAAACGGTCATCGCAGGCTCCGTTCGACAGTCGGGCTTTCGTATCCGTCTACATCACCGCCATGGTCGGACCAGGTCCGACCATGGCCGTGTGATGACGGCTAGTTCAGCGCCACACCCATCGCCTCGCCGAAGCGCCGAGCCGGCTCCAGCGGATCACCGTACTTGCGATGCATCGCCGTATGATACGCCGCCGCCAACACCAGCTTGTCACGCTCCGGATGACGGTTGGTGCCGAAATCCATCAGCATGCACTGGGCGATTTCCTGATTATGCGGATCGTTGCCCAGCTTGGTCGCGGCCAAAGCGATGCGCTCCACCAGCGGCCCGCGATCGCCGGCATTGTCCAGATACGCCTGCGTCCACGCCATGCTCTCCGCGCCGTTCAGCCCGCACACCGCGGTATCGACGCGCTCCAGCAACTGCGCGGCTGTCAGCTTGTCCGCACCACTCGGTGCCTTCACCGTGACCGGGTTGGATTCGCCGATAGTCTTCTGATGCCAGGCGACGCGGTTCAGGAACGATGCCAGCAGGTAGATCAGCCGCAACCGCCGCGGATGATCGAAGTTGTCGAAGAACCACGCCAGCGTGTTGCAGTACTCATAGCAGTGATGCGGCATCGAGAAGTTGTTCGGCCCCTGGGTCTCGATCACCACCTGCGCGCAGG
Organism: Acetobacteraceae bacterium; assembly: GCA_035511435.1. Lineage (GTDB taxonomy): Bacteria > Pseudomonadota > Alphaproteobacteria > Acetobacterales > Acetobacteraceae > JAMXLO01. Next base: position 687 of record DATKFJ010000050.1, on the reverse strand, counting down.
CGATCTGCATCACATCGAGGATGCGGCGTGGATCCTTGCCCGCCTGCAGCAACTTGGTGACGGTGTGCAGGTTGTCAGGCTCCTGGCCGCGGATGATCGCATCGATCAGGCCGGCTGCCTCCTCCTGGTTCAGTGCGTCCTTGTTGTTGCGCAGCACCCCGACTTCGGCATCGCTGACGCCACCGTACGGCACCGCATGGAGCGCCTCGCCCTCGATGTTCATCTTCACCAGGTTGCAGGCCATCTCGTAGGTCGAATACCAGCGCGGTCCGACCGCGATGTCCAACGCGCCGGCATACAGCACATGGTGCACCTGCGGATTGTCCCAGCCGATCGCGTTGCCGATCTCCACCGTCGAGCGGGCGCGATACGCCTTGTGGCCGGTGGTGTAGGAGCGGTTGAACAGCATGCGGTCCTGCATGTCGATCAGCCCGGCGAACACCAGTTCGGCCAGGACTTCGCGGCGGTTCGGCTTGTCTTCCATCAGGCCGAGGAAGCTGCGGTAGGCGTCGATCACCTGGCCGCGATGCACCTGCGTCATCCAGTTGTTCAGGCGCTCCTTCAGCGGCCCATCCTGGCGCAAAGGCTCCTGGTCCGGCCAGTAGACCACCGGCGCCGGCGGCGCCTCGATGGCACCCAGATTGCCGCGGGCGCGCGTGTAGTGGCCGGGCGCCTTGTCGATTTTCT
>DATKFJ010000049.1:0-8558 GCA_035511435.1 Acetobacteraceae bacterium | reverse complement strand
GCGGCGGTGGCGGCCGGTCGGTCCAGATGGCATCGACCGGGTTGCGCGCCACCGTTTGCATGGCGAGGCCAGCCTCGGTGTAGCGCGACAGCGTGTCGTCGCTGATCAGCAGCGGATCGTAGCCGATCCTGGCTCCGGCTGGCGCGTTGGCGGCGAGCCAGCCGGGCGGTGGTTCCTCGGTGCTGTGGCGGCGCTCCCACTGGGTTGGATCGGTCTGCGCCGCGAGCTGCAGTACGTAGCGGCCGTCGGTGAACACCGCTGCCTTGTCGGCCAGCACTGCCGCCAAGCCGGCGCTGCCGGTGAACCCGGTCAGCCAGGCGAGGCGTTCGGCCGAGGCTGGCACGTATTCGCCGAGATGCTCGTCGGCGCGCGGCACGATGAGGCCATCGAGGCCTTGGCGCGCCAGCTCCTGACGCAGGGCAGCCAGTCGGGACGCTGAAGGGTCAATCATGGGGCCTCCGCTGATCTAGATAATCCGCATATTCCTACCTTGTTAAGCGCCTATGCGGTGTGCGCATGCCTGGCGGGGAAAATGGACAATTATCCACAGTCGCCCCAATGATCATGTTGCAGTGCAGTATAGCCGGGGGTGCCCCGCCGCGACGACGCCGCGCTCGACCCGGCCGCTGGATTGGAATGAGACCATGAACGCCCCAATGACCCAAGACCAACTTACCTACTCTCTCGGCAAGCTGAGCTATGTGGATTACTCATACGACGAGCCGCCTGTCACTACCGTCGAGGCGCCGGCGCACGGCATCGGCCATTGGCTGGGCCGGATCGTGGCCGCATTCGCCGGTTGGCGGCGCCGGCAGGCCACTTTACGAGAGATGGATTTGCTGACCGAGCGCGAGCTGTCCGATATCGGCCTTTCGCGATCGGATGTGCCGAGAGTGTTCGACCCGGCCTTCGCCGCAGACCATGGGCGCGGACGCGATACCGGCGCCTACTGATCCGGTGGCGGGCCGTTCAGGTCCGCCGATCCGGCTTGCGGCATAATATCAGGGTCGTCGTATTACCAGGGTAGTCCAGGGGCCTTCCCGGATGCTGGCCTCGAGGTGAAGACCGCAGCGCCGATGGGCCGCAACGACGCTGCGGGCCTGGGTGTGCAACAGTCCGGACAGGATCGCCGTGCCGCCCGGCGCCAGATGAGCCGCCAGGTGCCGTGCCATCAGGCTAAGCGGCCGGGCGAGGATGTTGGCGAGTACCAGGTCGTAGGGACCGGCCCCGTGCAGGCCGGGATTTCGCCAGCCGTCCGCGAGGCGGAAGCGAATGCGCGGTCCCAGCCGGTTCAGCGCTGCATTCTGCTGTGCAACGCGGACTGACCAGGGTTCGATGTCGGTCGCGAGTACCCGGCGGCGCAGCAGGCGGGCTGCTGCCATCGCCAGAATTCCAGAGCCTGTGCCGAGGTCCAGAATACGTCGTGGACGCCGATAGGCCACGCGCTCCAGCGCGCGCAGGCAGCCACGGGTCGAACCATGTTCACCGGAACCAAATGCCAGGCCGGCGTCCAACGTCAGGGTGATCCGGCCTGCCGACGGAGGACCATGCAGATGGGTTCCGCGCACGGCGAAACGCCGACCGATGCGCTGTTCCGGGAACGACGCATAGGTTCGCGCGAGCCAGCCTTCGGCTGGGGTCGGCGTGCGTTGCAGAAGCGGCACGATGCCGGTGACAGAGGTTGCTAAGGCCAGTCCGGCGGTCAGTTCCGGTTCGCGGTTGCCGACCTCCTTGACGCCCTCCACATGCCAATCGCCTGTCGCGGCGTCGCGAAAGAAGCCGACCGCGGCACAGACGCTCGACAGGGCGGCTTCGTAGGCTTCGAGCGCTGCCTCCGGGACCCGCACGGAGACAGTTTCGAGTGATGGCTGGCTGCGGCGGTGGGTCGCTGTTCGGGGAGGCGCTGGCATTGGGGGCTAACCGGTCGCCCGGTGCAGCCGCCGATCGATGGCGATCAGCACGACGCTGACGGACGCGGCGAACAGCACCAGCAGCAGCGTCACCGCCATGATCATCCTGACGTTCTGCAAACCGATCGCCGTCATCAGCAGATAGCCGAGGCCACGCTGCGAGCCGAACATCTCGCCAAGCAATGTGCCGATCAGTGTCAGCGAGAAGCTGACGCGAAGGCCGGTGAAGACTTCCGGCAGCGTGCTGGGCACAATGATCGTCCGCACCACGGCCCAGGGTGCCAGGCGCATCACCTTGGCGGTTTTCAGCAGCACCGGATCGAGCGTGCGGATCGCGGTCATGGTGAAGATCGCCATTGGCACGACGCCGTGGATGGCACCGAACGCAATCTTTGCCGGCATGCCGATGCCGAACGCCAACAGCACGATGGGATATAGCGTGATCTTCGGGACCGAATAGAAAGAGACCAGGATCGCTTCGCCCACCTCGGCGGAAAACCGGTGCAAGCCGAGTGCGAAACCGATCAGCAGGCCGAGTACCAGCGCGATGATCAGGGCGAACAGGAAGGCGGCTGCCGTCGCCGTTACGTTCGACCAGAAGGAGGCGGTGGCGAGAAGCTGCAACAGATAGGCGAAGGTCGCGATCGGCGGCGCCATGGCGTTCTCGCCGGCGATCTCGAACAGCAGTTGCCAGCCGATCAGCAACACCCCGATCAGCACGGCACCGTTCCAACTGAATGGATGGAAACGTGACATCAGCGGTAGCCGCGCCGCCGCATCAGTGTGGCCTCCCAGCGCGACAGTAACGAGTTCGCGGCGATCGAGACCACCAGAATCAGCAAAATCAGCGGGTACATCGTGGCATTGTCGAAGTTGTTGTAGGCGAAGCTTATTTCATAACCGACGCCGGTGTTCGACATGATAAACTCGGCGCCGATGACACCGATGAAGGCATAGGCGACGGCGAGCTTCACACCGGTCAGCAGGTACGGGGCGGCGGACGGCAGCGTGATGTGCAGCGCGGTTCGCATTGGCCCGAGGCGATGGATGCGTGCTGTCTTCAGCAACACGCGTGAGACCCGGTCGAGCCCGATCAGAGTGTTCATGATCACCGCCACGACCGCAAGCATGAAGCCGATCAGGATCTGCGGTGCGTCGCCCAGTCCGAACAGAACGATGAACAACGGGTAGAACGCATAGACCGGGATGGCGTAATAAGTTGCGAACAGCGGTTCCAGTCCCTGTCGCAACCTGCGTTGGCCATGGATTGCGACGCCCAGGCCGACGCCGGCGATGGTCGCGGCACCGAATGCGATGACGACATTCAGGAAGGTCTTCAGCATCGCCGTGTTCATGCTGCCGGATGCCAGCAGCACGATCGTGTCGCGCAGGATTTCGCTGGGCGGCGGCATGGTCAGTTGATCGATCACGCCGATCCGGCACAGCAGTTCCAGCGCCAGGATAATGGCGGCGATCAGGCCCAGGCGCACCCATGCGGCGCGGTTCATTGTCCGGTCTCTACCGTCATTGCCAGGGGAGAGGCGACGGCGAGCCGGGGCAAAGTGCGGGACCGTGACCGGGATTGCTTCGTCGCTGCGTTTCTCGCCACGATAAAGGGTACGGGTGACGAATGGATCTGATGGGGCAATTTGCTATTTCCTGGACTTCAGATCGTCCGGCAGGAAACTGGTGTCGATGACCTTGGACCAATCCACGTCGCCGCTGATCGCGCCGACGAGTTTCTGCGCCTCGATCATTCGGTTCATGCCGTCGATATGGAAATCTCCGGGCCCCCAGTACGGTAGCCCGGTTTTGCCCTGCGGCGCCGTGAGATTGCGCACGGCACTGCGCGCTACAATCGGTTCAAGATTATACGCCTTGGCTACGATATCTCCGGCCTCATCCGGATGAGCATACATGAACGCGACTGCCTCGCGCCGCGCGCGCAGGATCGCCCGCAGGAAATCGCCACGCGTTGCCGCGGCGTGGCCTGTCGTCACGCCGACCACGTTGTCGAGCGCCGGCAGGATATCGCTCGCCTTGGCGAGCACGCGATACTGGCCTTGATATTTCGACCACAGCGGCTCGGGGATCGGCGCCACGTCCAGCGCACCCAGATTGAGCGCGGTAACGCCCTCACCGAAACCGCCGGCCCGCACGATCTGCACATCACCCGGCTGCAGTCCGCCGGCCTGCACCAGCAGAATCGCCAGCGCCTGACTGGTCGATCTCGGGTTGGTGTAGCCGATCTTCTTGCCCTTCATGTCCGCCAGCGTCTTGATCGGCGAATCGAGTTTCGTCGCCCAGACGAATTCCCCGACCGTCAGCACGTTGTCGCTGATGATCTTCAGGTCGGCGCCCTGGCGGATCGCGGTCACCACCGCGGTCGGATTGATCTCGCCATAAGCGACGCCACCTTCCAGCATGTTGCGCATCGAGGTACCGCCACCGTTCGACGACAGGATTCCGGTGACATCGGCGCCTTCGCGCTTGAAGTAGCCCTTGGCGACAGCGATCGCATAGGGCATGCCGTTTGCCGCGATTGCGTAGTTGCCGACCTCGATCTCTTCCGCCCCGGCGGGTAAGGCTGTCGTCGCGACAAGCAGCAGAAGCACGACGCACCGTGGCAGCACTGATCGCGACATTGTTTCCCCCCGATTGGCATGCCATTCTTCGACAGCCGCAGCGGCGGCTTTTACAGCGTCCCTTTTGAGTGAGAAACCCCACCACGCCGCATGAAGAGTCGCTGCCTCACGTCACGCTGAACGGTGTGACGAAGCGATTCACGACCGCAACGGGCGGCGAGCTTCACGCACTGGGGCCGATCGATCTGGCGCTGCGGCGCGGCGAGTTCTTCTCGGTGGTGGGGCCTTCAGGCTGCGGCAAGTCGACGCTGCTGGAGTTGCTGGCCGGCCTGACGCCGTGCAGCGATGGCAGCATCGTGTTCGAAGGCCAGCCGGTTGTGGGGCGCGTGCCCGATGGGATCGGCGTCGTGTTCCAGGAGGATGCAAGTTTCGCCTGGCTCACGGTTCGTCGCAACATCGGCTTTGGGCTGCGGCACCTAGGCCTCGATCCGCGCGAGATCGAAGTACGGACGCGCCAGGCGCTGGCGTTCACCGGACTGACCGGATTTGCCGATGCGTATCCGTCGCAGCTTTCCGGCGGCATGCGGCAGCGGGTGTGTATTGCGCGCACGCTGGTGCTGCAGCCGCGATTGATCCTGCTGGATGAACCATTTGGAGCACTGGACGAGCAGACGCGGCTGCTGATGGGCGATGAGGTGTTGCGGTTATGGCGGGAGACAGGGGCGACGGTTCTGCTGATTACGCATTCGTTGGACGAGGCCACCATGCTGTCGGAGCGGGTGGGCGTGATGTCGGCGCGACCGGGATGCTTCATCGATATCATCGAAACCGGCTGGCCACGCGACCGCGATAGCCGGATTGCGACGCTGCCGGAATTTGGCGCTGTCACCGGTCGGCTGTGGGACCTGCTGCGGGAAGAGTCGATCAAGGCGATGCGGCAAGCCGATCCTGGCGTGGTGGCTGGTGGTAACGCGCGGGGTGAATGACTCACCGGCTGTCATGCCCGCGCTTGTTATCATTCCCCGTATTCGGTTAGTTCGCTGTCGTTGTCAGCGTGCCGGCTTCTGATCGTCGGGCAGAAACTGGGTATCGACAATTTTCGACCAATCGACGTCGCCGGTCAGTGCTCCGACAATCTTTTGCGCCGCGATCATCCGGTCCATGCCGGCGAAGTCGAACTTGCCGGCGCCCCAGTACGGCGTGTTCGACGCGCTCTTGGCGACCAGGTCGTCGATTGCGTGCCGCGCCACTGCGGGATCCAGGCGATACGCCTCTGCCACGATCGCTGCGGCTTCGTCCGGGTGCGCGTACATGAACTCCACCGCCTTGCGGCGCCCGCGCAGGATTGCACGAAGAAACTCGCCCTGGCTCGCGGCGGCTTTTGCGGTGGTGACGCCGACGACGTTGCACAATGCCGGCAACACGTCGGCCGCACGCACGATGCCGCGCAGCTTGCTGCTGTTCAGCGACCACACCGGATCGGCCAGCGTAGCGACGGTAATGGAGCCGAGGTTCAGCGCGACGATCTGCTCGCCGAAGCCTCCGACCCTGATCAGATCAGCATCTTTCGGCGTCATCCCGGCGGTTTGCAGAAGCAGCACGTCGAGTGCCTGGCTGGTGGAGCGAGGATTGGTGTAGCCGATCTTCTGTCCGCGGAAATCCTTCAGCGTCTTGATCGGCGAATCCGGACGCACGGCCCAGACGAATTCCGCGACGGTCAGCACGTTGTCGCTGATGATCTTCAGCGGTGCGCCCTGCTGGATCGCGAGCGCAGTGCCGGCGAGATCGACCTCGCCATACGGCAGGTTGCCTTCCATCAAATTCCGCACCGTTGTACCGCCGCCGCTCGACGACAGGATGCCGGTGATATCGGCACCCTCCTGCTGGAAGAAGCCCTTCTTCAACGCGATCGCGTAAGGCATGCCGTTGGCCGCCACACCGTAGTTGCTGACCACGATCTGCTCGGCTGCGGCCGGCCGAAATTGGCAGAGCAGAGCTGTGATGAAGCCAAGCAGCAGCCCGGCACATATTCTGGATGGCACTTCGGTCCCTCCTTTATTGTCGCGCCATGCGGCCGCGGTTGGCGCATGACTTGTTGTTGTCGTTGTCGCAGGCGGCACACGCGTATCAAGCGCCATCGCCCAGCATCCAGAACCCAGCTTTGCGCAGCAGCGGAATCTTTGCAGCGAGCGCGTTGGGCGTCAGTGGGTGCACAACGAATGCGTTCTCTCGCAGGTCCGTCAAGCGGGGGAACAGGTGGTGGGGCAGCAGCCGGACACGCAGGCCCAGCGCCGCACAGGTTCCATCGACCACATCGGGGTAGCAGGTGAAAATGTAATCGCCGTAGCGCACGCGATAGCTGGCGTGCCCGGCCGTGCTCCAGACGACACCGCTTTCGCACAGCAGCCGGTTCGCGGCCTCCTGGTCGTCGAACGAAACCTCATCCGCGGCACGTGCAACCATGGCGGAAAAGAACGCCATCGAGGCGTCGGTGGCCTTTACACCGAACAGGCCGCAGCACAGCACGAATCCCCAGTGGTGCAGAACATCGGGCGGCAACGCGACGCCCTGGGAGAATGCCAGATCGAAGCCGGTACCCGCGAAAAATTCCGGAATGGGATCGCGCAGCCAAATCGCATCGGTATCCGAATGAATTATATCGACGCGGTGCCTGACCAAAAAATCCAGCACCAGCAATCGCTGAAGCCAAAAGTCGCTGCGTGAACCATCGAAGCCACAGCGCGCCACCACGGCCCCTGTGCACATGACCCGTTCGGCGAGACTGTTGTCCATCGCCACCACCAGAAAGCGCTGGATGCCAACTGCCCGGGTGTGACGGATCCAGTTCTCCAGCAGTGGCGCATGATCTCCCGACGCCAGGACGACGGGCAGCGGTCCGTCACCCGGCAACAGGGCGACCGCGTGTGCGAGTTCGTCCTGATACGGCTGCGGCAGCGTCGGGACGATCACGCCTTGTCCACAAACCGGTCGAGCACGCGCTTGTCGCCGGCCTTGTCGAATGCGACGTCCAGCCGATCGTCCTCTGCCGATGTCACCGTGCCGTAGCCGAACTTCTGGTGGAACACGCGCGCGCCGACCGGAATGGCATCGGCACGCGCCGGACGGCCGGGTTGCTCCCACGCGTCGATCGTCCTGCTGCGGCGCGCGACCAGCGGGAACTGCCCGGTGAAACTCGTCGCGGCCAGTATCCGCGCATCGCGCGCCAGCGCCGCCGAACCGGTGCGCTCCACGTCCGCATCCGGCAGTTCATCAATGAACCGGCTGGGGATGCTGGTCTGCCAGTTGGCGTAGATACGACGGTTGGCGGCATGCGACACGATGGCGCGGCGGCGCGCGCGGGTCAGGCCGACATAGGCCAGCCGACGTTCTTCCTCCAGCGACTTCACACCACCTTCGTCGAGCGCGCGTTGGTTGGGGAACACGCCTTCCTCCCAGCCCGGCAGGAACACCGTGTCGAACTCCAGCCCTTTCGCACCGTGCAGGGTCATCAGGCTGATCCGGTCGCCCTCGGCGTTCTCGTCGTTCTCCATCACCAACGACACGTGATCGAGGAATCCCGCCAGCTTTTCGAAATCCGCCAGCGCGCGCACTAGTTCCTTCAGGTTCTCCAGACGGCCCGGCGCTTCCGGTGATTTGTCCTGCTGCCACATCTCCGTGTAGCCGCTCTCATCCAGCATGGTGGCGACGGTCACCACGTGGCCTTCCTTCTCCAACTGCCCACGCCAGCGAATGAAACCGCGCAGCAGCGCATCGACCTGTTCCTTCACACGGCCTTTCAGCCCGCCATTCGCGATCAACTGTGCCGCGGCTTCGGTCAGCGGAATGCCGCCGGTGCGCGCTGTCTCGTGCATGGTACGCAGTGCCACTTCGCCCACGCCACGCCGCGGCACGTTGACGATGCGCTCGAATGCCAGATCATCGGCCGGCTGCACGACGATGCGCATGTAGGCGATGGCGTCGCGGATTTCGGCGCGCTCGTAAAAGCGCAGGCCGCCCACCACGCGATAGGGCACGCCGAGGGTGATCAGGCGTTCCTCGAAGG
>DATKFJ010000048.1:0-3724 GCA_035511435.1 Acetobacteraceae bacterium | reverse complement strand
GTGATGTTCATCTATCGTGACGAATACTACCTTGAGCAACGCATGCCGAAGATCGCGGCGTTTGAAAACGAGGACAGGTACCAATCGGCGATGGATGAGTGGAAGCGGCAGATGGATCGCGTGCACAATCAGACGGACCTGATCATTGCCAAACAGCGCCACGGCCCAACCGGCACTGTTCAGCTATTCTTCGAGGCGCAGTTCACTCGCTTCGCCGATCTCGATGTGGTGCACAGCGAGCATGCGACCTGAGGTACTGGGCGTAAGCAAGCAAAGCAAGCAAGTCGGACACAGAGTTACACCAAGTGCGCACGGAGTTTCACAGAGATAGCAACCAGCGCTGCGCGCAAGGCTTCTCCATCGGCGGAAACTCTATGTACAGCCGGTGTAACTTTTGTCCGACTTGCTTGCTGAGCCACCAGCGGCCTGACCGCCGCCCGTGACCGTCGCCCGTAACCGTTCCTGTCGATGAACCAAGGGTCACCCGCAGCGGCGATCCTCGACATCGATCTCGGCGCGATCGTCGCCAACTGGCATCTGCTCCGCGGCCTGCATCCCACCGGCCCCGTCGCCGGCGTGGTGAAGGCCGACGGCTACGGCCTTGGCGCGCGTCCCGTCGCGCAGGCGCTCCACGCCGCCGGCTGCCGGCACTTCTTCGTCGCCCTGCTGGACGAGGCGCTTGCGATCCGCGAACTCGTGCCGGATGCGCTGCTCGCTGTGCTGGGCGGCCTGATTCCCGGCAGCGAAGCGCACTATCTGGCACACGATATCGTACCGGTGCTTGGCTCGCTGACGGAGCTCGACGCGTGGACCGAGACCGCGCGGGCGGCAGGGCGCAAACTGCCGGCGATGCTGCACGTCGACACGGGCATGTCGCGTCTCGGTCTCGACGCGCGTGAACTTCGCGTGCTGCAACACGACCACGCGCGCCTCGCCGGCATCGAGCTGCGCTACGTCATGACGCATCTGGTGTCGTCCGAAGTGAGCGGCGATGAACAGAACGAACGCCAGCGCGAACGTTTCGCCGCCGCCTGCGCCGGACTGCCCCATGCGCCGCGTAGTTTCGCCAATTCCTCCGGCATCTTCCTGGGGCGCAACTGGGGATCCGACCTCGCGCGCGCGGGCGCCGCGCTGTACGGCATCAACCCCACACCGGGCCGCCCCAACCCAATGCGCCGGACGGCCCAGCTCCATGCCCGCGTGCTCGCCGTTCGCGACGTGCAGTCGGGCGACAGCGTCGGCTACAACGCGACCTGGTGCGCCCCTCGCCCCAGCCGGATCGCCACGGCCGGCATCGGTTACGCCGACGGTCTGCACCGCAGTCTATCCGGGCACGGCCGGGCGTTCTTTGACGGAACCCCGGTACCGCTGGTAGGCCGTGTCTCCATGGACCTGACCACGTTCGACGTGACCGACACCCCTGGCATCGCCCCCGGCGCCTGGCTGGAACTGATCGGCCCGCACCAGACCCCCGACGACCTTGCCGCCGCGGCAGGCACCAACGGCTACGAGGTGCTGACCTCACTCGGCTGCCGGTTCCACCGGACGTACAAGCCCGCGTGAACCCGCTGCTGGACAGTTTTGCCGCCGTTGGTCGCGGTGTCATCGGTGCATGCCGCGCCACCGGGTCGCTGGCGGTATTCGCCGCGATCGGCCTGTCGCATCTGTTCCGGCCGCCATTCTACGGCCGCCTGTTTGCCCGCGCGCTCATGGAAATCGGCTATTTCAGCCTGCCCGTGGTGGCATTGACCGCGGTGTTCACCGGCATGGTCCTGGCGTTGCAATCCTATACCGGCTTTGCCCGGTTTTCGGCCGAGAGTGCGGTTGCCAACGTGGTGGTTCTGTCGATCACACGAGAGCTCGGGCCGGTGCTGGCGGGCTTGATGGTGGCGGGGCGGATCGGTGCGGCGATGGCAGCCGAGATCGGTACCATGCGCGTCACCGACCAGATCGATGCCCTGTCCACGCTGTCGACCAATCCGATGAAGTATCTGGTTACGCCACGCCTGCTGGCGGGCGTCGTGGCGCTGCCGATGCTGGTGGTGGTGGCGGACATTCTGGGCGTGCTTGGCGGCTTCATCGTTTCCACGATGAAGCTGGGGTTCAATAACGACACCTACCTGCGCAACACGATGGATTTCGTGCAGGCGATGGACGTGACGTCGGGGCTGGTGAAGGCCGCGGTGTTCGGCTTCCTGATCACGCTGATGGGTTGCTACCAGGGGTATAACAGCCGAGGCGGTGCTGAGGGCGTGGGAGCGGCGACGACTGCTGCCGTGGTCAGTGCCTCGATCCTGATCCTTGCGTCCGACTACGTGCTGACCGAGATGTTCTTCGCGCGATGACGCGGCGAACCTGTAGTGACACATTTTGAAACAGAAGAATGATGCTCGCACCTAGCCGCCGGATCCGTGTGCCCGCCGAGAGCGATGCTGGGCGCGTAGCGGACCCCCAAATGGGTCGTTAGGTTGTCCGTCATGGCAGAGGACTTTGCAGCAGCGTTACGGGATCCCCAACGGGTGTGTGAGATCATCACAGGGGACCTTCCAACGCTCCGCGCTGCCGTCGTGGTTGCGAAGACCAGTCGGGTCGACGAAAACAACACTGCGTCTGGCGGAACGTGACCATCGCCAGTTCCACGCCGAAGATCCGCCTCCGCAACCTGCGCAAACGCTTCGGCCAGAAGCTCGTGCTGGACGGCATCGATCTCGATATCATGCCCGGCACTTCGACGGTGGTGATCGGCGGTTCCGGTTCCGGCAAATCCGTCCTGCTGAAATGCATCCTGGGGCTGCTTGAACCGGATTCGGGAAGCATCGAGATCGACGGCGCCGACATCCTCAGGCTCTCCCGCCGCGAACAAGAGGAAAGCCGTTCACGCATCGGCATGCTGTTCCAGAACAGCGCGCTGTTCGACAGCCTGCCGGTCTGGGAAAACGTGGTGTTCGGGCTGCTCGCCCAGCGCAGGCTGCGGCGATCCGACGGACCGAACCGCGCGGCCGGCTTTCTGTCCCAGGTCGGGTTGGCTGCCAGCGTTGGTGAGCTCTATCCGGCGGAACTCTCCGGCGGGATGCAGAAGCGCGTCGCACTGGCGCGCGCCATCGCCGCGCAACCGGACATCATGTTCTTCGACGAACCGACCACAGGGCTCGACCCGATCATGGGCGCCGTGATCGACGGGCTGGTGACCGAGTGCGTCAGGCAACTCGGCAGTACCGCGGTGGCGATTACCCACGACATGGTCAGCGCACGCCGCATCGGCGACGCAGCAGCCATGATTTATCAGGGCAGGATCATCTGGAGCGGCCCCGCATCCGGCCTGATGGATAGCGGCAACCCGATCGTTGACCAGTTCACCCATGGCAGCCGAGAAGGGCCGATCCAGATGGAACTCCGCCGCTAGAGGGCTATTGGAATAGGACTGACAAGCGGCAGGCTACAGCGTAACGTGCTGCAACAAGATGACTGGCGATACCGGAGGCGACCGAGGACCGAGGCATGATGCGAACTGGCTTGCTCATGATGGCAGTCGCCTGGACGGGAATACTGGCGGTCCCGGTACGCGCGGACGAAGCACCCGTTGCCAACGCCAAGCAGGTGGCGGGGCTTTTCATGCAGAGCTGCCTGCAGTTTGCCGGTGACACGGATGGATTGCGCGGGTGGGCCAAGAAGACCGGTCTGAAGGAGCTGCCTGCCGAGGCACAGGACCAGTTTCTCTATGGCT
>DATKFJ010000047.1:0-6039 GCA_035511435.1 Acetobacteraceae bacterium | reverse complement strand
GCGGTGTGTCTTGCGCTGTACATCGCATTCTGGCTCGAACTCGACAACGCCTACTGGGCCGGCACCACTGCGGCGATCGTGTGTCAGCCAAGCCTCGGCGCGTCACTGCGCAAGGGTTGGTTCCGTATGGTCGGCACGGTTGTCGGTGCGGTGGCGATCGTGGTGCTGACCGCAATCTTTCCACAAAACCGCGCGGGTTTTCTGCTCGGCTTGGCACTGTGGGGCGGCGCGTGCGCCTTCGTGGGCTCGGTGCTTCGTAACTACGCGACCTACGCGGCGGCGCTGGCGGGCATCACGGCCGCCGTCATCGCGAGCGATGAGCTCGGGTCGGTCGGAGGGACGAATGGGCTGGCCTTCACGCTTGCCATCACCCGCGCCAGCGAGATTTGCATCGGCATCGTCTGTGCCGGCGTCGTCCTCGCGGCGACCGATTACGGGCACGCAAAGCGCCGGCTGGCCGACCAGCTCTCCTCGATCGCGGCAGAGATCACAGGCCGATGCATCGACAATTTGTTAGCGGCTGGACCGGCCCTCCCCGACACGCGACCTGTGCGGCGCGAATTGCTCCGGCGCGTCGTGGCGCTGGACCCGGTGATTGACGAGGCGATCGGCGAATCAGCCTGGGTGCGTTATCACTCGCCGATCTTCCAGATGACCATGGATGGCCTGTTCGCCGCGCTGGCCAGCTGGCGCACCATGGCAACGCACCTGATGCGGATCCCTGACGACCAGGCCCACGCAGAGGTGGATGCCGTCCTGCGGAGGTTTCCCAAAGCGTTGCGCGCGGCGCCCCTGCTAGGCGAGCCCGCACGCTGGATGGAGCATCCGATCCGCCTGCACCGGGCTTGCGGCGAGGCAATCCGTGCATTGCGCGCTTTGCCGACGCGCACGCCATCATTGCGGCTGATGGCCGACCAGGCGGTCGAGGTTTTGGCAGGCGTGTCGCACGCGCTCATCGTGCTGAGCCTGCTCGTCGACGATCCTGCCCGGCCCCCGCTGCTCCGTGGTGGCATCCGGTTGTGCGTGCCCGATCTTCTGCCGCCCTGTATCAATGCGATACGCGCGTTCGTCACGATCGGCGTGGTGGAGCTTATATGGATCGTGACCGCATGGCCGAACGGCGCCGGGGCCATCGCCTTTGCCACGATCGGCGTCATCTTTTTCGCGGCGAGAGCCGAGCAGGCCTACGCCACCGCGAAGAGCTACCTGATCGGCATCATTGTTACGGCCGCCCTCGCTGCGATTATTAATTTCGCGGTGCTGCCCGGCCTGACGGGCTTCACCGAATTGAGCATCGCACTAGGCCTCGTGCTGGTGCCGGCCGGCGCGCTGCTGATCCTCACCTGGCCGACGGCAATGTTCCTGGCGATTGCGTTCCTTTTCCTGCCGCTGGTGGCACCCGCGAACCAGATGAGCTACGACCCCCAGCAATTCTACAACGCCGCCTCGGCGATTGTCGTAGGCGTCGGCATCGGCGTCGTCTCGTTCCGCCTGCTGCCACCGCTGTCGCCACCAATGCGGACCCGCCGGCTTCTGACACTCACGCTGCGGGAACTGCGTCGTCTGGCGACGGGGCCGATCCCACGAACGACAGATGACTGGCAAGGCCGCATCTACGGTCGTCTCACCGTGCTGCCCGACCAGGCCGAACCACTGCAGCGGGCGCAGCTTCTGGCAGCGCTTTCCGTGGGGACAGAGATCACCCGCCTTCGGCGTGTCGCGCCGCTGCTTGATCAGCCGCGCGAACTCGACGCGGCGCTTGCGGCCGTGGCAAGCGGCAACAGCGCGCTTGCGACCGAACGCTTGGCCCACCTCGCTCAGAGGTTGGCCGCGCTGCCCGACACCGGACCAGGGTCGCAGATCACGTTGCGCGCGCGTGCGAACATCGTTGCGTTGTCCGAGACACTTGCCCGACACGCAGACTATTTCAATGCGGGGGCAGGAACGTGAGGTTCACCGACATCAATCTTTTTGGCGTCTATGTCGCGCCGATTTCGGTGATGATGGTGGCTGCCTGGCTGATCCTGGTCGGGCTGCGTCGTATCGCGACGCCGTTCGGCCTGTTGCGCCACGTCTGGCACCCGGCGATGTTCGTGTTCGCGGTCTACGTGATCGTACTGTCGTGCATCGTCCTCGTCATTGCGCATTGAGGCCCTGTGATGTCTGACGTCAAACTCAGATCCGATCGCGCTGCGCCGGACGACGACGATGCAAGCGATGTTGCGGATCACCCGGCGAGCGAGCCTCCACCCACCCGGTCGCGGTCCCGGGTCATCCCCGTACTCATAACGCTGGCGACGTTCACGCTCGCCGTGCCGCTGGGCTGGGCGACGTGGGGCGCCTATATGGGGACGCCCTGGACGCGTGATGGCACGGTACTTGTCCATGTCGTCACGATGGCATCGGAGGTCGCCGGGCGGATTGTCGAACTGCCGGTCGTGGACAACCAGTTCGTGCACAAGGGCGACCTTCTGATGGCGATCGACCCGACCAATTACAGGCTCGCAGTCAGTCTCGCCGAGGCGGCAGCGCAACAGGCCCGGATTGTTCAACAGAATATGCAACTAGAGGCAAAGCGCCGGTTGGAGCTGAACAATTCAGCGGTCTCCGTTGAACAGCAACAGACCTACGAGTCGCAGGCGCAGGCTGCCGAGGCGCAATATCAACAGGCCGAGGCCAATTTGAATCAGGCGCGGGTCAATCTCTGGCGCACAGAAATCCACTCCCCGGTCAACGGATGGGTGACAAACCTGATAGTGCAGTTCGGCGATTATGCGAATGTCGGGCAGAATGAAATCACCGTCGTCGATTCTGATTCGTTCTGGATTGACGGGTATTTCGAGGAGACCAAACTGGACCGGATCCATGTGGGCGATCCTGCCAAGGTCAAGCTGCTGGGCTACAGCCGGTTCGTTCGCGGCCATGTCGACGGCATCGCCCGGGGCATCAGCGTCCCGAACGCGCAGCCGAATGGCGTGGGACTTGCGTCGGTCAACCCGATCTTCACCTGGGTGCGCCTGGCCCAGCGCATTCCCGTGCATATCAAGATCGATCAGGTACCGGATGGTGTGCAGCTCGTCGCCGGCATGACCGCGACCGTGCAGATAGACCCGAAACCGCAACCCTAGACGCAATCGACCCACGCCTCATCGGATTAGTCCGTCCGCTACCACAAAGGCACGCCGACATGATCCATATTTCCGCTACGGAGATGCCAGTCGAGACAGCCCTGAACGGCTACGATCTGATCAACACGCCGCCCGCAAGGGATGATCAGCTCGGACGTGTCACGCAGATCATCCGAGACCTGGTCCACGGCAATCTAGGAGAGATGCAATGAGTGATGTTCGTATCGAAACCGACAGTCTTGGCGAGGTCCGTGTTCCCGCCGACAAACTCTGGGGCGCCCAGACGCAGCGTTCGCTTGAGCACTTCAGCATCGGGCAGGATCTGATCCCGCGTGAGATGATCACCGCCTACGCCGTCCTGAAGAAGGCCGCGGCCAATGCCAACCATGCCGGCAAGCGTCTCGACGACCGAGCGCATGGACTGATCGTTCAGGTCTGCGACGAGATCCTGAGCGGCCGGCATCACGACATGTTCCCATTGCACGTCTGGATGACGGGCAGCGGCACCCAGTTCAACATGAACGTGAACGAGGTGATCTCCAACCGGTGCTGCCAGCTCGCCGGGACGCCGCTCGCCAGCAAGGCGCCGGTGCATCCAAACGATCATGTCAACATGTCGCAATCATCGAACGATTCGTTTCCTTCGGCGATGTATATTGCCGCCGCCGTCAACGTGACAAGGCGGCTGGTCCCGGCGGTGATGGCGCTGCATGATGCGATCGCGGCCAAGGCGACGGAATGGGACGATCTTGTGAAGATCGGCCGCACCCATATGCAGGACGCGACGCCGATCACGCTCGGACAGGAATGGTCGGGTTATGCCGGCATGCTGGCGGACGATCTGGAGCGGCTCGACGGCGCGCTGCAGAGCGTTTACCGGCTGGCGCTGGGCGGCACGGCGGTCGGCACCGGGATCAATGCGGCGCCGGGCTTCGCCGAGGCGGCCGCGGCTGAAATCGCCCAGCTGACGGGGCTGCCGTTCGTCAGCGCCGCCAACAAATTCACTGTGCAGGGCGCGCATGATGCCCTGGTGCAGCTCTCCGGCACATTCCGCACACTGGCCGTCTCGCTCTATAAAATCGGCAACGATATCCGCCTGATGTCCTGTGGCCCGCGCGCCGGATTTGCCGAGTTGCTGATCCCGGAGAATGAGCCCGGTTCCTCGATCATGCCGGGCAAAGTCAACCCGACCCAGGCCGAGGCGCTGACCATGCTCGCCGTGCAGGTCATGGCGAACGATGTCGCGGTGGGCTTCGGCGGCGCCGGCGGCTATCTGGAGATGAACGTCTACAAACCGTTGATGATCTTCAACCTGACTCACTCGATCACCCTGATGACCGACGGCTGCACGAACTTCCGACGGTTCCTTGTCGAGGGCACGAAGCCGAACCGCAAGAAAATCAAGGAGTATGTGGACCGTTCGCTGATGCTGGTCACGGCGCTCGCGCCGGTGATCGGTTATGACAAGGCCTCGAAAATTGCGCATCATGCGATGGACCACGACCTTACCCTGAAGGAGGCGGCGTTGCAGCTTGGCTTCGTTTCGGAGGAAGAATTCGATCGCATCGTCGATCCCGCCAAGATGGTCAGGCCGTACGTTGCCTCCAGCCAATAGCGAGGCCGGCGAATAACGAGGAGTCGCAGTGGTGGTGGGAGAGGGGATGACCGTCGACCGGCAGTGTTCTGCCCCGGCGCAGAAGGAGCCGGGGGAGGCGCTCGATCTGATGCTGCGCGCCGCTACGCTCCTGTTCGCAAATGGCCAGACCACCGAACGGGTGATGGAAGCGACGGCACGGCTTGGTGGTGCGTTCGGCTTCCTCGCCGACTTGCTGCCGCGTTGGGGCGAACTGACCGCCACGGTCGCCGACGGTGACGGCTTGCGCGCCGCGACCGTCGTCGCCAATCCGCTGGGCGTGGACATGGGCAAGGTCGCCGCCACGATGGATCTGATCGACCGATTTTGCGACGGTCGCATCGACGCCGGAACGGCGCAGGCGGAGCTGGAGACGATCCGGCATCGGCCGCCCGTCGCGCTGGTACGCTTCGCATCGCTGGCCGCGGCCGGCGCCGCCGCGCTCGGCGTGATCTTCGGGGCGGGGCATCTCCTCAGTCTCGTTCTGATCGCGCTCAGCGCGGGTGCCGGGGCGGTGGCCAGGCGATGGCTGGCGGGGATCAGTACGAACTCCTTCGTGCAGCCCTTCTGCGCCGCTCTGCTGGCCGGCGCGGTCGGTGCGGTCGTGGTCCATTTCCAGCTCAGCACGGTGCAGCGGCTCGTCGCGGTCTGCCCGTGCATGGTGCTGGTGCCGGGTCCGCATCTGCTGAACGGTGCGATCGACCTCGCCCGCGCGCGCATCGCACTCGGCGCGGCGCGCATCCTCTATGCGGGCCTGATCATCGTCACGATCTGCACCGGGCTACTGGCGGGGCTTGCATTAGGCGGCGTCACGCTGCCCGTCTACGGGCCGTCTGTTCCGGTACCGCTGCTGTATGACGTAATCGCAGCAGGCGTTGCTGTTGCCGCCTATGGCACATTCTTCGCCATGCCGTGGCGGACGCTGCCGATTCCGATCCTGGTCGGCATGCTCGCCCATGCCGCCCGCTGGGCGACGATCTCGCTGGGTGGCGGCAGCGTCGAGACGGGGGCGCTCGTCGCCTGCCTGTTCGTCGGCATCGTCATTACGCCGATCGCCGATCGCCTGCGAATGCCGTTCGCGGCATTCGCCTTTGCCTCCGTGGTATCGCTGATCCCCGGGGTCTTCCTGTTCCGCATGGGCGGCGGCCTCGTCGCGCTGGCCGCGCTCGGCGGCAAGGCACCGCCCGACCTGCTTCTGGTCACCATCGCAGACGGTTCGACGGCCGTCCTCATTATGTTGGCGATGACCTTCGGCCTCATCCTTCCGAAAATGATCAT
>DATKFJ010000046.1:0-33308 GCA_035511435.1 Acetobacteraceae bacterium | reverse complement strand
GGAGGCATTGAGCCGCTGAACCCGACGATAACGGCTCCCCGACGATAACAGCCCCCGGCGATAAAGGCCGGGAGACGCGAGCGCCGATGGGTCAGCCCGTTACCGCGCGGCGGTATCAGCCTGCATCGCGCCACATCTTCGGTCGGCTGCGCACCGGATCGAGCAGCGACCAGTCGCCTTGTTCCAGTGTGTGCCCTTTCGGGAAGGGCGCGCGCGCTTCCAACCCCAGAGAGTGCAAAACACGGTCGTCGCGATAGTAGCATTGCAGGATCACCCGCGAGAGCGTCGCCACCTCCACCCCGCCGCGAGCCCGGAACGCAGCCGCCACCGCCTCTCGCCGCGCCGGGTCCAGATCGGCGAAAGCGCCGGCCGCGAGTTCGGAAAGCGCGCCCAGCGCCTTGCGCACGTCGCCCAGGTCGCGGCCCAGCGACTTCATGATGTCGGCGAAGATGATCGCATCGTCTGCACCGGGCACGCCGAATTCCGTGCTCGCCGGAATCATCATGCCGGCGATGCAACGCAGGTCCCGGCTTTCCGCCGGCGATAGAGTGTCGCTCATGATCTGCCTCAATCGAACAAGGTTGCCAGGCGCCGCTTGATACTGTCGGCGATATACAGCGCCAGCGCCTGAATGGTCGAGGTCGGGTTCACCCCGCCGGACGTGACCCAGATGCTGCCGTCGACAATGAACAGGTTCTTCACATCGTGGCAACGACCCCATGCGTTCACCACGGAACGTTCCGGATCGATGCCCATGCGCGCTGTGCCGAGAAGGTGGCCCGGACTGTTGAGGATGGTGCGGGACGTATACAGGTTGGTGGCACCCGCGGCGGTCAGGATCTCCGACGCCCGCGCGATGCCGTGTTCCATCATGCGCCTGGTGTTCTCGCTGATGACGTAGTCGATCTTCGGCGCCGGGATGCCGTGGCCGTCCTTCAGTACAGGGTCGAGCGTCACCCGGTTGTGTTCCTCCGGCAGATCCTCGCAGGCGATGCCGATCTGCAGGCGCCGGTGCAACAGTTGGCGATAGATGCGGTGATGCTCTGCACCCCATGGCAGAGCACCTACGGCCTCGCTCGCGATGGCCTCGGTGACCGCGCCGGTGCCGCGGGCAAACTGTAGCGTGTAGCCGCGGACGAAATCGCGGGATGGATCGGTCTCGTAGAACTCCTTGCTCCACAGACTCAACATGGGTGCGTGATCGCCGTCCACCCTCTCATCGACATAGCCGCGCACCTGCGGCCATGGGTGGAGCATCAGGTTCTTGCCGACGAGACCGCTGGAATTGGCCAGCCCATCGGGAAATCGCGACGATGCCGAATTGAGCAGCAGGCGGGGCGTGCCGATGCCGTTGCAGGCCAGGATGACCACCTCTGCCGGCTGAAATCGCTCCACGCCCTCGGCGTCGTAGTAGATCGCGCCCGCGGCCATGCCATGCTCAGTGGTGGTGATTTCCCGAACGCGACAGCGCGGTCGCAACTCGACTCCGGCTCGGATGGCGTGTGGCCAATAGGTGATGTCGGTGCTCGCCTTCGCTCCCTGGGCGCATCCTGGTGTGCAATGACCGAGATTGATGCACGGCGCCCGTCCGTCGTATTCGGTCGTGGCGATCGCGGAGTCCGATGGCCACCAGTGCCAGCCCAGCTGGTTCATCGCGCGGCCGTACCGCGCGCCGGTCTTGCCCAGTGGCAGCGGCGGCATGGGCGGCTGCCTGGGCGGATAGGCCGGGTCGCCGGCGAGGCCGGATACGCCCATCATGCGATCGTTCTCGGCAAAGAACGGCTCCAGCGTCGCGTAGTCCACCGGCCAGTCATCGGCGACACCGTCCAGCGCCTTCACGCGAAAATCCGACGGATGCATCCGCGGGAAATGCGCCGTGTACATGATGGTGCCGCCGCCGACGCCGTTGAAGTTGGCGATCTTCATCAGCGAATTGTCGTCGTTGATCGGGTAATCGGTCGGCCGTTTGCGCCGGTTCGGGCTGATATCGAAATCGGCGTATCGCCGCGCCTCCCAGTCCCGGCCGTTGCTCGGGAAGTCGGATTGCCGCATCCAATCACCCTGTTCCAGGCACAGGATTTTCATTCGCGTCTCCGCGAGGCTCCAGGCCACCGCCGCGCCGGAGGCGCCGGAGCCGACGATCAGCACGTCGACAATCTCGTTGGTGGTTTTGCTCGTCATCCTCGCGTCAGGCTCCTTTGGGGGTCAGGCTCCTTTGGTGCGACGCACTGCCAACATCGATGTGCGTGCGCCGGACTGCCACATCAATCGAACAGGGTCGCAAGGCGTTGCTTGATGTTGTCGGCGATGTAGAGCGCCAAGGCCTGGATGGTGCATGTCGGGTTCACGCCTCCCGATGTCACGAAGATGCTGCCATCGACGATGAACAGGTTCTTCACGTCGTGGCTGCGGCCCCATTCGTTCACCACCGACCGTTCCGGATCAGTTCCCATCCGCGCCGTGCCGAGCAAATGCCAGCCGCCATTCAAGATGGGGCTTTGCACGCCGACGTTCGTCGCACCCGCGGCTGCCAGCACTTCCTTCGCCCGTGCGATGCCGTGGTCCATCATGCGCAGCGAGTTCTGGCTGAGAGTATAATCGACCCGCGGCGCGGGGATGCCGTGCGTGTCCTTCAGCACGGGGTCGAGCGTTACCCTGTTGTGCTCCTCCGGCAGGTCCTCGCAGATGGCCGACAGGCCGATGCGCCGCCCCACGAGCTTGCGAAATGTGCGGTGGTGGCGCTCGCCCCACGGCAGGCGCCCTTCGGCGTGGCTGAAGATCGCCTCGGTGACCGGACCTATGCCGCGGCCGAACTGGAAGGCGTAACCGCGAACGAAATCGCGGGTGTGGTCGGTTTCGTAAAACTCCATGCTCCACAGACACAGCGGCGGACCGCGATTGCTGTCCAGCGGCTCCTCCACATAGCCGTAGACCTGGGCATACGGATGAAACATCAGGTTCTTGCCGACCAGACCGCTGGAATTGGCCAGGCCGTTGGGAAACCGCCCGGAGGCCGAATTGAGCAGCAGCCGTGGCGTGCCGACGCCGTTGCAGGCCACGATGACGACCTCGGCCGGCTGGAACTGCTCCACGCCCTCGGCGTCGTAATAGATCGCGCCCGTGGCCATGCCATGCTCGTTGGTGGTGATTTCCCGCACCCGGCAACGCGTGCGCAGTTCCACCCCGGCGCGAATGGCATGTGGCCAATAAGTTATGTCCGTGCTCGCCTTGGCTCCCTGCGTGCAGGCGGGTGTGCAATGGCCGAGATTGATGCACGGCGCCCGGCCGTCGTACTCGGTCGTGGCGACCGCGGTGTCCGACGGCCACCAGTGCCAGCCGAGTCGGTTCATCGCGTGCGCGAATCGCGTGCCGCTCTTGCCGAGAGGCAGCGGCGGCATGGGCGGCTGCTTCGGCGGATAAGCCGGATCTCCGGCGAGGCCCGAAACGCCGGTCATGCGGTCGTTTTCGGCGAAGAACGGTTCGAGGGTCGCGTAGTCGACCGGCCAGTCATCGGCCACGCCGTCGAGCGATCGTACCCGGAAATCCGACGGATGCAGCCGGGGATAGTGCCCGGTATACATGATGGTGCTGCCGCCGACGGCGTTGAAATTCACCACCTTGATCGGCGAGTTGTCGTCGTTGATCGGATAGTCCGTCGGCCGCGCCCGGCGGTTCGGGCTGGTGGCGAAATCGTCGTACAACCGCGCCTCCCAGTCGCGCCCGTTGCTCGGGTAGTCCGCCTGCTTCATCCAATCGCCCTGTTCCAGGCAGAGGATTTTCATCCGAGTGTCGGCCAGGCTCCACGCCACCGCGGCGCCCGAAGCGCCGGAGCCGATGATCAATACGTCCACCGTTTCGTTCATCCGGCGCTCCTTGAGCCGCGTGATCGCGGCGATCCGGTCAGTCAACGCGGATATCCATACCGCCCTGACGTCGGTGCCGTCGATCCCGAACCAATTCCCGGGCCAATTGGTGGGTGGCGATGGTATCGCGACGCAGCATTTTCCCACCGTATTTTCCCACCGTCGCGTCCGCGGGCTAGATTGCGGCGATGGACCAGAACCCAGCCGTGCCGGCGCTCGTGTTCCCGCACCTGCAACCACCTGAACCGGGCAAGCTCATCCAGGTAGCCCCGGGGGTGCAGTGGTTGCGCCTGCCGCTGCCCTATCGGCTTGATCACGTGAACGTCTATCTGATCGAGGACGAAGACGGCTGGACCGTGCTCGACACGGGTCTCGGCACCGACGCCTGCAGTGCGGCCAGGGACGCGGTCTTGAGCGGGCCGATGGCCGGCCAGCGCCTCACTTCGATGATCGTGACGCATTATCATCCCGATCATGTCGGACTTGCGGGCTGGCTCGCGGAACGTTTTGGCCTGCCACTGTCGATGCCGCGTCCCGAATATCTCTACAGCCTCGCGCTGCAATATGCCCCGGGCGATCTGGGCGCCGATATGCACCGGCCGTTCTACCATCGCCACGGACTTTCGCCGCAGGTCACCGAAGCGGTGCTGAGTCGGGGGCATGAATACCTGCGGCGGACAACAGGTGTGCCCACCAGCTATCATCGGCTACGACACGGAGATTCACGGCGGATCGGGACCCGCGCTTTCCAGGTGATCACGGGGGGCGGTCATGCCCTTGAGCAGGCCATGCTGTACCGACCTGAAGAGCGGTTGTTCTTTGCCGCCGACCAGGTGATCGCCCGCATATCACCCAACGTGAGCGTACACGCCATGGAACCGGATCTGGACGCGCTTGGAATATATCTCGGGTCGCTGTCAGGTCTGCGTGATTCCGTCGCACATGACGTTCTGGTACTGCCGGGTCATGGACTGCCGTTCTACGGGCTGCACGATCGCATTGGTGACCTGATGGAACACCATGAGCAGCGCTGTGCCGTCATAGCCGCAGCATGCCGACCGCAGCCGCTT
The DNA here is from genome assembly GCA_035511435.1 of Acetobacteraceae bacterium. GTDB lineage: Bacteria > Pseudomonadota > Alphaproteobacteria > Acetobacterales > Acetobacteraceae > JAMXLO01. Next base: position 28,375 of record DATKFJ010000046.1, on the reverse strand, counting down.
TCGGTTGCCGACATCGTGCCTTGTGTGTTCCAGCGAGAACTCGACGAGCATCAGACCGGCTTTGCGTTCGGCGAGGTGCTGGCACATGTGAACCATATGCTCGGCCGCGACCAATTGGTGTTGGAGACCGGCCGGGATGGCATCGACCGTTACCGACCGTTTTGAGCAGATTGCGGGGCCATCTTATTCAGGCAGCGCCGAGCCTCTCTCCCCATGCGAGATGGAGACCGATGTCGCCGGGCTTGCCACCGGGGAATTCAAGCACTCGGGCGGACAGTTTGAATCCGGAGTGCTTCAGGTCGCGCTCCCAGCGCAGATAGATTTCCGCCGCCTCACCGCGCAGCGTCGCGGCCCAATCGGCCTCCGCGACGTTGATCGCGCGCCCGCCGTCCAGGCACAACTGGTTAGGGAATCGCAGCAGCAGAAATTCCGTCTGGCCGTTCTCCGCCGCTGCCTGGGCGTGATGCAACATCCCGCGCCACTCTTCGTCGGAGACATGAGCATCGATCAGCCTGCGCGCATTTTGCCGTCGCTGGTCAGCGGCGTCCCGGCGTGTCTGGGCGCGATGCTGTGCCTCGCCATTGTGGAAATCCACGACGAGTTTGCCGAAATCCTCCGCCGTCAGCCGCGCCTCGTGCGGCGTCGACGTGGCTTCTGCGGGGGAGTTGCCTGCCACGGTTTCCCATGCCGGCAAATGGTATCCGCCGAACAGACTCCGCAGAAAGCCAGAGCGCTCCCCCTTCGCCGGAGCAGCGGCGTCTTGCGGTCCCGCGGCGACGACCCGCAGCAGATCGGCTCGGCTCACAATACCGACAATACGGCCGTCACGGACCACAGGCACCCGCTTGATATGTTGGATGGCGAGCAGTCGCGCGATCTTACTGACCTCGGTCTGTTCCGTGACCGACACAAGCGGCGTCGACATGACATCGCGCGCGGTACGGTCCTTCGCGGCGACCCTGGCGCAGAAGTCGTCGTCCAGCGGCTGCTTTCCTGTCATCACCGTCAGCCACCAATCACGCCGAGCCACGCGCTCTGTCTCGTTGCGGCCGATGAGGTCGCCCTCGCTCACCATGCCTACTGGCACCCCGTCGGTGTCGACCACGGGAACCGCGCTGATGCCATTGTCGAGCAGCAACCGGGCAACATCGCATAACGATGCTTGAGGTCCGACGCTTTTGACGTTTGCTGTCATAACATCGTGCGCTTGTATCGGCCCGACAGAATTGGTGTCGTGCGATTTCTCCGGTTCCATGCAGTTGCTTCCACCTACCGATATTTTAGCGGACCGTGCAGCGACCAGGCACGTGAACGACCGAGCAGACAAGACGGCGTATTGCGCAGAGCAGCACGATGCCAACGATCACGAGGCGCGCGCGCAGAGCGGGCGATCCCACCGACAACTGGTCGGGCGGAAAGCCGGATACAAGGCACTTTGGCTCCGGGCACTTCGGCTCCAGGCGCTCCTGGGTGCCAAATTGGTTCCGGTGTCCAGCAGCCGGCGTTTCGGACAGATGTCAGGTACGCCTGGGTCGAACCGGTCGCTGACGAGCTGCCTGCTGAGGCAGGCTCTCACTGTCCAACGCGTGGCGACGGCAATGTTCCAGATAGGCGGCTTCGTGGCTGGCAACCAGGCTGACAATGCTGGACCATAGCCACGCAGGCGCATCAAGACCCTTCGACCAACCGCGGCCAAGGTCCCTGCGCCAGGTCCGGCGGATCGCAGCATCCATCTGCCGTCGGTGCGCGCTGCCTACAACGAATGCCAGATAGCGCGCTGCCCGCATTGCTTCCTGGCGTGTGAGCTGTTCGATCTCCAGCTTCAGATCCTGCGGCAACAGCTCACGCACGAAGACCGATTGATCGAGCAAGCGTTCGGCCATCATGCGCTCGCCCAGATGCGGCGACAGATGGCAGGCGCCTTCCAGCACGCGTTGCGCATTGTCCTGCGGCATTTTTGTTCTCGGCTGTCGGGGAGCCGCCGCCTGCACGGCTTGCTTGACATCCATCAGGCAAAGGCTGCCCGTGCCGGACTGCTTCCCGATGACCGCCAGCAGGACCGCGATACGCAAGCGCCCCAGCGAGCTGCATCCCTTCACCCAATACGCCGCGTCGCGCACCTGCACCAGCGCATCGTCATCCCGCGTCCGCAGACTGGTCGCGAGTTCGCGCAGCCGCTCCATATCGAACAGCGTCTGGACGGCGCGCATTTCATCCGCGGATAGCGGCCAGAAGCGTTTGCCGAGTGGTATTGTCGGCTTTGGATCGTCGATGCGTTCGTTGGCGAGTTCCTTCCAGGAACGGCTGGTGGCTTCCCGCATGACAACACGGACAGATTCGGGGCGGTGACCATTCAGCCCGGAATCAGCGCCGTCGTCATTAAGCGCGGCGATGTAGCCCTCGACGATCTGTTCCAGCATTCTTGCCGTCGTGACGCCGGGCAGATCCGATCCGCGCGCCGCCATGGCGAGCGATAACCCAAGGCGGATCAGATCATGGGCTGGATTGCCGATCACGGTCTGATCCAGGTCGCGGATCTGGATGGCGATCTCGCCGTCCGCGTTGGCGACCGGACCGAGATTGCCGAAATGGCAGTCGCCGCAAATCCAGATCGGCGGGCCTTTGGGTACGGTGCGACCTTCCTCGCTCGCCAGCCACTCATAGAATCTGGTGGTGCTGCCGCGCACGTAGGCCTGCGCTGAACGCGCCATCTTCAGATTGCGACGACGGAGCAGAATAGCCTGCCGATCGTCAGGACGCCGGGGAATGTGCTCTGATTCTTTCATTGGAACGGTATTACATAAGCTAGTCGATGCGGATTTCGCCGATGTCGATGACATCACAGTCAGATGTCAATGACATCACAGTCAACGGAGCGACCAGTCCCGCCTTTGCGGGAGACTTGCTGGGCGGCGTCTTATGAGTGCTTCTTGCTGCCCACCCGCGCACAGCGTCAATAACGGGCCAGAACTGTAAGCGGAAGACCCGATGAACGACAGTGCCGCTGCCAATGACGTGATCGCGACTGCCTCGCCCGCCCAGCGACCCACCACGGCCATCGCGGCCCTGGCGGCATTGGGCATCGTCTACGGCGATCTCGGCACCAGCCCGCTGTACACCTACCAGGCCATCGTTGGTTCGGTTGGTGGCCATCCTTCATCCGCAGACGCGCTTGGCCTGCTGTCTCTTGTGGCCTGGGCTCTCATCATCACGATCTCCGTCAAGTACTGCGTGTTTGTCATGCGCGCCGACAATCACGGCGAAGGCGGCACCCTGGCGCTGATGGCGCTGGTTACCGGGCGGCTGAGCCGCGCCAGGCACGGGACCGCCTTGCTGGTCGCCGCCGGTTTGTTCGGCGCGGCGCTGATCTACGGCGATGGCATAATCACGCCGGCGATATCGGTGCTCAGCGCGCTGGAAGGCATCAACGTCGCCACTGTCGTGCTGAAGCCCTACGTGCTGCCGGCGTCCCTGGTGATCCTGCTCGCGCTGTTCGCCGTGCAACCACGCGGCACCGCCAGTATTGGCCGGATCTTTGGACCGGTCATGCTGCTGTGGTTCATCGTCATCGCGATGCTTGGCCTGCTAGGTGTGATGCGGCAGCCGCAGGTCATCACGGCGATCGATCCACGCCACGCGATCGGCTTTCTGGTGCACCACGGATTGCAGAGTTTCGTCGTACTCGGCGGCGTGTTCCTGGCGATCACGGGAGGTGAGGCGCTGTACGCCGACATGGGTCAATTTGGGCGCAATCCGATCCGTTCCTCCTGGTATTTCATTGTGCTGCCCGCACTGCTGCTCAGCTACGCCGGGCAGACGGCATTGCTGATCGAGAATCCTTCGATCGAAGGCAATCCGTTCTTCATGCTGGCGCCAGGCTGGGCGGTCGTTCCGCTTGTCGTGCTCGCCACCGCGGCGACGATCATCGCGAGCCAGGCGATCATCACCGGCACGTTTTCGCTCACGCGCCAGGCCATGCAGCTTGGCTGGTTCCCAGGCTTGAAGATCCGTCAGACATCGGATGAGGAGTATGGTCAGATCTACGTGCCGTTCGTGAACTGGACAATGATGCTCGGCACGCTTGCGGTGGCCGCCGGGTTCGGCAGCTCCGAGCGGCTTGCCGGCGCATATGGCACCGCGGTTTCGACCACCATGCTGCTGACCACGGCACTGCTGTTCAACGCCATGCGCGACGTCTGGCGCTGGCCGGTGGTGACGGCATTCCTGGTGAGCGGCGTGTTCCTTCTGGTGGATTTCGCATTCTTCGCGGCCAATCTGCTCAAGATTCGCGATGGGGGCTGGTTCCCGCTGCTGTTCGGCGCGGTCGTGTTCACGGTCATGACCACGTGGCGCAAAGGCGTGGATGCGGTTCGCAGCAAGCTGGCAGAGGACAAGACACGGACCAGCGCTTTCCTGGCGCAGCTTGCGCAGGAGGGGCAGATCGCGCGGGTGCCAGGCACCGCGGTGTTTCTCGCCCGCAGCGGCACGGCCGTGCCGATTCTGCTGCTGCACCATGTTGAACAATTCAAGGCGCTGCAGGAGACGGTGGTCACGCTGACAATCGGCTTCGACGAGGTGCCGCGGATTCCCGTCGCAAGCCGCTGTACAGCCGAGGAGGTTGCCGGTGGACTCTGGCACGTTACGGTTCGTTTCGGATTTGTCGAAGTGCCCAATCTTGCGCTGGCCTTGGCGCGCGCAAAGGACCAGGGCTGTCCGGTCAACCTGGACGACGCGGTCTACTTCGTGGCGCGCGATGAGGTGGTTCGCAGCCGGACGCGGCCTCGGCTTGCGGCGTGGCAACGCGTGCTGTTCGGTTTCATGTACCGCAATGCCGTTCGAACGCCGGACCGGTTTGATCTGCCGGCCGACAAGTTCGTCGAGATCGGCAGGCAGATTGCACTGTAGGGCTGGCGGCGTAGGGCTGGCGGCGGGATCGTTATGACGCGCCGAGCTGACGCGACAATGCGCGCGCCGCGCCGGTAATCACCTCGATCGTACGCGAGCGCACATCGTCGGTGTATCGGTTGATCGGGATGGACACCGTCATTGCCCCCAACACTTCGTCCGCCGGCCCACGTACCGCGGCTGATATCGATGCCCCTTCCGCGATCCGCTTGTTATGGGTTTCGGCGTAACCGGTGCGCCGGATTTCGGCGATGGCCCGCCACAGTATCTGCGCATCCACCTTCGCACCGGGAAACGGGGGAACGAATTCGGTCCGGCTGAAATACGCTGCAATCTCGTGGTCCGGCATCGCGGCCAGCAGCACACGGCTGGTGCTGCCGACGTACAGCGCGGATGGTTTACCGACAGCCACGACACGACGGATATCCCGCAGCCCCTCCAGTTGATCCAGAGTGATCCGTTCGTCGCCGACGCGCACGGCGATATACACCGTCTCGTTCAATTCATCGCGAATCTGGCGCATGAACGACCGGGCCTGAGCGATGAACCCGGTCGATGTCTTGGCAACTTCGGAGAGCGCGATGATCTGGAACCCAAGTCGGTAAAGCCCGGTCGTCTGGTTCTTCATCGCCATGCCGCCGCGGCATAGCGTCGCAAGCAGACGGAATGCGGTCGCTTTGTGCAGGCCGGTGCAGCTTGCGATGTCGGTCAACGACAGTTCCGGCCGCTGGTGGGTGAAGGCGTTCAACACACCCAGCGCACGCTCGACCGAGGAGACGCTGTACTGATCCGCCACTGCTGTCTGCTTTGCGGCGCTCATTGGTTTGTTGCTTCTCCTGATACAAGACGGGTCCTGATACAAGGCGAGCCGTCTTGGTGTGCTTGACAACGGCAGTGCGCTGGATACCCTGCGGATAACGAAACGCGGTTTCATATGATGAAACCCAAGAGGAGTCCAGTTACTTGGCAGTTGCGAACTCGATCGCAACACGGTCACGCGACGCCGGGCCTGCATCCCCGGTTATCCAGGCGATCGACGTTGACCATTTCTACGAAGGCCAGTCGGGCTGGAATCACGCGCTTGACCATTTGAACCTGACCGTTCTTCGTAACGAGTTCCTGTGCATCCTGGGACCGAGCGGCTGCGGCAAGAGCACGTTTCTGAAGATCGTCGCGGGCTTGATGCATCCAAGCAGTGGCGAAGTGTTGCTTAACGGCCAGCCGATCAAAGGTCCCGGGTTGGATCGTGGCATAGTGTTCCAGGACCCGGCGTTGTTCGCGTGGCTGACCGTGGTCCGCAATGTCGAGTTCGGCCTGATCATGGGGCGCTGGAAAAAATCCGCGGCACGCGAGCGCGCGATGCATGTGCTGCAGATCGTCGGGCTTGCCCGCAATGCAGAGCTTTATCCCTACCAATTGTCCGGCGGCATGAAGCACCGCGTCGCGGTGGCACGCGCATGGGCGCTGACCGACGCAGCATTGCTGCTGATGGACGAGCCATTCTCTGCTATCGACGCGATCAATCGCATGACGCTGCAGGACTATCTGGTCAACACCTGGCTGGAGGAGCAGCGCACCGTGCTTTACGTGACTCACGATATCGAGGAGGCGGTGTACCTGGCGGATCGGATCGTCATCCTGAAACCGTCGCCCGGACGGATCGCGACGCATCTGGAGAACCGTCTGCCGCGCCCGCGCGATCGCAACTCGGCTGAGTTCCTCACCGTCAAATCACAAATCGTAGAGGAGATGCAGCGTCATGGCCTCGTCCCGGAGTGACAGCGACAGCGCTTCCTCGCGCCTAAAGGCGTTGATCCACCGGCAAGGCAAGGTGCTGGCGGTGATGCATCCGCCGACCGCGGCGTTGGCGCGGATCATGGAAAAATCCGGATGCGAGGCTCTGTTCGTAGGCACCAGCGCAGTGGTTGGCGGCTACACCGGCATGGCCGATGTCGGCACGGCGTCGATGACCGAATGCGTGCAGATCGCCGGCTGGATCGCAGACAGTGTGTCGATCCCGGTGATCATGGACGGCGACACCGGACACGGCGGCATCATGGCGGTGCGGCGCATGATCCGCGACTGCATCCATGCGGGCGTTGCCGGCATTCGCATCGATGATCAGCCGATCGAGGGCAAGCGGCGCACACAAAGCGCTGGATTGGAGGTGGTGCCGCTGGAGCAGGCGATCGTGCGTTATCGCGCGGCAGTCGATGCGAAGAACGAGCTGGATCCGGACTTCGTCGTCATGGCGCAGTGCTATGCGCGCGATGCGGCGAACGGCGGGCTGGACGATGCGTTGCAGCGGCTGGCCGCCTATCGGAACGAAGCCGGCGTCGATTGGGTGCAGCTTGAATCGCCGCATTCGATGGACGAGATCAAGCGGGCGCGCGCCGCGGTGACCGGTCCGCTGTCGTTCATGAAAGGCAAGCTGCCGCGATATCTGTCGTTCGATGAACACCTGGCTCTCGGCGTCACCATCGCCTGGCTACCGAGCTTCTCGCATCACGTTGCATGGGCTGCCTTGTCGGACTTCATGGCGGATTTCGCCGATCGCGGCGTTGCTGCGTGGGAGTCATTCGTCGAGAGCCGCAAGGACCGTCCTTACATCATCCCGGAAGTACCGCCGGAGGGTGAAGGCCTGGTCAAGCAACGCGCACTCGAGGAACGCTATCTGTCGCCCGCCGCATTGGCGAAGTACCGCCGATCGGCCGGCGGTGAATTATCCTGATTCTGACTGGAGGAAATCATGGCGCGCAGCGGTTACAAATTCTTTGATACGGATGCGCATGTCGGTCCCTATGTCGATGTGCTGGAACCTTATTTGACTGCTGACGACAAGAAGCGATTGGCGGCCTGGGAACAGTACCGCAGCAGCAGCCGGAGTGGCCATGTGTCCTACAACAAGGGGCAGCGCAAATATCAGCGGCGGCTTTACTCGGAAACAGTGGAAGCCGCACCGGCCGGCTACATGGCGGGCTTCACCGGCGTGAAGCGCGAACGTTCGATATCGCCGGATGTCGATCGTTCTTCCGCGGCGCGCATCGCCGACATGGATTTCGAAGGCGCAGACGTGAACTTCATGCTGCCGTCGGGCTGGTTCGGCACCTTCACGGCGGGCGATGATGTTGCACTCGAGATGGGCATGTACCGCGCATACCATCGCTGGATGAACGACTATTGCGGCGCCTTTCCTGACCGGTTGGGTGGTGTCGTGCTGGTCAGTTCGCGCGATATTGAAGGCAGCATCAAGGAAATGCGCCGCGCAGGGCGCGAGCGCTGGGCATGGGGCGTGCTGGTGTATGCACCATACGGCACGCCGATCGACCTGCCTTCGCTTGATCCGATCTGGGCGGAAGCACAGGAGTTGGATCTGTCCGCGGTTCTGCACACCTTCACCGTCATGCCGCCCTATGCGCCGGGCGGACTCGATACGTGGGACAATCTCTGGCTGCAGCGTTCCGCGGCGCATCCGTGGTGCGGCATGCGCAACATGGCGGCATTGATCGGCAGCGGGCTGCTGGACCACTTCCCTCGGCTGCGTTTGGGTTGCCTGGAAGCCGGCCACGGCTGGCTGCCGTTCTGGATGGCGCGGCTGGACGAACACATGGAAACGATTCGCTCCGCCCTGCCGCCTGACCTGAAGCATCATCCAAGCGAATACGTGATGAGCGGACGCTACTACCAGAGCATCGAGGTGTCCGAGGGCGAGCGGGTCACCAACATGGTTGCCGACATCGTCGGCGAAAATGTGCTGATGTATGCTTCGGATTATCCACATGGTGAAAGTGCCTTCCCGGAATCCACCAACATCGTACTCGGTTGGAAGAACATGCCGGAGGAGCGCAAGCGGAAGTTGTTCTGGGACAATCCGGTGCGCTTTTACGCGCGATGCGGCCTGTAACCCAAGCGACGAAGCCGGATCGCGGGTGCGGTCCGGCTTCGGCCGGAACCGCACGCAGGGAGCGGTGTCGTTGCCAGGGCGCGGTGCGGCAGACCTGGCACGACCTGACCGCAATGGGGTCGGACGAGATCAGTGCGTTCCATACCTGCACCACACTCTATCTGATCTACCACCCAACCGCCTCGTTGCAAGAAGCTCGTCGACTGGTGGCGGAGTGGCTCGATTGTTCCTGATGCAAGTTTGGCGTTCTTGACCCGTGCCGGGACCAACGATAGCGTTTCGTGCAAATGAACAAAACCATTTCGGTGGCACGAATTCGACATCGACGGGAGGATAATCGGGTGAATCGGCGTGACCTGCTCGCACTTCCGGCTTTCCTCACGCTGGTGACGCTGGACCCACGTACTGGCCGAGCGGCTGACCGGATCAGGGTAGGAATGCTGAAGCCGAACATCGTCACGGTGATCTACTGGATTGCCGTCAAGACCGGCGCATTCGACAAGAATGGTCTGGATATAGCGGAGAATCCATTTCCGTCGGGCCAGACCGCCGCTGGCATCGAACAACTTCTGCGCGGCGGAATCGATTTCTATCTTGGTGCAAGCGGCGAGGTCGCGCACGCCAATTCGCGTTATGTGGAAGCTGGCAAACCAGTGCCGCTTGCGTTGATCGAGGGCGGCATTTCCAGTGGCTCGTTCTTCGTTCTACAGGACAGTCTTCGCGGCAAGACGCTGGACGAGTTGCGCGGGATGAAGCTGCGGATCGGTCTGTCCAATCCATCGTCGTACCATCTCATTCTGTTCCGCGCGTTCCTGCGCGAACGCGGAATGACGACTGACAATTTCGCATGGGAGTTTCTGACGCTTGGCGGCCCCGAGATGTTGCCCGCGATGGTGAGCCATCAGCTTGACGGGTTCATGCACGACGCTCTTACTACTACATTGGCGCAGCGAGCCAACGCTGGATTCGTGTTCATGAGCAGTAACCGCGGCGACATGGGTGAAAACGCCAAGCACCTGCCTGGCACCGGGGTTTGCGGCAATCGCGACTTCATGCAGAAGAACTCCGATACGACACGACGGTTCACGCAGGCGTTGCGAGATGCCAGTGCCGCTTACGCCGCTGCACCCAAGGCACAGATGGTGGCGATCATGGCAGAGTGGTCCCGCCAGGATCCCGGAGTGATTGACGACATGTACGGCAACTTCGATCCACGAGTTGGACTGACACCTCATGCGGCGCAGATTTGGTGGGATATTTTGGGCAGCGCGATGCTGGCGCGCGGCGAAATTTCGCCGAAGTTGACGTTGAATGACGTATTCGACCTGCACTATGTGCAACAGACCGCATGAATACCATCGACAAGATCACCCGCGCTGACATCCCTGCGCGAACGTCACCCGGCTATAGCCAGGAAGATTTTCTGCGCCATGTCAGGCTACGTGGCCGTCGCATACGGATACGTCGCATCCTGCGTGGCGGCACGGGTATACTGGTCATCCTGCTTGTCTGGCAGATCATGTCGCAGGTGCTGGATCTGGAACTGATATTGCCGCAACCGCTGACCGTGTTGCGCAATGTTATCCGCACGCTGACGTTGACCGAAAAGCCATGGCTTTATGGCCCCAACATCTACGTTCATCTCTCGCACAGCTTCCTGCGAGCCATGACCGGATTCGCCGCTGCAGCGGTTCTCGCGATTCCGCTTGGGCTGGCAATCGGCCGTATGACCACACTGCGGGAATACGTGATGCCGAGTATCAAGGGGATCTATCCGATTCCGGGCATTGCATGGATTCCATTGGCAATCCTGTGGTTTGGCCTGGGCGATGCGGCGGTGGTGTTCGTCGTGTTTGCGACCACATTCTTCCCGCTGTTCTTCAACACCGAGGCCGGCGCCCGGATGATCAGCCCGACGGTGCTGGATGCCGGGCGCTGCTTTGGCGCGCGCGGATTGGTGTTCTTCTTTCGCATCGTGTTGCCCGCCACGGTGCCGTACATCATCACCGGCCTGCGCATCAGCCTGGGCGGTGCGTGGCGCATGATCGTGGCTGGCGAGATGCTCGCGTCGCAGGACGGCATCGGCTATCTGCTGATGGAATCCCGCTTCCAATTTCGTGCGGTGGACCTGATGACCGCGATGATTCTGGTGGCGGTCGTCGGCTATGCGACCGAGAAGCTGATAGTCGACACAATCGAGAAGCGCACCATCGAAAAGTGGGAAGTGCATTCGTCGTAGCCGGCTGACGCTTCCATGGCGGATGCATGACCGAAGTTTAATGGACATGACAGCGGTTTAATCGCTCCAGCAGGGGAACGTTCACCCGATCCACCGCATTTTAGCGGGCGTCGGTGGCGCCTATCTGGCATGCCACCCTGAACGTACCCAGACGAATTTCCTCAAGGAGGCTCTATGTCCCATCCGACTGAATCACCCCGCAAGCCGAGGTTATGGCGTCGCACGGCTCTGGCTGCCGTTCTGATGGCCGGCACCGCGCTTGCCGGATTCGCCGTCGGCCATTCCGGCTTTGCAGCGACCGATACGCCGCCGGGTGCGCCGGTAAATCCCCCCGGCGGTGGGATCGCCCCCAACGTGTTGCCGGACTTCACTGGCCTGGTGACCCAAGTCAAGCCAGCCGTGGTCTCTATCACCACCAGGCTGCAGGCGGCGCCCGCTTCGGATGAAGAAGATCAGCAGAGCCAGCAACAGCAACTGCCGTTCATGTTCAGACAATTCCCGTTTGGCGGAATGGGACCGCAGTCCGGGCAGGAGATGCACGCCGTGGAGGCGCGCGGTTCCGGCTTCATCATCGATGCCGATGGCACCATCGTTACCAACAATCACGTGGTGAAGGGCGCCAAGACTGTCTCCGTCACGCTGAGCGATGGCACGCAGCTTCCGGCCAAGGTGATTGGTCACGACTCCCGTACCGACATCGCGGTATTGAAGATCGATGCACACAAGCAACTGCCCTATATCCAACTCGGCAATTCGGCGAATGTGAAGCCGGGTGAATGGGTGGTCGCGATGGGCAATCCGTTCGGTCTGGGCGGCACGGTGACCGCTGGCATCGTCTCCGCGAGCGGCCGAGACATCGGCGCCGGTCCGTATGATCAGTTCATCCAGATCGATGCGCCGATCAATCAGGGCAATTCGGGCGGCCCGCTGTTCACGCAGGATGGCAAGGTGATCGGCATGAACACGGCGATCCTATCACCGTCGGGCGGCTCGATCGGCATTGGCTTTGCCATTCCGTCCGACATGATCAAGACAGTCGTGTCGCAGCTTGAGAGCAGCGGCCACGTCACGCGCGGCTACATCGGCGTCGAGGCGCAGCAGATCAGCGACACGATGGGGAAAGCGATGCACCTGTCGGAGAACTCTGGTGCGCTGATTGCCGATGTGAAGTCCGACACGCCGGCCGAGCACGCTGGACTTCAGCCGGGCGATGTCATCACCTCGGTGAATGGTCAGGCGGTGAAGAACCCGCGTGATCTCGCGGTGGACATTGCGGCGGTGAAGCCCGGCGGCGATGCGCAACTGCAGGTGCTGCATGATGGCGATACCAAGTCCGTCAGCCTGAAGGTCGGCAACATGCCGAACGAACAGACGGCAAGCACCGAGCGGGGACAGGACCATCAGGCACGGATCGGCCTGGCTCTGGCACCGCTGTCGCCTGAGCTGGGCAACCAGCTCGACGTGCCGGACGGCACGAAGGGCGCGGTGGTGCGGAATGTCGAGCCTGGCTCACCGGCTGACCAAGCGGGGCTACAGCAAGGCGACGTCATCGTTGGTGTCGGCGACAAGGCTGTTACATCGCCTTCCGAAACCGTCAGCGCGATCCGCGGTGCGGTCAAGGACCATGCCGTGGCATTGCGCATCATCCGCAACGGCGAGCCGATCTTCGTGGGCGTGAATCTCGATCAGCCATCCGAGGGCTGATTACCGATCGACGAGGTCCGGGGTGACGGTGTCACCCCGGACGAATTTGAGTGACACGTCGGTTGGCAGAGAGCTGCAGGCCGGCACCGCCGACAATCTGGCTGTCGGTATTCGCCGGCAGAACGTCATGCATGTCCGCGCTCTTCGCGCCACAGCGCGAGCTTCTCCTGCACCGGTCGGTCGGAGAAGCTGAACAGCACGGCTTCGCCGGCGGTGCGATGACGGTGCGAATGCCAGCTTGGCACCACGAAGATGTCGCGCGGCTTCCATCGGATTGTCGTATCACCGACCACCGTCTCGCCCTCACCCTCCACCGCCACGAACACAGTACCGTCGGTCGAGCGGTACGGCGCGGTATGGAATCCTGCAGGCAGCAATTGCATGAATGCGCCAATCGTCGGCATCGCCGATTCACCGGACGCGGGATTGATGTAGCGCAGCTTGTGCCCGTGACAGGCGTCGGGATCGCCATTGCGCGCCAGCGTGGCCAACGCTTCGCGCGACCGCGAATAGGGATAGTTGAACACCGGTGAGCTCTTGACGGTAGGATGCCAATCCACCGGCAGCATGTTGGCGCCGAACCGCGCCAGGCTATCACCGACCGGACGCGCTTCCGTCTGGCTGTCGGTATTCGCCGGTTCAGCGAAACTGGCGTCGAACAGGCGGACGATCGGAACGTCGAGACCATCGAGCCAGACCATCGGCTGATCCGTATCGTTGCCGTGGTCGTGCCACGTCCAACTCGGTGTGATGACGAAATCGCCGGGCTCCATCATCGTGCGTTCGCCTTCCACCGCGGTGTAGGCGCCGTGACCTTCGATGATGAAGCGCAACGCGGATTGCGAATGCCGATGCGCCGGCGCCACTTCGCCGGGCATGATCAGTTGCAAGCCAGCGAACAGGGAATGCGTGATAGAGGTCTGACCGCGCAGACCTGGGTTTTCCAGGATCAGCACGCGCCTTTCGGCTTCCTTCGCGGTGATCAAACCACCGGCCTGCATCAGGAATGGCCGCACCACTGCATCGTAGTCCCATTTGGTCGGCAACGCAGGTGTTACCGGCGCGCGCGTCACCATGGAATGCAGGCGTTCCCACAGTGGTGCAAGCGAATGCTCGCCGATCCTGTCGTAGAACGCCTGACGCTCAGTCGACTGGGCGACCGCCGTGTCGTTCATGGGACCTATCCTCCAAGCTTTTCCGCTTCGAATCCTCTAGGCAGCGGTAGGGGCGGAGTCAATCATTGTTCCTGGCATTGTCCCTGGCATTGTCCCTGGCATTGTCCCTGGCACTGTCCCCGGAACGGTGCTCGACGGTTGCGGGACAGGGGCCACCGGCATGAAAAACTGACGCGCGCGATGGCTGAGCCGGTCGGCTTCGGCGGCGTGGTGTCATTTCGTTGCACGGAAGACGGCGCGCGCGGCGGACGACGTCACCCTGCAATAATGCCCTGCCAGAGACTACGGGTTTCACCGCCCGGATCGTTCTGGACACGACATTCGGCGTCCAGTATCAGCGTGGCTCGCGCGGACAGTTCGTACGCAGGCCATGGCGGGATCGCGGGATGCTCGGGCTTGCCGGTGTGGGCGAACGCGGCCCAGGTGCCAGACATCGTCGCGGCCAACTTGTGTGCCGCCGCGCTGCGATCGGTCGCGTTGGTCAGATCAATGGTATCGAACGTGAAAGGCACGTCGAGTGCGTGCGGTGCTTTCATCCGACCGCCGAGGACCGGCGTCTCCCACTGGAACGAGTACATGTAGACCGGCGCGCCGGCCTGCACCGCCTTCCTCTCGGCCACCATCAACGAGCGAATGCGGAAATTTGAGTCGGTCAGCGTGGCGATCAGCCGCTCGGCCGGGTTCATGCCAGGATACAGGCGACGATAGGTCTCGATGACATGATCGGCATGGCGACCGGCTACCGCGGCGACGCGGTCGCGCATCTCCTGCTCGGTCAGCGTGCGGTGCCATACCTTGTCGTCGCGGGCAAGAAAGCTCGCCATCTCGTCCTTCATATCGCCGATCAACAGCGGGATGTCGGCGGACACTGCGGGTGCGGCCGGGTCGAACGGGTGGCTTGGCACGATGGTGCCGTCCACCACCGGGCCAAATGGATAGCGGTCGAACAACGGCATCGGCGCGGGGCCGATGGCTTTTTGTGCGGGATCGACCGCTGCCAGAAGCTGCGCCATCGGCAACGACTGCAGTTTGTCGAGGTCGGTATGGGACAGACCCAGCGCTTTCAACACTGCTTCCGACAGCTTTGCCGCGCGATCGCGTTCGCGCAGTCTGATGGCCGCGCCGCTCTGCACAATCGCGCGATGGAACAGTCCGCGCGCAGATGGCATCGCCAGCAGCGTACACACCTTTCCGCCGCCACCTGACTCGCCAAAGATCGTGACGTTGCCAGGATCGCCGCCGAACCCATCGATGTTGTCGCGCACCCATTCCAGCGCGGCGATCATGTCCAATGTGCCGGCATTTCCCGACGCGGCGTAGTCCGTTCCGCCGATCTCGGACAGGTCGAGGAAACCGAATATGTTCAGCCGCTGGTTGACGGTAACGACGACCACGTCGCCGCGCGTGGCGAGGCGACTGCCCTGCAGGCGGGCGACATTGGCGGTGCCGTAGGCGAAGGCGCCGCCATGGAACCACACCATGACGGGTCGTTTCGCGCCATGTTTCGGGTTGGCGGACCAGACGTTCAGCGTAAGACAGTCTTCGGTTTCTGATGAAGTGTCGGGCGGGCCGGAGAAATCGGCGAGCTCCACGCGCGTGGCCGGTCGAAGACCTTGCTGCGGCGCGTGCCCCGTGTAGTCCAGCGCATCGCGCACACCAGCCCACGGCGTGGGTTTGCGCGGCGGCATGAAGCGGTTGGCGCCAGAACTCGGCGCACCGTAGGGAATGCATTTGAACGCAGCGACACCTTCGATGCTGGCGCCCCGGACACGTCCCGACGCGGTCTCCACCACGAGTGCGGCCTGCGTGCCGGTGGTCACGTTATCGTCCATCGCCTCGCCCTTTCCTGCGCGTGCCTCAGCATCCGCCGTTCGATTGGCGGTGTCCATTGTCTGGACGTCTCGCCTTTGTTGTTACTTGTTAACCTTGGCCACCGACAGTCGGCACCTCTCGCAAGATGGCGGTGCAGGCATGGGCTTGGAATTCACGGTGGGAAACCGGGTCAGTGCGCGCGGTCTGGCGTGGGACGTGACCGAAATCGTTCCACTCGGTGCTCAGACGATGCTGCGCATGCGGTGCGCGGCGGGCGATCTGATCGGTCTGGAATGGGACATCCTACACCCGACCGAACCCGTTGAACTGCTGCGTGCTGAACTCAGGCTCGATGCGGCTGGTTCACTGGCCGCGTGGCGCCTGCATCATCAGGCTTGTCTACTGGACCAGGTACTCGGCCCCGCGGACATGTTGGCAGCGGAGCCCGGCCGAGTGCAGATCGAGCCCTATCAGCTTGTCCCTCTCATGCGCGCCCTGGAGCTGCCGCGGCCTCGGCTGCTGCTTGCCGATGGTGTAGGGCTGGGCAAGACGATCGAGGCGGGGTTGATCGTGTGCGAATTGATCGCCCGGCGACGAGCGCATCGCGTACTGATCGTCACGCCGGCGGGGCCGCTGCTGGTGCAATGGG
Source organism: Acetobacteraceae bacterium (assembly GCA_035511435.1). Classification (GTDB taxonomy): domain Bacteria; phylum Pseudomonadota; class Alphaproteobacteria; order Acetobacterales; family Acetobacteraceae; genus JAMXLO01. Next base: position 11,987 of record DATKFJ010000046.1, on the reverse strand, counting down.
CGCAAGAGCTGCGGCAGCGATTTGGCCTGCGCTTCGTGCCGATAACCGACGCCGCCGCGTTGCAGGAACAGCGGCGTAAGCTGGAGTTGGGCGGCAACCCGTTCGATGCGATGGCGCTATGTCTGACATCGCTCGATTTCGCGAAGCAGGAACGCGTATTGGAGGAGCTGGAGCGGTCAACATGGGACCTCGCGATTATCGACGAGGCGCATCATTGCATCAGCGCTGCCGCGAGCACTGACCGCGATGAAACGCAGCGGCGACGGCTGGCAGAGGTCATTGCGCGGCGCAGCGACGGACTGCTGCTGCTGACCGCCACACCGCATGATGGCTACGATCCACATTTCGCGTCCCTGATCGAACTGCTGGATCCCAGCCTGGTGAATGGGCGCGGCGGCCTGGTGGGGTCGGGCTATCGCAGGCACGTCGTACGCCGCCTGAAATCGCACATCTGCAATCCCGCGACGGGTGCTCCAATGTTCCGTGAACGCAAGGTAGTTCCGGTGCGGGTAGAGGTTGCCGCGGAGATCGTACGACGGTTTCATCAAGCGCTGGCGGCATTGATTGCGCCACGGCTGCAGCGAGGTGCGCAAACCCGCGATCATGTCGATGCACTGGCGTTCGTCAGTTTGCTGAAGCGTTCCGTCTCGACGATCGGGGCGTGCGTGAACACATTGCGCGTGGTCGCTGAACGCTACGCACAGGCGAGTGCAAACACGGCCGAGGCAGTGGCGTTGCAAAAGGAACGGGCACGGTCGCTGCGCGCGTATCGTAAGCGGATGTTGCGTTTTGGCGTTCTCGATGAAGCTGCCGACGGCGACATTGCGGAATTGGAAGCCGATGGCATGGCGGCCGATCTGCGCAATTTCGCTCCAACCGGGATCACATTGCTGACTTGCCCGCGTCGGCGCGGGATAGATGCAACGGTGGAGACGCTCAACGCGCTGATCCGTCTGGGTGAAGCAGCCGCACCGCATGATCCCAAACTCGATGCCATCGTGCGTGAAGTGTGTTCGATCCGCGCGGCACATCCGGCGACCAACATTCTTATCTACACGGAGTATGCCGACAGCCAGTTCGCGGTCTTAGGTGCCTTGCGCGATGCGACCGCGGTCGACGGCGCAGTGCTGGCGATCAACGGACTGGATGGCGAACGCGAGCGAACGCGGGTGTCGGAACGCTTCGCAGAGGAGGACGGCATCATTCTTGTCAGTACGGACTCGCTCGCGGAAGGACTGAATCTGCAACAACGCTGCTGCAATCTGATCCATCTCGATCTGCCGTACAATCCCAACCGGATCGAACAGCGAAACGGGCGCATTGATCGGTACGGGCAGGCGCATGAACCACAGATCCGCTACCTGTATCTTGCCGGCACGTTCGAAGAGCGGCTGCTGCTGCGCTTGATCGGAAAATACGAGAAGGCACGTGCGCAGCTTACCTTCATGCCCGATACACTGGGAGTCACAGCGGACGAAAGTGACTGGAGCACCGGGCTGGTCGCAGGTTTCGCCGAAAAGCAGGCAATGCTGTTCGAAGACGAACCGCCGACGATTCGTACGCTGGACCAGGTCGCACAGGAAGAAAATTCGGACGCCTATCGCGATCTGCTGCGCGAGATCGATCGCGCGTTCGACAGCTTTGATCGTTCGGCCGTACGACATGGCTGGTTGGCGCATCCCGGTGTGAACGCGGATGCAGCGCAGGCGGCGGTTGCAATCACCGCTCGTCGGCGCAGCGATGCACTGCTGGGGGGCATCGATCTACCGGATTTTGTCGCGGCAGCGATCGCGACGGAGACCGGTCGTGTCGCCGTTGAGGCAAGGTCATTGCGGCTGCCGGAGAATTGGCTTGCCGGCCTTGACGATCTGCCGGGATTCGATGGCAAGCAGTCCGTGCTGCGCTTTACGCGGAACCGCAACCGGCTGCGAGACAGGCAGGGGCGCTCGCTGGCATTCCTGGGGCGCGCTCATCCGGTGGTGCGCCAAGCCATCTCACGCGCGCAGAGAGCCGATGGGACAGTCCGCGACAACCGGGTCAGCGCGGCTTGTTCGGACGCCGGCACATCGTTAGCCGTGCTGCTGATGTTCAGTGCTGAGTTGCGCAGCACGGCGCGCATCGAACTTCAACACATTATCGCCGTGCTGCTGCCGATCGTTGGCGCGCCGATAAAGTTGGACAGACCAGAACAATGGCTGCGTCTGGCGGATCCGAGCCGCGCACTGGAGAAATCGGACATGTGGCACCAGCTTTTTGCGTCATGGCTGCCAACGCGCCAGCCGGAAGCCGAAGCGGTGGCTACCACCACCATGCAGTGTGAAGCTGCCCGGATCAGCGTCGAATACCAGCAGCGAGCGAAGCGCGAAGCAAGCGATCTGCAGCAATGGCTCCGCGGCAGGGCGGACGACATTTGCGGTGCACTTGTGCCACGCACCGGAGATCTGTTTGGCGCAACGACGGCCGGACCCGAGCAGTTATGGCTTTCGGCACCGCTTGATCGGCTGGCGGGGTTTGCCGCCGATGGCAATAATCCACCGGCTCGGCGGCGCGAGGCGAACAGCGCCGTGGAACTGTTTCAACGCCGGGGCAAGGAACGCGATGGTCGCGCGTTGTCAGTGCCGCCGGTTCTGCGTCTGGTTGGCATGCTTATGCTGGTACCGCAGGCGTTGATCGCATGAACCTGGACCTGGGGGATTGTACATTTTCCGGACCTGCATTGCCGGAACCGTTCGTGCGATTCGAGCTGGGTGTGATGCTGGCCAAGCGCGAACTGTTGGCAAACACCCAGGGCAAGGAGTTCGAACAGGACTGGAACGCGCTGCGTCGGCAGTTTCGTTTAATCGGCGCAACCGGCGGCCCGCTTCGCGTCTGCAACAACGTGATCGCACCGCTGGCGAAGCGTCTCGGGTACGATCGGCCGATCCGCCAAGATGAGGTGGCAACGCGCGAAGGCATGGAGGACGGCGGCTGGCTGATGTGTGCACCGTGCGGTGGGCGGCTGCGTGCCTGGTCATTCAGTGCCGACACCGATCTCGACGCACCCCATCGCACCGGCCGCGCCTATCGCTTCAGTCCAACGCGCAGTGCGCAGCGTGTGCTACTGGCCAGCGGCGAACGACTGGCGCTGCTGGCGGACGGTGAAGAGCTACGTCTGTTGTTATGCGACCCAGCTCGTCCTGACAGTCACATCGTGATCCCGTTCAACGGTAATAGCGGGTGGTGCGCACAGAACATGGCACCGGATTCATATCGCCTGTTGCTGGCTCTTGCCACTCCACATGGCATCGCCGCATTGCCCAGCGTACTGGATGCGGCGCGTCTGAGTCAGACGAGAGTGACCAGGGATCTGCGTTTGCAGGCACGCAGCGCGATCGAGGGATTCCTGCAATCGGTGCTTGATCATCCGGCCAATGCCGGTGCGGGCAATCTTCACCTGCGCGCGGCCGATTTGTGGCAGGAAGGACTGGTCCTGGTCTATCGCCTGCTGTTCATTCTGAAGCTGGAAAGCGCGACCGATCCGGCGCGCGCGTTCAGCTTCTCATCAACCGGCTTGTGGCGAAATACGCTGTCACCGAATCGCGCGCTGGGACCATTGGTGCGGCGCCACCTGGATCATGGCCACGACACTGGGCGGATGTTGGAAGACGGACTGCGCACTGTGTTCGGCGTTTTCCGCGACGGATTGTCATGCAGCGAACTTTCAGTTGCGCCTCTCGGTGGTGCGTTGTTCGGCGCACAGTCAACACCGCTGCTCGATCGCCTGGCATGGGGCGAACGGGCCGTTGCACTGCTGCTGGATCGGTTGCTGTGGACGACGCCGAAGATGCGCGCGCGCGAACGGGTGCATTACGGTGCGCTCGATGTAGAGGACCTCGGCCGCATTTATGAGGCGCTGCTGGAACTTGAGCCTGGCATCGCGACGGAGCCAATGGCACGCATGCGGCGCAACAAGCTGGAGGTGGTGCTGCCAAAGGAACGCGCCGCCCCATATCATGCGGTGTCGCCACTGCCGGCTGACCATGAAGTCGGGACCCGACCGGCATGGGTGGAGGATATTCCAGCCGGACGTTTCTACCTTCGTGTAGGGACAGGTCGTAAGGCAAGTGGTTCCTACTACACACCGCATGCGTTCGTGCGGTTCCTGGTGCGCGAAACGCTGGCGCCACAAATTGCCAAACGAAGTCCGGACGATGATCCGAACCCCGCTGCGATTCTGGCACTGAAGGTGGTCGATCCAGCCACCGGCAGCGGGCATTTTCTGGTGGAAGCATGTCGTTTCCTGGGAGAGGTGCTGTACGCGGCGTGCCGGTTATGCGACGAGCACGCCGCAACGGCAGAGGATGCTGCGGTGAACGCGCGATCCGATGATCGGGCGCGTCTGGTCGCGCAGGCCGAAGCGTTGCGCAAGCGAGTGGCGGACCTGCCTGATCCGGACGGACTACTGCTGGCGTACCTGCCAAGCCGTGCCAGCGAGGGCGGTGGGAGCGGTGTATCGCAATCCCGCGCGTTGGCGATCTGCCGGCGCCTGGTTGCAGTGCACTGCCTGTATGGTGTGGACAGCAACCGGCTCTCCACCGAATTGGCGAAACTGTCGCTATGGCTGGAGTCGTACGCCGAGGGATTGCCGCTGACATTTCTCGATCATCGACTGGTGCATGGCGATTCGATCGGCGGAGCATTCTTCGCATCGCTTGGTACGTTGCCGGTGGGCGGACAGCAACTCGATCCATTGCTGGCACACGATGTAGGCAGACGCCTTGGCGATGCGCTGAGGGCAGCGCTGGGTGAGGTTCGCGCGTTGCAGGCTACGGTTGGTGCGGATGCCGGCGACCTGGCGTCGAAAACTGCGGCGAAGCGGCGATTGGATGCGGCGCTGCGGCCGTTCCGACTGTTGGCGCGTGCATGGGCGGGCGCTGTCATGCTGGCGATGCGCGAGTCAAACGATGAATGGCTGATCTTGGCGCGTACAGTGGCTGCGGCAGGAGTGTGGCCCGATGTCTTGACATCGCGACAGGCTGCAATGCTCGCGGCGGGCAGCCAGGCGTTACCGTGGGACCTGACATTTCCCGAGGTGTTTTGGTCCAATGGCCCGAGTGAAGCAGCCGGCGGCGGCTTCGATGCTGTGTTGAGCAATCCGCCCTGGGACATTATCCAGCCCAACACTGCGGATTTCCTGGCCGGGATCGATCTGCGTATCCTGGACGCCGCGACCAAACAAGAAGCCCGGGTGATCGAGAATCGGTTGCTGGCAGACCCGGTCACAGCAAGCGCATTCGCCGATTACCGGGACGCATTCACGCACCAGCATCGGCTGGTCGACAGGCTATATCTGCATCAGAAATTCGGTGCGCACGGCGCGGCCATGGGTGGCAAGCTGGACAGTTACCGGGTGTTCGCAGAGCGCATGGTGCGACTCGCGGCACAGGAAGGCGCCATCGGCATGCTGGTACCGTCAGCCTTCCACGCCAACGAAGGCGCGACCGGAATCCGACAGCTTTTCCTGGCGCAGACGCGCATCGACTTTTGTCTGTCGTTCGAAAACCGGCGAAAGCTGTTCGATATTCACGGTCGACTCAAATTTGCTCTGGTGGTGGCGTGGCGACCGGGACCCACGAGCAAGCTGCAATGCGGATTCTATCTTACAGAATTCGCGGAATTGGATGAGCGCTCGCGGTTGATGGAGTATGATCGTGACTTCATCGATGCGTCCGGTGGTGCGTATGGGACATTGCTGGAGTTGCGGGCAGCCGCGGACCTGCCGATGGCGCGGCGGATGTTCCTGGCGCGGCAGCGATTTGGTCCTTGGGCCGAAAGGCGCGGTGTTTTTCTAAGCCGCGAGCTTCACATGACTGATGATGCCGGTTGCTTTACTCTTGTGACAGAGGCTCTGCGATCCAATAAGCGGCGCTATGATCCGAAAGCGGCGAAGGAACTGCGACGCAACGGCTATCTCGTGCTGCATGAAGGCAAGACGATCCACCAGTTCAGTGACCAGTGGGATACGCCACCACGATATGTGGTTGCGCTGCGCGGGTTGGTGAGCAAGCCACATGCCATCGAGAATACGCGGTACTACCGTCTGGCGTGCCGCGAAATAGCGCGATCGACGGACGAACGTACCGCGATAGCGGCGGTCTTGCCGCCGGGCGTGTTATGCAGCCACACCATCAGCGTTGAGCGTAAGCCGGCGGGAAGGCCGAACGCTGCGGCGCTATCCCTGGTTGGTGTAATGAACAGCTTCCCGTTCGACTGGATGCTGCGGCAGAAGGCTGCGGCCCATGTCAGTCTGTATATACTGTCCGACCTGCCAAGCCCTCGGCTTGCGCCGGAGGCCGATCATTTTTTGGCACATGCGGCTCTGAGATTGTGCTGCAATCATGCGGGTTTTTTGCCGCTGTGGCGCGAACAACTTGGCAATGCCGAGCCGCCCGGTTCGTGGCCGGCGATCGAGGGTGCGGACGATCGCTGGCGTTTGCGCGCCGCCAAGGATGCCGTCGTAGCAGATGCATACGGCCTTGATCGTACCGACTACCAACGCATCCTCGACAGTTTCAGCCATAAGTCCTGCCTCGCGGCACATGCCCTGTGCCTGGCGGCATTCGATGAGATTGCCCGTACGGGCTCTGTAGTATTCTGTCGTGACCACGATCCATATCGTGACGTCCCATTGGTGACGGCGGTCGCGCAACCGATCATCACTCTGCCAGCCTTTCCGGGTGCGCAGCGCAGTCTGCAGACTGTCGGCGTGCGAAGGGCTGGCTAGGCCCGCGCATGAAGCGTATCAGGGGATCAAGCGATCCATGGGGGGGACGATGGCCACGGATGTGGATACTTTCGACTATATCGTGACGGGTGCGGGTTCCGCTGGCTGCGTCGTCGCGGCACGGCTCAGTGAGTCGGGGCGCCATCACGTGCTGCTGCTGGAAGCCGGCGGCAAGGATCGCAATCCATGGATTCATATCCCGATGGGCTTCTCCCGCGTGTACGCCGATCCGCGCGTCAACTGGATGTACGAGAGCGAACCTGAACGGCAACTCAATGGACGCGCGCTGTATCAGCCACGCGGCAAGGTACTCGGCGGCACGAGTTCGATCAATGGCATGGTGTATATGCGCGGCAATGCCGCGGACTATGACGAATGGCGGCAACGCGGTTGCACCGGCTGGGACTGGGACAGCGTTCTGCCGTACTTCAAAAAGGCGGAACACCAGGAACGCGGCGCCAGCGAGTTCCATGGTGTCGGTGGCCCCCTGCATGTCTCCGATCAGCCGCATCGATCCGAATTGGCGGACCGCCTGGTGGAAGCCGCGATCCAGGCCGGTCTGCCACCGATCGATGACTTCAATGACGGCCGACAGGAAGGTGCCGGATACTTCCAGAGCACGACAGGGAAAAGCCGCCGTTGGAGCACCGCGACTGCCTATCTGCGACCGGCGCGTAACCGCAAGAACCTCGTCGTGCGGCCGAATTCGCACGCGTCGCGAATCCTGATCGAGGACGGCCGCGCGGTCGGCGTTGCCTTCGTCAGCAACGGTGTGGAACACACTGCGCGCGCCCGCGGCGAGGTGATCGTCTGTGGTGGCGCGTTCAATTCGCCGCAATTGCTGCAATTGTCGGGCATTGGACCCTGCGCGCTGCTGCAGGAAATCGGCGTCTCGGTAGTTCGCGATATGCCAGCGGTGGGCAGGCACTTGCAGGACCACTTCTATGTCCGGCTAATGTTTCGCTGCACCAAGCCGATCACGATGAACGAACTGGCCAACAGCCTGCCGCGCAAGGCGCTTGCTCTGACGCAATATGCGCTGTTCCGAGCCGGCCCCTTGGCGGCCAACGGGGTCACGGCCGGTGCCTTCGCGCGCAGTGATCCGCGGCTGGAGCGGCCGGACCTGCAATTCAACTACACACCTTGGAGTTACGCATCACGCGACGCCAGGGGCGCAATCGCGCATCCATTCCCGGGCTTCAGCCTGAGTGCGGTACATCTGCGCCCCGATAGCCGAGGCAGCGTGCAACTGAAAAGTCCCGACCCACTGGCCGCGCCAGCGATTCGCTTCAACTTCCTGGAGACGCAATCCGATCTCCTGGCATTGACCGCCGGCATGCGGCTGGCGCGCAAATTCACCCAGCAGCCGGCATTGGCACCCTACGTCGCCGAGGAGCTCATTCCGGGACCGACCGTAATGACCGACGCCGAGTTCGAGGCCAACATCCGCCTGAACGCCAACTCGAACCTGCATCCGGTCGGGACGTGCCGGATGGGACCGGAGGGCGATACCGTGGTTGACCCGCGCCTGCGTGTGCACGGCATCGAGCGGTTGCGCGTGGTGGACGCGGCGATCATGCCGACGGTACCGGCCGGAAATACCAACGCGCCGACGATCATGATCGCGGAGAAGGCGTCCGACATGATTCTGGCGGACGCGCAGGCGATGTGAGGCAGATGGCCGATGCCGGCGCGCTGATCGGCGGCAGCCGAGTGACACCGTCAGAAAATCAGATCAATCATCGTCACGTTCAGGAGTCACGACGCGGAACCGAGCGCGATGCACTGATGGCGGCCCATAAAGCGGCGACAGCACCATCGCCTTGCGTAGGTAAAGCCCGATATCATACGCGTCCGTGTAGCCGACGCCGCCGTGCAACTGGATACAGGCGCGCGTCACCACCATCGCGGCATCCGAGGCGCGCACTTTGGCGCGCGACACCGCGGACTGGCGTTGTGCCAGCGTGGGCGCATCATCCAGCGTGGCCGCAGCGGAGCCAACCGAAGCGCGGGTCAGCGATATCTGGATCTGCACGTCGACCGCGCGGTGCTGCAGTGCCTGGAAGGCACCGATCTTCTGGCCGAATTGTTCCCGGGTCTTCATGTAGTCGAGGGTGATCGCGAAGGCGCGGTCCGTGAGGCCGAACAGATAGGCAGAGCTCGCCATGATGGCGTGTTCCAGCGCGTCCGTCGCGTCGCCCTCGATGGCTTCGGCAGGCGCACCGTCAAGCGTCAGCGTGCCGAAATTGCCGCCATCCTGGGTCTCCAGAATTTCCAGCGACACGCCTGGCGCGTCGCGTTCGACCAGTGCGAGACCGTCCTGAACAGTGACCAGGAAAGCATCCGCGCCGGCCGCCATCGGGATGAACATTTTCCGGCCATCGAGCTTGCCGTTGCGCAACACCGTCTCGCCATTCAGCTCGATGCTGTTCGGCTTCTCCTGCCAGGCGGGAAGAATGATGCGCTCGCCGGCGAGCACCGGCGTGAGATGATCGGGCGGCAGCAGCTGTGCCGCCATCGCCGCCTGGATCAGCGGTTCCGGAACCAGCCCCGCTCCCAATTCCTCCGCCAGGCCACAGAACTCGCGCGCGCCAAGACCGGAACCGCCAGCGTCTTCCGAAATGCGCAGACCCAACCAGCCCATTTCGCACATCTCGCGCCAGGTGCCGCGGTCGAACCCGGGTTCGGTGAATCGCAGCGCACGAATCCGATTCAGGTCGCCCTTGCGCGGCGCGATGCCCGCCGCGCTGTCCTTCAGCATCTGGAGATGTTCGAGCGGGTCGATCATGGAAGTCTCCACGGCGCTGGTAGTTGGTCAGTAATCAGGCAGACGTCGCTATTGATCACTGCGATTCAGCTTCGCGTCGGTCCTTGCCTGCAACGCATCGAATGTCAGCCCGGGTGCCATGTCGAGCACCACGAACCCGCGGTCGGTAATGTCGAGCACCGCCAGGTTGGTGTAGACGCGCTTCACCGCGCCGACCGCTGTCAGCGGATAGGAGCAGCGGTGCACCAGCTTCGACGAACCGTCCTTGGTGCTGTGGTCCATCAGCACCCAAAGACGCTTGGCGCCGGCCGCCAGATCCATCGCGCCACCGACCGCCGGCGCGGTGTCATTTTCGCTGGTTGCCCAATTGGCAATGTCGCCGTTTTCCGCCACCTGAAATGCGCCCAGCACGCAAAGATCCAGATGCCCACCGCGAATCATCGAGAAACTGTCGGCGTGATGGCAGAAGCTGCCGCCGTTGCGCAGCGTGACGTACTGCTTACCGGCGTTGATCAGCCACGGGTCGATCTGGTCCTTCGGCGGTGCCGGCCCGATGCCCAACACGCCGTTTTCGGAATGGAAGATCACCTCGCGTTCCAGCGGGACGTGATCGGCAACTGCTGTCGGGATGCCGATCCCGAGATTGACGTACCAGCCTTCCGGAATGTCGCGCGCCACGCGGGCGGCCATCTGGGTGCGGCTTAGTGGCTTGATATCGGCGACCACGGTGTCGGGCATCGTTGGCTCCTGTCAGAAACCGGTGGGATTACCGTAAGGCACATGCAGCACGCGGTCCACGAAGATGCCGGGCGTGACGACGTGGTCCGGGTTGATCTCGCCAAGGTCGCGGATATGCTGGGTCTGCACAACGGTCAATGTCGCGGCCATCGCGACGACGGGATTGAAGTTGCGGCCCGACTCCTTGAACGTCAGGTTACCCCAGCGATCCGCCTCCCACGCTTCCACCAGACCGACGTCGCCTTGCAGTGCGCGTTCCATCACGTAGGAACGGCCGTCGAACTCCCGCTGCTCCTTGCCCATGGCCATCTTGGTGCCGACACCGGTGGCCGTGAAGAACGCCGGTACACCGGCGCCCGCAGCGCGCATGCGTTCGGCGAGCGTCCCCTGCGGCACGATTTCCAACTCGATCTTGCCAGCGCGGTACAAGGTTTCGAACACGACAGGGTCAGACGAACGCGGGAAGGAGCAGATGATTTTCCGGACGCGGCCGAGTTCCATCAACCGCGCCAACCCGACATGGCCGACGCCCGCGTTGTTGCAGGCAACGACTAGATCAGTGGCACCCTGCTCGATCAATCCGTCGATCAATGCGTTCGGCTGTCCGACAGCGCCAAAGCCGCCAACCAGTACGGTGGAACCGTCCTTGATGCCGGCCATCGCATCCGCCATGGACTGGACGATCTTGTCGATCATGCTTGTGTTTCCTCCGGCATGCTTGTGTTTCCTCGGACATGCTTGTGTTTCCTCCGGGGCACTCGGCCGTCGTTCGGTGACGATGTTGCGTCAAGCGGCGGCCCGCGACAATGCTTGCACGGCGCCGACCAGCATGCGAATGGAGTCCCAGGGAGAAACACGCGTCGAGAGGCCAACATGGCAGAAGCGGCGTTGTCGGCGACCGAAACCGCTCTCGAAAACCAGCGGATCGGCGGTTTGCAGCTTCGTGTAGCGGCATTATGCACGCTGGTGCAGATCTGCGACGGCTACGATCTTAATTCAGTCGCCTGGGCGGTGCCGTCGCTGATCCGCACCTGGCATTTACCGCCGGCGATGTTCACTACCGCGTTTCTGTGGTCGAGCATCGGCATTCTGGTGGGCGCGCTTTCCGCCGGACCGATCGGCGATCGTTTCGGTCGCCGGCCTTTGCTGCTGGTCAGCCTCGCAATCTTCGGGATCGCCTCATTGCTCACCGCTTCGGCGGGCACGCTTGGCATGCTGACGCTGTGGCGCTTCTTCACGGGCATTGGCATCGGCGGCGGATTTTCCGGGGCGGCCGCGTTGACCGGCGACTACACACCGCATCGACTGCGCGCAACGATGATCATGGCAACCTTCACCGGCGCGCCCGCGGGCGGCTTTCTGGGCGGCCAGATCGTTGCTTTACTGCTCGCGCATTTCGACTGGCCGGTGATCTTCATCGTGGGCGGTGCGTTCCCGTTGGTGCTGGTGGTGGCGCTGGCGCTGTGGCTGCCGGAATCGCCGCGATTCCTGGCAAGGAAACGAACCATGTCGCCACGCGACGCGGCCTTGCTGAAACGTCTCGACATCGCTCCGACAGAGAGCGATGCAGTCGACGTCGCGCAAGGCAATCCCGTCGCAATGCTGTTCGGCCGAGGCTATGCGCTGCAGACGGTGCTGCTGTGGATTGTCTATTTCTGCAGCCTGATGAACCTGTTCCTGTTCGCCTACTGGATGCCGACTGTCCTGAGCCTCATCGGA
>DATKFJ010000045.1:0-2565 GCA_035511435.1 Acetobacteraceae bacterium | reverse complement strand
ATCCGCGGCATGCGCGGCGACGCAACGGGTGCGTGTCCGGATCTCCGCGCCACGCGTCGCTGCATCGCGAGCGTTCAGCACCACCAGTCTCGCGTCGTCTACCCAGCAGTCGGAATATTCGAACCCGCGGGTGAATTGCGGACGCAGCGGCTCGCCTGCCGGATCGCGGCGCAGGTTCAGCGTTCGTGTCGGCGGCAGGATCTTCCGTCCGCCCAGATGGTCGTACAGAAACAGTCCGGCGCGGATCATCCATCGTGCCCGCAACCCGGGATGGTGCGGCAGCACGAACCGCAGCGGCCCCACGATATGCGGCGCAGCGCGCCACAGCACCTCGCGTTCGGCGAGCGATTCGCGCACCAGGCGGAAGGCGTATTGCTCAAGATAGCGTAGCCCGCCATGGATCAGCTTGGTCGACGCCGATGACGTTGCCTCCGCGAGGTCCCCTTGCTCCAGCAGCAGCACCGACAGGCCTCGCCCCGCGGCGTCGCGCGCGATGCCGACGCCGTTGATCCCCCCGCCGATGACGGCGAGATCGAACAGAGGGGTCACGCCGGCGTGTTATTCCCCCTGTGGGAGGGGGGTGGGAGGAGGGGTCCGGGGCGCACGAACCCCACCCCCCAGCCCCCTCCCACAAGGGGCTAGGGTTGTCCGACAACTCCGAATCGATTTCCTCGAGTCATGACCTGCCCGTTTCGGGCCGATCAAGTCAGGGACTGGCACCGGTGCGATCCGGCGGATGCAGCCGGCGTTCGGGTGTTCCTCCCGTCCGGAGGAGGCGGCGGCATCGCGGATCGGGCCGGCCGATTTGCCAACCGGTCCGAAGCCTGAATCGATGGGCTGCACGGCCAGCCATGGAGCACGATTCGCATGCTTGGGGAGAGTTTGGGACGGTTCGGTGATGCGCGCCTCGAGCGTGTCGGGACGGCGCTGGTCGCCTCGATGCAGCACAACCGGACCATGTGCCTGCACCGGCTGGCGAAGGACCGGCGCGAGGCCCGCCAGTTCGGCGAGTTCCTGGCAAACTACCGAGTGAGCGTCCAAGAGATGCGGATCCGCGCCGGCCAGCAGACCGGCCGTCGCGCAGCCGGCCGCCACGTGCTGGCGATCCAGGACACCACGGAGCTGCATTTCACCACCCATACCGCCAGCAAGACGGGGTTCGGCACCGGCGGCAATGGCGTGGATCTGGGTTTGTTCCTGCATCCCATCCTGGCCATGGATGCCGACAATGGCGGCATCATCGGTCTGGTGGACTGTGCCATCATCAACCGCACCGAAGGCAAAGTGACGGATCGGCGCAAGCGCGCGGCAGAGGACAAGGAATCCTACCGCTGGCTGGAGGGCGCCATCACCAGCGGCGATGTGCTGGCGGAAGCCGCCATGATCACCATGGTCGCCGACCGCGAGAGCGACATCTACGACCTGTTCGCCCGCCGGCCAGCCAACGTGCAGTTGCTGTGCCGCTCGTCGTCGGACCGTTCGCTGAGCGATGGCGCCCTGCTGTCCCGTCGTTGCGCCGAATGGCGCGAAGCCGAGCGCTATACGATCGATGTGCCGGTACGCGGCACGCGGCCGCAGCGTCAGGCAAACGTCGGCCTGCGGTTCGGCTCGGTGAGCCTGCGCCGGCCAGACACGGCCGCCGCGGACCGCCCCGAAGCGGTGGCCGTGGCGGTGGTTGATGTCTGCGAGATCGATCCGCCGGCCGGCCAGGATCCGGTGCACTGGCGATTGCTCACCACGCACCCGGTCGGCTCGGCCAACCAGGCTCGTCAGATCGTGGCGTGGTACCGGATGCGATGGACCATCGAGCAGGTCTTCCGCTCGTTGAAGTCGCATTGCCTGCGCATCGAGGACTCGCAGATGGAAGCAGCCGGCTGCTTCACCAAGCTCGCCATGGTGGCGCTGATTGCCGCGGTCCGGGCGATGCAGTTGGTGAAGGCGCGCGACGGCAGCACCGGACAGCCGATCACCGACGCGGTGAGCCAGGCCGACCTCCCGGCCTTGCGCAGCCTGAGCCGCAGTCTCGAAGGCCGCACCGAGAAGCTCAAGAACCCCTTCGACCCGACGACGCTCGCTTGGTTGGCCTGGATCGTCGCCCGCCTCGGCGGCTGGTCCGGCTACACCTCCAAGGGCTATAAACCTGCCGGACCCAAAACAATGCATCACGGATTGCTCCGGCTTGATGGCATCCTCACCGGATGGAACCTGGCAAATCGTTCCGCAGATGACGGACTCCCGTAGCCCACAAGGGGAGGGGGAGTATTTTTATTTTTTATCCCGCAACGACTGTGCCGTTGAGCACGCCGCGTGGGATCGGGCGGCGAAACGGGCTGACCGGCAATACCTCGCCACCCCAGAAGCAGCGGAAGCTGTCCGGCAATACCTCCAGTAGCCCCCGCGGATCGCCCGCCAGCACGTCAGGTCCGACGCGGCACACGACAATGCCCGCGTCGTTCCGCGCGCCGCCGAGATCGACCGCGATCGGCTGCGTGCCATCCCAGAACGCGAAGTCCGCCGGCATCATCCCGGCACCCGCTGACAGCCACGCCCGCGGCAAAGGACGCA
>DATKFJ010000044.1:0-13427 GCA_035511435.1 Acetobacteraceae bacterium | reverse complement strand
GTGTTATGCCATCGCCCTTGTCGTGGTCGTGCATGTTTCCGCGACCGGCTCCTATCTATGGCATACCGTACCAGCCACCGATTGGTGGATAAGCACGGCGTTCAATTCTTTTGCGCGAACCTGCGTACCCCTGTTCCTGATGGCCAGTGGCGCGACACTGCTTGACACTGCAAAGACCGAGCCGGTCAGTCGGTTCCTTGCGCGAAGGCTACGACGGATCATCGTCCCCTTGATGGTCTGGTCGTGTGTGTACCTCGCGGACCGTGCGTGGTTGATGGGCGAATCCCTCACCGCGGGCAGCATAGTCCGATACCTTGTAACCGGTGCAACATTTTATCATCTGCCGTTCTTCTATTATCTGTTCAGCCTGTATTTGTCCGCTCCTGTGCTGGCACCTTTCGCGGAACGCGCCCGCGGTGGGACCGTACTTTATTTCATTTTGCTCTGGGCGGCCGCCGCCTGCGTGCAACTCGCCTCCGACCTGACAGGCGTGGCCTCCGGTGTCGCGATCCCGGTGATTGCGGGCTTTGCCGGCTATTTCGTGCTTGGGCGCATGCTGCGCGATAGCGCCATAGGCGGTCGGGCGATTGCCGTTTGCCTGTGCCTCATCGCTATCGGCTGGCTCGTCACGCTGCTCGCCACCTTTCGGCTGACCACGGCCGCGGGCCACCTGAACGAGCTGTTGTTCGAATATGTTCGTCCGAACATCGCCACAATGTCGGTTGCCAGCTACCTTGTACTCGTCTCCGCACCCGTCCTGCGTTTCGCCGAACGACACCCGGCGATAACGCGATTCATGCGGCAATTCGGGGGTCTCACCTTCGGCATCTTCCTGGTCCATCCCCTTCTGCTGCAAATCGCCATCCCCCGATTGCATGTCGCGTGGACTACAGGTGGTCCGCTGATCGGCATTCCCCTGACCACGATTGCCACGCTTGCACTATCGGCCCTGGTCGTGTGGGTCATTCGGCAATGGTCTGCAATCCGGATCATCGTGTCCTGATGGCGATTCCACACGCGCAGTCACTCGATCGCCCGAGCCACCACCTGCTCCAATTCCTGCAGCGAAGTCCCTGCCTGGCGCGCGGCAGCCAGCGCTCTGCGCATGGTCGCGCCAATTTTTGCGTCCCGCCGTAACAGCGCCACGTCTCTGTATACGCTCAGCATTTCCCTGTACAGCGTTGCGACGAACGCGGGCGGCAGGTCAGCATCCTCGCGACTGGCCTTGCGATACAGCGACAACCGCGCCGCAAGGTTCTTGCGATAGGGATAAGTCTCGGCCAGCCGAGTATGGACGGCGACCAGAGGCACTCGCACCGGCACACAACAAGTGCGACGCGACACGCGTCTCCACAGGTCGATGTCCTCGCAAACCTGCATCCCCTCGTCGAAGCCGCCTGTCTGCGCCAGGATGTCGCGCCGCACCAGCACGGACGGGCACATGATGACGTTGTGGCGGATCTCCAACACAGCCGGGTAGATATGGCCCTCCAGCGCGGGGGCTATCGTGTGGCGCTCTATGCTGAAATTGCCGTCGTCCTGGAACGCGGCGTAGTCGGTGAAGCAGAAACCTGCGCCCGGATTCTGCTCCAGCGCCGCCACCTGCATTCCCAACTTCTGTGGCAGCCAGAAATCATCGCTGTCCAGGAACGCGATCAGTTCGCCGTTTGCCATCGCGACACCGTGGTTGCGCGCGGCAGAGACGCCCGACCGTGCGATGGTCGCATCGCGGTAGCGCGGCCCCAGCAGCGTCGCAAAGCGCTGACGCAGCGAGACCGTGTCATCGGTGGAGCCGTCGTCCACCAGGATCAGCTCCCAATCCGGGTAGTCCTGCGCGACAATGCTGCGCACCGCCCGATCGAGGCTGTGCGCCCGGTTATAGGTCGGCAGCACCACGGTGATGCGGGGCAACGTGTGCGGCCCCTCAGACGATCGGTCCCAGACCGGCCAGTGGCTCGCGTCTTGCGAGTGCGGTCAGTGCGGTAGCATCGCCGAATCCCAGCGTCGCGACGGAGAAATCGAAGCCCTGACCGATGGCTGTCCGGTGCAGCAGGATGTGGTCGAGCGATAGCGCGGCGGCATCGGCCTGCCCAAGCAACAGGTCACGAGCGGACAGGGCGCGTCCACGCGGCAGCGTGGCCACGCCGGCCACCACGCCGCAGTCCTGCATGGCGTCAAGCCGAGTAGCTACGGCGCCGCGAGGCAGGACAGTGCCCGGCCGCAGGAAACCCACATACGACCCGGTGGCAGCCAACATGCCGGCGTTCAGCAAGGCCGCCTCGGACGCCGCCTCCGCCGCCGGCAAACACAGCACGCGTAGCCGCGCATCCACGGGATGCTGCAGACGTGTCGCGCATTCGTCCGAAGCCACCACGATCAACTCGATCTCCGCATGGTCCTGGGCAAGTGCCGCGCTCAGCGTTGCGTGCAGCGCCGGACATTCCACCAGCACCGGCACGATCAGACTGACCCTGGTTTCCGATACACAACGTCGTGCCCGATGCGACGCGTGTGCCTGCGCCCGCTGATAGGGCGAGCCTTCCAGGTGGCGAGCCATCGCCTCGAAGAAACGGCGCGAGCTTCCCGTCATCTGCACCCGCTCGACTTCCGTGCGGTCGTCCATCATGTCGATCCACAGCGCATCGCCCTCCTGGATCGCGGATGGATTGTTCGATCCCTGACTGTCATGGACACGGTACCGGACGAGACTTTCCGGCATGTGGAAGAATTCATAATCGCGCAGCATGCGGTTCCACAGCCGATAGTCCTGGGTGTAGCGATACTGTTCATCGAACGGGCCGGCATCCCGGATGACATGGGCCGGGACATAGATGGTGCAGCCATTGATGCTTCCGGTCAGCAGCGCCAACATCGGCGCGCGAAGCAGGCGCTGGCGGTCGGCAGAGATGCGGTTCACCAATTTTCCCTTCGCATCGATGACGTGGTAATCGGAGAACAACACCGCGTCGCGACGGCCGAGCCGGCGGTGATAGTCCACCTGGGCTTCGGTCTTATGTGGCTCGTACAGATCGTCGTGGCTCAGCCAGCAGAAAATGTCGCCGGTCATGGCCTCGACCGCCGTGTTCAGCGCTCCGGCAACGCCGCGGTTCTGCTGACGGATGTAGCGAACGCGCGATCCGCCGCGAGCGGCATTTCGTTCTGATTCGCCTCCGTCGGTGGACCCGTCATCGACAACAACGATCTCGCAGTTCGGCCATGTCTGCGTCAAGGCGCTTTCCAGCGCCAGCGCGAAGTAGTGCCCGCCGTTATATACCGGCATGCAAATGGAAATGCGCGGGCCGGCGTTCAGCGGCTGCATGATCAGTCATCCTTCATCAGCAGCGCCGCGAGCCTTGCCTCCAACGCGATCCGTCGCTCGCGCTCCAGCTCTGCCCGCGCGACCGCGCGTTGCAGATCGCTGCGAAGACCATAAAGCTCGAGCTCGTGGGCATTCATTTCATCCCGCTGCCGCTGGGCCATCCGGGCATCGCCGGCAAGCCGGACGGCCAGCACAGCGGCGCGGTTCCGAACGGCGCCGGTCAATCGGCGCAATATCGGTGACGTCAACACGATGCGCCTTGCGAGGTCGTTCACTGTCACTTCCGCGCCAATCCTTTCTCACCTGCCGGCATCCCTGGTGTTCCGCCGGTTGCAAGTTCCAGACGCGATGTGAAATGCCGCACTACGCGCAGCGCGCAGTGCAGCGGCCGATACGTTGCAGCGCGCAGCGCGGTTCGTCCCGCGCCACCGTAGCGCCCTTCGAACGCATAGGTGCCGGAAACCTGCAGCCAGATGTCGCACAGCGCCTGCCTTCGCAGTGCCGCCGGCAATCCGGCGTACAGCGCAGCGTGCTTCAACGTGAAGCGTCGTGCCGACAGTTCGTGTTGCTGCCCCAGTCGTCCTCGCCGATTCCATACGTGGGCCAAAGGTTCGCGCAACGCGCCTACACGTCCGCCCGCGCAGGCGTATCGCAACAGCCAGTCCCAATCCTCGAAGCGGGGCAGTGCTTCATCCATCGGCCCGATGCGGGCAAACGCCTCGCGCCGGGCCAACAGCGTGGCGCCCGGGCTGAGATCGCAGCCGAGTGCCAGGCGCAGTGACCAGTCGACCGAGGCTGCCAGCGGCTGCTCGCGCTCGATGCCATGATCGAGCAGATGCATATACACACCGTGACAGCTCACGGCCGTCTCGGCTGGCGCGGCTTTCAGCGCGGCCAATTGCAGCTCCAGCTTGCGTGGCAGCCATTGGTCGTCCGAGTCGAGGAACGCCACGAAAACACCGCGCGCCGCCTCGATGCCGGTGTTGCGCGCCGCGGCGGCGCCGCGGTTGTGCGCGTGACGCAGCAACCGAAGCCGAGGATCGACAATCCGCGCCAGTATCCCGGGTGTCGCATCGCTGCCGCCATCGTCGATCACCAGCAGTTCGAAATCGGCGTGGGTCTGCGACAGTACGCTGTCGACCGCACGCATGATTGTCGCGGCGCGGTCATGCGTGGGGATGATGACCGTAACTTCAGGCATCGGCTCGTCCGAAGCGTTCGGCGCGTATCGCCGAACGTCGCAGTCGTCGCGGCAACAACGGCGAAGCCGCCGCATGCAGCCAACCCGACATCGGCTGCGCGGCGGCATAGGCCAGATGCGGAATGGAGCGGCGCTGCTGCCGTACGACGCGCGCGGGCCACATCGGTTTGTGCCAGTAGGACAACGCGGCGTAGCGCAGTGCCGGAATTCCTGCCGCGCGCAAACCCAGCAGTGCGGCATTCAGGTACGCCGCGCTCAGCGCCATGGGGCCAAGCGCGCGCACATCCGGCGGCAGGTCGGTACGTGCAAGCAAAGCTCGGATGGTGCCGATCTTGTCCGCGGCCATCGCACGGCCGCGCGCGGCGGACGAGGTGCCTGCCGCATGACGACGCCATGTTGCCAGCACCTGGGGAACCCGTCGCATTGGGCCGCGCAAGCCGAGCCGCAGCCAAAGATCGTAGTCCGATGAAGTGCCACGCGCCGGATCGCGCACTGGTTCGTCGCGCAGGCATGAACGACGCAACACGGCTCCGGGGCCAGGCAGGCAGAAATGCTGGCCGAACAACACAGCGTAGTCGAATTCCTGGGTGCGAATTTCACCGACCACCTGACCGCTCCCGTCGATCATGCGCCAGTCGGGATAGGCGCCCGACAGATGCGGGTCGGCGGCGAAGGCGTTCGCCATGCCGTGTGCCCAGCCAGGCAACACCGGGTCATCGGCATTCACCACCGCGAACAGGTCATGGCTGGCCAGTGCCGCGCCGCGATTCACGGTACGTGCCTCGCCCATATTGGCATGGGAAACAATCCGCACGCCGCGGTCGGCATAGGGTGCAAGCACATCCATTGTGCCGTCGGTCGAACCGTCATCGAGCACGATGTACTCCAGTTCGCCTGGGTAGTTTTGGTTCAGCACGCTTTCCAACGTCTCGGCGATCCACGCCGATCCGTTGAAGACTGGTGTGACTACGGTGATCGGCGGCAATCTCGGCTCGCCGGACATCGGCAATCACTCACGCCATGGGCCCACGCCCAAGGTTCAGGTGGAAGCCGGCGACCAGCCGAACGACCGTGTCGCTGACGTTGCGCACCATGTATTCGGGCGGTGGATCCCATGCGGGCGGCAGCGCGAGCACTGTCTCGACGCAGTCGATGATCTGGTCCTGATCGGCGCCGGTGAGGATATTGCTGCCGCGCTCCAGCGTTTCGGGCCGCTCGGTCACGTCGCGCAGCGTTGCATTGGGGACGCGGAAGATCGCGCACTCTTCCTGCACCGTGCCGCTGTCCGACAGCACGCAGCGCGCCGATTTTTCCAGCTTGATGAAATCGAAGAAGCCGAACGGGTTGGGAAAGCGCACATCGCCGGTCGAACCGCCGACGCCAAACTGCTTCATGCGGTGTGCCGTCCGTGGATGGGTGGACACGATGACCGGAAGCCGATGACGCTGGCTCAGGCGCGACAGCGCATCGATGAACGCATTCAGGCGCGACGCCACATCGACATTCTCGGCGCGATGCAGGGTGACGAGAAAATAACCGTCCGGCTTGAGTTCCATGCGGTCGAGGATGTCAGAACTGTCGATGCGATCCCGGTGATATTCGATCACCTCCAGGATGGGATTGCCGATGACGTAGACGCGCTCGCCCGCAATGCCTTCGCGCAACAGGTTGGCGCGCGACCGTTCCGTGTATGGCATCAGGATGTCGGAGGAGTGGTCGATCAACCGGCGATTCACCTCCTCGGGCACGCGATCGTCGTAGCAGCGATTGCCGGCCTCCATATGGAATACCGGAATGCCCATTCGCTTGGCGACGATCGCGCAGAGCGCACTGTTGGTATCGCCTAGGATCAGCAGGCGGTCCGGCCGCTGGTCCAGGAAGATGCGTTCGCAGCGTTCCAGGATCTGGCCAATCTGAGATGCAGGCGTCTCGCCGCGTACGGCCAGGAAATGATCCGGCGCCCGGATACCCATCTCGTCGAAGAACACATCCGACAGGGCGCGATCGAAATTCTGGCCCGTGTGGATCAGCACATGGCCGCCGCGATTATCCAGCTTGGCGACGATGCGCGACAGCCGGATGATTTCCGGCCGGGTGCCCAGGACCGTTGCAATCTTCACCGCAACAGCTCGCCATCGAGCGCGAGGTCCTGTTGCCCAACCATCAGGTTTCTCTGCTCCAGCAACGCGCGCACCTGGATGGCCGACATCACGTCGGCATCGCTGCTGTATTCGCGCTCGATGAACGCTGCTTCCGCGGTCGGATCACGCAGTTCGGGCAGAATCGGTGCGACGACATAATAGTCACCGCGGGAGAACGCGCGGAAACCTTCCTCTTCGGAAATGAGAGTTTCGTGCAGCTTCTCGCCGGGGCGAATGCCGGTCACGACGGTCTTGATGGGCCGCCCGTCGATCAGTGCCGTGGCAACGTCGGTCATCAGCGCGGTAGGAACGCGCGGAATGTAGGTCTCGCCCCGGCGACCGTGTGCCACCGCGCGCATGATGACATCCACGGCGTCCTCAAGGCTGAGCAGAAAGCGGGTCATCCGAGGGTCGGTGATCGTGACGGGGCCGCCCGCCTTGATCTGCTCATGGAACAGCGGGATGACCGACCCGCGCGAGGCCAGCACGTTGCCGTAGCGGACGATGACGAAGCGGGTATTGGGCAATTCGAGATTGGCGCGTGCGAAGATGCGCTCCTGCAGCGCCTTGGTCATGCCCATGACATTGATCGGCTTGACCGCCTTGTCGGTGGAAATGCCGACCACAGTCTCCACCGGCAATTTCAGATCGCGAATCGCGCGGACGATGTTCTCGGCGCCCTCGACATTGGTGCGGACCGCCTCATGCGGGAAGTATTCGCAGGTCGGCACCTGCTTCAGCGCTGCTGCGTTGAACACCACGTCCACATCGCGCAGCGCCGCGGCGACCGAATGAAAGTCGCGCACGTCGCCGATCCGAAACTCCAGCCGGTCGGCGAAGTTCTGGTAAATCACTTCGTCGGTCGGTCGCCTCCGGTGCAGGTAGGCGACGCGAATCTCGTGCTGCTTTGCCTCATCGCGTGACATCACGATGACTTTGCTTGGGCTGCCGTTCGTGCCAGCCAGCAACCGCCGCAGCAGCACCTTGCCAAGCGAGCCGGTGCCACCGGTGATCAGGACTCGCTTTCCGTCGAGAATTTGATCGATGATCCGCTCTCCCACAACGCGATTTGCCATACCGCGAGGCTCTGTGGCATGCAAGCCGATCGCGGCGGCATCGGCATGTTCACCCGATTGGCCTGATCCCGCTGCCCGGCTGCTGTCCTGGGCGCTTTCCCTGGGCGCCTTCCCTGGGCACTGTCGCTGGCTGCTGCTGTCCCTGGGCGCTTGACCCTCCCCATCCGCCTCCCCATAATCCACCCCATGTCCCAGGTGTACAGGCAGGCGCGAATTACTCACCCGGCGGCTCGCTGAGCCCCGGGAGATCGTACGCGTCTACCCAATCGCGGCCTGCGTGCCGCATCGGATAACCCTGGACCGACCCATGAACGATGCCCCAGCCGAACCGCAACGCGACTATCGCGACACGGTGTTCCTGCCGCGGACCAGCTTCCCCATGCGCGGCGACCTGCCGAAGAAGGAGCCGCAGATTCTCGCCCGCTGGGACGCGATGGACCTGTGGTCGAAGCTGCGCGCCACCTCGCAAGGCCGCCCGAAATTCATCCTGCACGACGGCCCGCCGTACGCGAACGGCAACATCCACATCGGCACCGCGCTGAATAAGATCCACAAGGACGTCGTCAACCGCACCCGCCAGATGGCCGGCTACGACGCCGACTACATCCCCGGCTGGGACTGTCACGGCCTGCCGATCGAATGGAAGATCGAGGAAGAGTACCGCGCCAAAAAGAAAGACAAGGACGCGGTACCCGTGCTGCAATTCCGCGCCGAATGCCGCGCCTACGCCCAACACTGGCTGTCCGTGCAGATGGCCGAATTCCGCCGCCTCGGCGTCGAAGGCGCCTGGCGCGAACGCTACGCCACGATGGACCATCCGTCCGAAGCCGCGATCGCCAACGAGATCTGCAAGTTCCTGCTGAACGGCGCGCTGTATCGCGGCCTGCGCCCCGTGCTGTGGTCGCCGGTCGAGAAGACCGCGCTGGCCGAGGCGGAAGTGGAGTACCACGACCACACGTCCCACATGATCTGGGTGCGGTTTCCCGTCGTGCGCGCGCCGGCCGAGCCGCTGGTGGGTGCATCGCTGGTGATCTGGACGACGACGCCTTGGACCATGCCCGGCAACCGCGCGATCGCCGCGGGCCCCGACTTCGATTATGCACTGATCCACGTCGATGGCGTGGCGCCAGACTCCCACGCGATCGCCGGCGAAAGGCTGGTCGTGGCGTTGGACCTGCTGCCGCAGTTCTGCACCGACGTCGGCATCGCCACGCATCACGTCATGCACGTGTTCAAAGGCGCGTCACTCGTCGGCACCGTATGCCACCATCCGCTGAATGGCCGCGGCTACGACTTCGATGTGCCGCTGCTGCTCGGCGATTTCGTCACGATCGAGGCCGGCACCGGCCTCGTGCACATCGCACCCAACGCCGGCGAGGACGATTTCGTTCTCGGTCGCCAGCACGCGCTGGAAGTGGCCGACACCGTCGGCGACGACGGCACCTTCAATGCCTGGGTGCCGCTGTTCGCCGGCATCCATGTCTACAAGGCCGATGACCCCGTGGCCGCCGCGCTGGATACAGCGGGCGGCCTGCTGGGACGCGGCAAGCTGGTGCATTCGTATCCGCACTCCTGGCGTTCCAAGGCGCCGCTGATCTTCCGCGCGACGGCGCAATGGTTCATCAGCCTCGACGGCCCCGAACGCATCCGGCAGAAGGCGCTGGACGAAATCACCAAGACGCATTTCGTGCCGGAACAGGGCCGCAATCGCCTGGCTTCTATGGTTGCCGCGCGACCCGACTGGTGCATCAGCCGCCAGCGCGCCTGGGGTGTGCCCATCGCCGTATTCGTCGACAAGCGCACCGGCGAACCGCTGCGCGACCCCGCGGTGGCCGCGCGCATCGTCGAAGCATTCAAGGCCGAAGGCGCCGATAGCTGGTACGCCTCGCCGCCGTCACGCTTCCTCGGCAACCAACGCGATCCGGACGACTTCGAGCAGGTGATGGACATCGTCGATGTCTGGTTTGAATCCGGCTCGACGCATGCCTTCACCTTGGAAGATCGCAACCTGCCCTGGCCCGCCGACCTGTACCTCGAAGGCTCCGACCAGCATCGCGGCTGGTTCCAGACCTCGCTGCTGGAATCGGTCGGCACCCGAGGCCGCGCGCCGTTCAAGGCGATCGTCACCGACGGCTTCGTGATGGACGAGCAAGGCCGCAAAATGTCGAAGTCGCTCGGCAATGTCACCGCACCGCAGGAGGTCAACGACAAATACGGCGCCGACATTCTCCGACTTTGGGTCATGATGTCGGACACCAGCGAAGATCTCCGTATCGGTCCGGAAATCCTCAAGCAGCAGGCGGAACTTTATCGCCGTCTGCGCAACACGCTGCGCTGGGTACTCGGCAGCCTGGCCGACTTCACCGAAGCGGAACGCGTGCCGTACGCCGACATGCCGGAGCTGGAGAAATGGGTGCTCCACCGGCTGACCGAACTCGACACGCGGATCCGCGCCGCGGTGCAAAGCTACGACTGGACCGGCGTCTATCCGGAGTTGCACAATTTCTGCAACACCGACCTGTCGGCATTCTACTTCGACGTGCGCAAGGACGCGATCTACTGCGATCGCCCCGACAGCCTGCGTCGCCGCGCCGCGCGCACCGTGCTGGACCATCTGCACCGCTGCCTGACCACGTGGCTTGCGCCGGTGCTGTGCTTCACCGCAGAGGAAGCCTGGTGCGCCCGCTTCGGCGACTCCGACAGCGTGCACCTGCAACTGTTTCCGGAAATCCCCGCGCAGTGGCGCGATGATGCGCTGGCGGAGAGGTGGGAGCGCATCCGCGATATCCGGAGGCTTTGCACGAGTAGGCTGGAGGCAATGCGTGCCGCCGGCGAAATCGGCTCATCGCTTCAGGCCAGGGTCGGCCTTGGATTGCCCGAAACCGACCTTCCGTTGCTGTCCAAGGAGGACTGGTCAGAGCTCTTGATCGTTTCGGTGGTGGATGTTCTTGAGTATCAGGAATTTCTGCAACGACTCGAAACGAAACACCGACGCAGCCATTCGCCCCAACACCCGGCAGCGGGTATCCTGGACAAGCTCGAAGGACCTCATCCAATAGCAGACGCGGACAAAGCCCCCGGCACCAAATGCGCGCGCTGCTGGCGCGTGCTGACCGAGGTCGGCCAGCAACCCAATCATCCGTCGCTTTGCGCACGCTGCGCCGATGCCGTGGAATCCGGGCTGGTCTGCCGCGCATGACAGCGGAGGTACTGAAGCCATGATGTGTCAGCGCCGCCAAAGTTCTCCCCCTCGCCTTGCGGGAGCGGGAGGCTGCTGCGCCGGTATCTGGTTCCGCACCGCCAACCCCGCATGACCCGCAACCACCTGACCACCCTCGGCCTGCTCGTGGCCCTTGTGGTCCTGGCGGCGGACCAGGCCAGCAAATGGTGGGTGCTCGACGTGATCCACCTGCCCGAATTGCCCAACCAGCAGATCGTCGTGCTGCCGGTGCTGAACCTGACCTTCGTACGCAACCCCGGCGTCACCTTTGGCCTGTTCACCAGCTTCGGCCAATGGGGATCCCTGGTCCTGGCCGCGGTGGCGCTCGCGGTGGTCGCGGCTCTCGGCGCCTGGCTGCGGCGCGCCGAATCGCGACTGGTCGCCATCGCGCTGGGCGCCATCGTCGGCGGTGCGATCAGCAACGTGATCGACCGGCTGCGGTTCGGCTGGGTGGTGGATTTCATCCACGCGCATCTCGGCGACTGGTCCTGGTACGTGTTCAACGTAGCCGACGCCGCCATCGTCTGCGGTGTGGCGGCACTCGTCCTGGATGGCCTGCTGCCGCGCGGGCGCAGGTCCGGTTCGCCGGAAGATGCCTCTGCCGGATGACGTTCTTGCGACCCGCCTCGGTCTGCGGTTAAGACAACGGCGTGAAGCTGGCATTAATCAAACCCCGGACGGCCGCTGTAGCCCTGGGCGCTTGCGCCGTGGCGCTGGCCGGCTGCAACAGTGAGCAGTTCAGCCGCACCCTGGGCTTCATCCACGACGCGCCAGACGAGTTCACTGTGACCACCAGGGCGCCGCTGGCCATGCCGCCAAGCTACACGCTGCCAACGCCGATGCCGGGCGCCATACGGCCGCAGGAGCAGTCCGAGCGCGCGCAGGCCGAACAGGCGCTGGTGCCGCAGATGGCCTTGGGCGCGCCGGACGCCGCCGGCAGCCCGGGCCAGCAGGCATTGGTCCAGGATGCGGGCCCGCCGGCGCCGGGCAATATCCGCACCCAGGTCGATCAGGAAGCCCTGCGCGAAAGACCCAGCTCGGGTTTCGTCGACAAGCTGATGTTCTGGCGCACACCGCCCCAGCCGGGGATCGTGGTGGATCCCCAGAAGGAAGCGCAGCGCCTGCGTGAAAACTCCGCGCTCGGCCAGAGCCAGGAGACTGGGGATACGCCGATTGTTCAGCCCAAGACACGAGGCTGGCTGGAAGGCATTTTCTAGGGGGCCGCACCGGGCTTGGATGCCCCGCATTTCATTCAGGTAGGCGAAGCACCGGTATTCAGCGGCACCGGCAACGGCGATCTGCTCTGCCGTTGCGGCAACGCGTTCCTGATCCGGGGCTACGCACCGCGGCATTACCTGGCAATCCGCATCAAATGCTTCCGCTGCGGGGCGGTCACGACGACACCGGGACTGCCGGCCGGAGAAATCCTGCCGCACGATGCCGTCGTCGTCGAGCCACGTGCGCTGCCGTCGATCACGCCGAGTACCGTTTCGCGCGGCGCCGTGCTTGCCGACCAGGCGGCGGTTGCGCGCGAGTATGCGCTGACCCGCCCGCGCGATCCGCCCGGCGAAGCGATGACCCTGACCACAGTGACCTTGGAAGCCACCGCGACGGACTACGATCGGCTGACCGGCGGCCGCCTGGCCGAGCAGTGCGCGGCCTCGCCACCGGCGATGGAGCCGAGCCAGGGCGATTATCCGTTCGCCTGGTCGCTGCTGCGGCTGCGCGCGCAGATCGGCCAGCCGGGCTGGACCTGGCTCGCCGACAACGACGATGCGATGGCGGCAATGCATGTCGCGGCCATGCGGCACCTGCTGGATTGCTGGGGTCAGCATCCGCTGCTGGACCAGCTTGCATCGCCGCTGGCCGTGCCTGGACAATTCCTGCGCACCGCCACCGGCTTTGGCCTGGCCAAGCTGCTGTTCGACGCCGGCAACCGCGTCGGCTTCACGCTGCCGGCGACCGATGTGCAGCTGCACTTCAGCACCGGCGCCGGTGAGCCGCTTTCGCTTGCGTGGCGCGCGCCGGACGCATTGCAATGGCGGGACCGTGATCGCCGCCGACCGGCGGTGCTGCGCGCCGCGGTGGCGGAAGCACTGGCGTCGTCGCATGGCCAGGTCAACACCCGCAATCCGGGGATCGTGGTGCTGTCGGCGTCGATCCTGCAGCCGGATTTCGATGATGCGTTGATCGAGAGCATTCATGCGGTGTTTCGCGCGATGGGCCGCAAGCATCGCGGTGTGGCGGCGATCGCGGTGGTCATGCCGAAGGTTTTCATCGTGCAACGGCGCGATCAGGTGGGTTTCGGGTATGCGTTCTATCCGATCCGCAATCCGCATTTCGCCGGGGAGAACCCGATCAGGTTGGGTTCGGCGGAGGATTTCGACCCGAGTCGAGGTGGGTTGAAGGTGGGAAGTTGGGGCTTGGGGTAAAGCGAAGCAAGTAATAAAGTAAGAAGGTAAAAAGTAAT
>DATKFJ010000043.1:0-2686 GCA_035511435.1 Acetobacteraceae bacterium | reverse complement strand
TGCACCGGCGTGCCCGGCCCCGGGCCTGGACAGTTCGGGCTCGCCACGACGTTGCAGATCTGCGGTTGCGTGAGCTGCAAGCAAATGTTCGGCTGCGTATGCAGGCAAACGTTCGGCTGCGTCGGGCAATTGACGAAGGTGCAGGCTATCCCGGCGCTGGGACATGGCGGCGCGAAGCTTAGATGCGGACAGGCTGGCGGTTGCGTGCACACGGTGGCCGCCGTAGGGCAGCCAATGTGGGTGCAGCCGATGATGGTGCAATCGACAAAGGTGCGATGGATGCAGGCTGGCGGCTGCGTGCAGATGGTCGCAACCGTTTGCACCGGGCAGATCGGCGGCACGGTCGGGCAATGCTGCGGCGCGCTCAGCACCGGAAAGGCCGGCGGCTGCGTCAACGGCGGACAGACGAAGCAGTGGGTCTGCGCGGTCGGCGTCGGCTGGATAGCCGCCGCCGCGAACTGCTGTTGCGGCTGAAATTGCGGCGTCTGCACCGGCGTGCCGGGCCCCGGACCCGGACAGTTCGGGCTCGCCACGATGTTACAGATGACCGGCGGCGTCGGCTGGTTGCAAATGAGCGCCGGCGAGCAGAGCGTCGCCGGTGTCGTCAGCACCGTCGTCGTCGGGTGGACGCAGTGAACGTTGAAGGTGCAGCCCACGGCAGGCGTGCAGGTCTCGGTGACGATCGTGCGCGGCGGACAGATAAAGCAATGGGTTGCCGGCGTCGGTTGCGCGGTCGGCGTCGGGTGCACCCCACCGCCCTGCTGCGCGCAGATGAAAGTGCAGCCCGCGCCTATCGTGAAGTTCGGGGCGGCCTGCGCGGCAGGCGCCGCAGCGGCGGCGGCAGCATCCGGCGCGGCAGCATCGGGCGCGGCGGCATCGGGCGCCGGAGCGGTGGCCGCGTCGATCGACCCCGGTTTGATTTGTGCGCTGGCGCGCACCCACACGTAGGAGCCGCCGAGCTTGGCGTCGGGGGCCGGCACGCTGTGCACGATGTCGGCCGCAGGAATGTCATACCAGGTCGCTAAGGTCGGATCAGGATAGACACGGACCTCGCCATCGGCGCCGTGGCCGATGTATCCGGATAACATGATGGTGGCTTCAGGCTTCGCGGGATCCGGCTGAACGTTGGCGATGAAGTCGTCGAAATGGATGTTCGGGTTCTCAGCCATGGCACCTGCACCGGGTTCTGCGTTGCGGGAACGGCGAAAAGTTTTTACAACTCAAGGATTACGATGCCTAGTATACAAGCTCTCATGACACTTTCAACACGCTGGTGCGGCTTGGTAATATTCTACTTTAAGTCAAAAGGGCAGCATTTCCGCGGCGGTGTGCCGTCGTGCTGACCCGCCGCGACGCTTTGCAGCACCTCATACGCCTGGGCTTGCTGACGCCGGATGACCTGGTGACGCAGTCGATCGTCGCGACCGAGTATGTCGGCCGCAATCACTTGGTGCGCTTCGAGCGTCCGAATGCGCCCTGTTACATCGTCAAACAGCCGCGCGATGCCACGGCGCCCGATGCATCGACCATGTGGACCGAAGCCGCAGTGTTCTGGCTCTCGGTCAACGACCCGGTATTCGCGGTGCTGGCGCCGTGGATACCGAAATATTACCACTACGACGAGCCCAACAAGATCCTCACAATCGAGTTGATCGCGGGCGCCGCCTCGCTGATGGAAAAGCAGATGGCGGCAGCTCCGCTCCTATCGCAGCTGCACGACGCCGGCTGCGCCTTCGCCACGCTGCACGGACCGGCGTCGCAAGTGCTGCGCGAGGACCGCGTCCGCCGCTTGTTCCGTGCCGGCATCGCCTGGGTGCTCACGCTTGGCGTGCCGCAGTCGCCGTTCGTACCGGCCAACCAGGCCGCGCAGTCCATCGTCGCGACCGTGCTGCAGCGGCCGGATGTGCTCGCGGCGCTCGCCCTGGCACGCGCCGATTGGCGCGACGCGCAGATCGTGCATGGCGATGCCAAAGCGGCGAATGTGCTGGTGCTTGCCGACGGCGCGGTGCGCGTCATCGATTGGGAGATCGCGGCGCTTGGCGATGGCCTGTGGGACATCGCCGGTCTGGTGCAGTCGCTGCTGATGCCCAATCCGATGGTCGCGCCCGACACGCTCGATGTTGCGCAGCCGCGCGCTCAGGCGCTGATCGAGGCGTTGTGGGCGGGCTACGTTGCGGTGCTGCCGCCGCCCGCCCATCTCGCCGACGCGCGCGTGACGCTGTTGCGCCTCGCCGGTGCGCGAATGCTGCAGACTTGCCTGGAATGGGCGCAAGTTTCCAGTCAGATTTATCCGCAGACCCCGAACCTGTTGCAGATGGGGCTGGAACTCCTCACCCGGCCGGAAGCCTGGCGGCAACGCTGGGAACGTGCGGCATGACCTTTGACCAGCAATTGCGCGCCATCGTCGGCGCGGTCGCTTTCGCCGCGCCTGACCGTGTGCGCATCACCAGCATGCGCAACGTGCAGCGCGAGATCGTCATTGCCATGCAAGGTAACGCCTTCGGCGGCCTGACCCATGCGCTCTACACCGATTGGTACTGTGCGCTGCCGTCCGATCCGGCGCCGGCAACGGCGCCCGCGGCGTCCGCGGCGAGCGCGGCCGAATTTCTCGCCGGCCTGCAGGCGGCGAACCCGATCCCCTATCGCCACGAGGACGGCTGGACGGTGACGCGCGCCGACGCGGGCG
>DATKFJ010000042.1:0-5094 GCA_035511435.1 Acetobacteraceae bacterium | reverse complement strand
CCTGGGGTGCCGACCACCACAATGTCTACCGGAAACTGTTTCAGCACCGCACCGGCATGGTGGCAATCTGCGAGGACCTTCCGGAACAACACAACACCGTCACGCTCGATCCAGTGCTGAAGGACTCAAACGGCATACCGTCACCGAAGATCACCTACACGCTGAGCGACAACAGTCGCCGCATGCTGGATCACGCGGTGGCGCGAGCCAGCGAGATCCTGCGCGCCGCGGGTGCCCATGACGTCTGGCATGAAGCGCCGCTGACAGACGGAGGCTGGCATCTGATGGGTACCGCGCGCATGGGCACCGACCCGGCCCGGTCCGTGGTGAACGAATGGGGCCGCAGCCACGACGTAAAGAACCTGTTCATCGTCGACGGCAGCATTTTCGTCACCTCGGCCGGCGTGAACCCGACGCGCACCATCCAGGCGCTGGCGCTATACGTCGCCGACAGCATCAAGCAGCGCCTAGCCACCCTGTTCGATTGAGATAATCAGCGAATGTACGTTGTCTGCGGATCAACGAAACCCTTCAGCGCACCCGCCAGCCGCATCAGGCCTCGTGAAACGCCAGTGTCCTGATCTCGATGCTTTCGCGTGGCAGAACATCCGCCGGTGCCGTCGGATCATCGAACGCCGTGTGTGGTGCAAAGCGAGCCCGCCCATCCGTGGCCGAGTCGAAGCATTTCAGCAACAGTGCTTCATCCGGCTGCATCGCCGGCACGTAGAACCAGCGATGCGCGGGATTGTAGGTGACACTATAGGTCTCGCCCACCCGCTCCCGATACACCAGATCGGACGCTACCAGATCGGCCGCCGCCACTGACGAGGCATCGCACACCGCCAGAGGCGCGTCGCGCAACGGACCACGGATCGGCCGCCACAGGTTGATCACCTGCACGCGGCCACGCAGCAGGAACTCCGCCTCGTCGCCGAAAAAGTCACGGACCCGCTGCGGACCTGATGTCGCTGTATGGTCCACATGCACGCGAATCGCCGGCTGGCGCGGCGCGCCAGGCGCCCTATCGTCAGCGCCGCGCACGCGACGCCGCAGCGTGTGGTCGAAAATGAAAACCTTGTTGGCACCGGTTGCCTCGGCGATCACCCGTTGCACTTCCGGATAATATACCCGCCTCACTTCATCCTCGTTCCAGAAATCCCGCACCGCGCTGGGCTGGTGCAACACCGCGAAACCCTCGCGATCGAGAGAAATATCCGACGCGATGACGCGCGCGTCGTGGATCGGCACGGTGCGGGATTCGTGCGCGGAATTCGAACGGGGAATACCCGCCGGCGGATCGAACGTGTAGTTGCGCGGACGTTCGGCCATCGGCAAAAGGTAGTTCAGCGATGCGTCCACGTGCGGCAGGTCTTCGATGCGCGCGGCTAGTGTGTTCATGGTTTAAGGTCCTTCTGAATTGTCAGTCAGTCGCCTCAGCAGGGCGGTTGGGCGCGCCAGAACGGCGCAGCGAGTTCGCGATAGACGTCGGCGCTCGATGCCCCGAAATCCGCCAGGTCTCGTTGCGAGAGCTGTGCCAGCGCGGCTCTCTCGCGGCTCCGCTGGCGCCATTGGTGCAACGTTGCCGCGAACTGCGCGAAGCGGCCACTGTGGCGCCAGGCAGGGCGCACCGACACCTGAGAAATTATCAGCAATGGATGAGCAAACGCGGCCATGACTGTTCTCCTGATCCTTGATTCTCACGACGGGATGTGGGGCGAAAGTCTGCCAGCGACAAAGGATACTTTATCCGACTTTACATGATATAATGTCATGGTAAGATCGTGGGTATGGCGCTCGCTCTCCCATCGCTGAACGGCCTGCGTGCGTTCGAGGCGGCGGCGCGTCACCGAAGTTTCACCCTCGCCGCCAATGAATTGAACGTCACTCAGACCGCGATCAGCCACCAGATCCGGCGGTTGGAGGAACAGCTCGGCATCCGCCTGTTCGTGCGACGCAACCGCGCGCTGGCGCTGACCCGCGAGGCAGAAAGCTACTTGCCGTCCGTGCGCACCGCGTTCGAGGACCTGCGCCGTGCGACGGCCAGATTACGACGGCCGGAGCGCGAGGGGCTGCTGACAGTCAGCACTACTGCGTCGCTGGCGGCGAAATGGCTGGTGACCCGCGTGGCCGCTTTCCAGGACGCCAATCCGGGTATCGAGGTCCGCATCACGACCTCTGCCCATCTCGTCGATTTCGCGCGCGAGGAAGTGGACATGGCAGTTCGCTACGGCCGCGGAAGCTGGCCAGGGCTGCGCGCGCAGTGGCTGATGGCCGAAGATATCTTTCCGGTCTGCAGCCCGTCCCTGCTGCATGGCGACAAGCCGCTGAACCGGCCAGAAGACCTCACGCACCACACCTTGCTGCACGCGACCGTTTCGCGCGAGGACTGGCAGCTTTGGCTGACCGCCGCCGGCCTGCCGACGTCGCACGCGACCCGACGTGGGCTGAGCTTCGACCAAAGCTTCATGGCGATCCAGGCGGCAGTCGACGGCCTGGGCATCGCACTCGGCCGCACCCGTTTCGTCGAAGCGGACATCGCGGCGGGACGTCTCGTGGTGCCCTTCGACGTCGTGCTGCCGGCCGATGCCGGGTTCTATATCGTGGCACCGGAGCAGACGGCGGATGCGCCGAAGATCGCGTTGTTCCGTGATTGGCTCATCGGGTCGGTGGCACCTGGTGCGGTGGCGCCGCCGCCGCCGTAACACCGACAAGCACCGCCTTGCCATCATTCCAGCGTGCCGCGTGCGGATCGGACCTGCGTCCGCAGCCCGGTTGCCGCTCCGCCCGCCGCATGGCACCGTCCCGCCGATCTCGACCCCCATAGCGGTGAGCGCTTTCAGTGACACTTATCCTGGCCAGCAGACCCAACGTCTATTCCTCCAGCTCGATCGACCGCCTCGGCGAACGGCGCGAGGACGCCGCCTGGATCGAACAGCGGTTGCACGACCGCGAAACGCTGTTCGTGCCAGTGTGGCGCAGCCGCAACCTGATCCGCGGCACGGACGACGGCGCACCCGAAGCAGTGTTCGTCTCCGGCGAAATGGCACACGCGCTGCGCATGCAAGGCGGCCCCTGGGCCTTCCTGGGCTTGCAGGATGACCGCGCTGTGTTCGCGGTGGACATCAGCACGGCCGATGATCCGGTGCCGCTGCTGCCGGAGGAGTTGGGAAAATTCGTCGATCTGCGCTCGGTTGGCTGGGGCGAGCCACGACCGGAGGCATCGGTGCTGGCGCATGCCCGCGGCCTGTTGCATTGGCGCTCCCGCCACCGCTTCTGCGGCGTATGCGGCGGCGTTTGCGAAGTCCGCAGCGCCGGTCACGTGATGTTCTGCACAGCCTGCGAGACTCAGCACTTCCCACGCACCGATCCGGCGGTGATCATGCTTGTTACGCGCGGTGACCACGCCCTGCTCGGCCATTCGCAGCGTTTCCCGCGTGCCAACATGTATTCCACGCTCGCCGGCTTCGTGGAGCCGGGCGAGACGCTGGAAGAAGCTGTGCGGCGCGAGGTGTTCGAGGAGTCGGGCATCAGGGTCGGCACAGTGCAGTATCATTCGAGCCAGCCTTGGCCATTCCCGGGCAACATCATGCTTGGCTTCTATGGCGAAGGTCTCAGCGAGGCTATCACCATAGATCCGGAAGAAATGATCGACGTGCGCTGGTTTTCGCGCGAGCAGATCCGCAATCACGAGGCGCATGATTTCCACCTGCCGCGCGTCGACAGTATCGCACGGCGGCTGATCGAGGACTGGATGGCAACCGAGTGATCATGCGATTCGCTTTGCCGGTTCTAGTAGCGCTGGGTGGGTGTTCACTCGGCGCCACCGACAACAGCCCCCAGGCACAATGCGCGCGCCAGGCACAAAACGATCCCACGGTGAAGGCAGTCTACGCGGGCAGTTACGGTGACTATACCCAGCAGGGCACCGCGCTCGCCACGCTCAACTGGGCCACGCGCCAGGCGACCCAGAAATGCCTGCAAGCAATGGGGATTGGCCCGCCGGGCGGCGTGGAACCGATCCAGCCGAGGATGTGATGTCCGAGCTGCTCACCATCGGTTACGAGGGTTGCACTATCGACGAGGTACTGGCGGAATTGCGCGCGGCGCGGGTCAAACTGCTGATCGACGTGCGCGCGGTGCCGCAATCGCGCAAGCCTGGTTTTTCCAAGCGCCAGCTCGCTGCCGGGCTCGACGAGACGGGCATTGCCTACGTGCATCTGCTGGGCCTCGGCACGCCGAAGCCAGGACGCGACGCGGTGCGGGCCGGGCATCCGGAGCGGATGGAAGTGATCTTCCGCGAGTACATGACCTCGGATCGCGCGCAAGCCGAGCTGGCGCAGGCGAAGCTGCTTGCACGGGAGCGTCGTGTGTGTCTGCTGTGCTTCGAGCAGGACCCGATGATGTGTCATCGCCGGTTTGTTGCGGAGATGATCACTGAGGAGACGGGTCAACCTACAGTGCACCTGCACGCACGGCAGTGAGTCAAAGGCTGTGATGCATCGACCGCAACTATACCCATCATTCCAGAGATTTTCCCATCTGACTAGTTCGGCGGGGATGGCTTCCAGGTAGTAATTGGGGATCGCTTCAGGTCGGCACAATCGGCCCGCGGTTGTTGAGGATATCCTTGTCGAAACCGGCCATGCGCTTGTAGCCAGCAGCCGCTTCCTGCAACTCCGTGGCCGATAGTACATTGTCGATCCGCGTGAAACCATTAGGCGCGCGTTCCTCGACTGTCTGCATCACCTGCTCGGGACCGTTTCCGCGATTGGCTAGCACAATGCTTGTGGTGGCAGCCCTGCGCTCGTCTTCGTAGGCCAGCAACGCCGCCGACGTAACCCCATGTGCACGAATTTCGCGCGCCAGCACGCGCGCATCCAGGATGGTCTGCGACGCACCGTTCGAACCGATCGGATACATCGGATGCGCCGCGTCCCCCAGCAGAGTGACGCGGCCGTGACTCCAGCGCGTCAGCGGATCGCGGTCGCACATCGGATATTCCCAGAATTCGTTGGTCGCCTCGATCAGGGCATTGGCATCGACATAAGGAATACGGAAGCGCCGGACGTGCGGCATCAGGTCTTCGAAGCGGCC
>DATKFJ010000041.1:0-13275 GCA_035511435.1 Acetobacteraceae bacterium | reverse complement strand
GAAGATGGTCGAAACTTGCCGAACTCAACGGCGCGAAAACTGACAGAACCTTCTGCCAGCTCGGCACAAGATTGGGCACCAGTTTCGGGGGTTCTCACACAGCCTGGACCCAAAGCGGGGGGGTTGCCGGGGCGTTCGGCCTCAGCTGCCGCAGTCGACCCGAAGCAGCGGTAGCCGGGTCGCGTGGCCCGAACAGCCGCATTCGACCGAATGTGCCAGCAGTTGCCCAATCGCCGACGATCCTCGCCCACGCACCCTGGCCAGCACCCGACTCGGTCACGGCACGGATCTTGCTTGTGAGCTCGAGATTGTGACGGCAGTGCCGATCTGGAATGTCGACGTCCCAACCAACGCGACGATCACCAGGGCTCGCGAAACCTTCCGCGTCGGCGAGACCGTCCAGGTACGAGACCGTCCAGGTATGGTCGATCGGGCAAGCGCAGGATAGATTGCGGTTCGCGGCACAGGGGGATCACTATGCGCAAAGCCGTCCGCGACCGGGATGCTGGGCCGCAGAACCACCGCCGACTGTCAAACTGGGTGTTGATCGCGTTTCACGTGGCCTGCGATCAGTGCGACCTTGAGGTGGCGGATCAGCCGATCGCCATCCTAGAGCAGGTGCTACGACGGCCGCAGGCCGCCGGGCGTCCCCGAGCGGCGTGTCGACGCGCGACGGTCGATCGCACCGCACGGGCGGCTACGGTCGCTGCACCATTTCCAAAGCCCGCGACGGTTGACGTCGATCATCAGTGCGCACACGAGACGTTCCGCGCTGGCGAGGCCGCCCCGGCATTGTGGAATCACGCCGCCGAATCCACGCAGCCCTTCAAGCCGCGCCAACTGGCGCAAAGATGATTTGACCCCTGTCGTTGCCATTTTGTTGGTGGTTGGAGCGATGGCGCTCGTGATCTCGGCGATTGTTGGCGCCTTGAATACGGGAGTCATAACCGTGGGGCGAACCGGTAAGATCGGTCGGCAAGACGCTCCATTCGTCTTCTGGCTGCTTATCTTGATATCCGTGGGCGTCCTGGTGCTGTGCGGCGTCGACCTGATACGGATGCACCTGCACTGAACCAGAATATCACCACACGTTACTTCCTGTCAGCCTTGTCGCGTGCTCGGATGTCCGGCTAACCTTCCGTCTGCAGCACCTTTTTGCCG
The DNA here is from genome assembly GCA_035511435.1 of Acetobacteraceae bacterium. GTDB lineage: Bacteria > Pseudomonadota > Alphaproteobacteria > Acetobacterales > Acetobacteraceae > JAMXLO01. The sequence continues at coordinate 12,114 of DATKFJ010000041.1, read as the reverse complement.
TCTCTCGCAGGGAACCTCGGTCCATGTCTCGGCCGGCTATCGCCACGGAGTTGCGCGTTCTGATTTCGGGCCTTTGTGATTGGCGCTCGTGTCTGCTGTCCAAACTCGTGCTGCTGCTAGGCGTCAGCTACATTTTTGGTCCACTTGATCTGATCCCGGATCGGACACCGATCATCGGCCACTTCGACGAAATCGGGTTCCTGATGGCGGGCTTCGTTGGCTCGCGTTACCTAATCCCCAGGCAGAACGAAGACCGCTATCTCGACCTCTGGACGACGAGGCTCAAGCTCTCGGTCCGCCCGGGACCTTGGCAACGTTTGCAATTCCTGCTGCGAATCGCGCAAGCCGATGTCAGCAACTTCTTCCTCTATCAGTACCGCGACGTCGACGCCTTCCTGATCACCGGCAAGAACTCTGGCACGCACTGGCTCAAGTTCATGCTGAGTTGCGCGCTCGCCAAGCAGTATCGCGTGCCGCCGCCTCGGCGCTCCAGCGGCAGCGAGGCAGATGCCATCATCAGCCACCCACTGTGGCCAAGGAGGTACGTGCACGTGCCGCGCATCGGTAGTTCGCACACGATCCCTTCCATCGCCTTCGCCTGGCCGTGGCTCACCCGACGCATCGAGTTTGGTCCCGTTGTCGTGCTGGTGCGCGACATCAGGGACGCAATGCTGTCCCACTACGGGAAGTGGCGGCACGAATACCAAGTGTCGTTTGCACAATATGTGCGCGGCGATCCATCAGGCCAACGCTACCGCGCGGACATCTGGTGGTACACGCATTTCTTCAATCGCTGGGGCGACCTTGCGGCCGCTCGTCCGAACCAGATCCTGGTGGTGCGCTACGAGGACCTGAAGGAGAATCCGGAACCCTGGCTGCGGCGCATCGCCACCCACTTAGATATTGATGTGAATGACGATGCCATCGCAACGGCGCTGCGCTTCGTTAGTCGCGATGCCATGCGAGCCCTGCTCGATCCGACAAATACCGAGATCATCATTCCGCCCGATGACACCGGCCCGCCCGCCTTTTGTACCCGCCACGACATGACCTTCATGCGCAATACCTTCGCGGATTACCTGCGCTATGACTACGGTTACCCACACTTGAGCAGCGACGACACCGAAGAAGCATGACCGGCCGTGATGAAAAAGTGCCCACCCCGTCGCCGGGCGTTCGTCCCGAGTCACGGGTGTGGATGGTTTTCTGAGCCTGGTATTTACGCTTCCAGACCCAGCCGAATAGGGCGCACCTTCGGTTGCCGGAGTGCAAGCGTGGCCAAGGCGCGCGTCGTCACCGCTACCTTGCCACACGGATATTCTTCAATTCCGAGGCATCCCCCACACCGTAGTAGCTCGCCTGAAGCGAGGTCGAGAAGAACAACGAAAGTCCGCGAGCCACCCTGAGTGTCCGTCCGGAGACTTTCCGAGTTATATGAGCCGGTTATCGGCCGCCGAGATAACTGCTAGAGTTCGGCTCGAGCATCCGTGATTCCCTGCGTGGCATCGATTCGTGAGGCCTCATATGGGGACGATCAAAAACCACCCCGCTACAACCGTGACAAGTTGCGCTACCCGCGCGACCTGACCGACGCGGTGTGGCCGCATATCAAGCCACTGATCCCGCCTGCCAAGCGCGGCGGCGGCAAGCGGCGCGTCGACGTGCGCCAGGTGGTCAACGGCGTGATGTATGTGATGCCGGCGCCGCCCTTGGCGCGCTCGCGCAAGTAGTGAACGTACTTCTCGGTCGGTATGCCGTCACCGGTTTGGAAATGCACGGCATGACCCGTATTCATGAAGTGGTTTTTGAGGGTCAGCGCGCCGACGCGCAATGGCTGGAATAGATGTGGAAACTGTTCGCTCATCGTCGTCCTCGCGCGGAGCCACACCCGGCGCACGTTCCGTTGCGCGGCGGAAGCCGATGGTCGCCGCATCAACCCGCGAGCGCTGTGCGTATCGAAGCTCCCGCGTCAGGCGCTCGTCGCAGAACGGCCGACCTCTGTGCCTGTTCAGAAATTCGATGATGTCACTTTTTAACGTCACGGTTCGCCGCCCCACCGGCCTGTGGGGCGACGCGTAGCGGCCGGGGAAACCCTCCGCCAGACGCCACGCAATGGGCCTGGCAACGATCGCCGCTAATCAACAAATGACGGCTCCAGCACGACAGGCATGCGATCAGACAGAGACAGCGCGGCCGCCGCGGACCACGGACCGTTACGACCCAGAGGTTTGCCAGCCGATCCAGTCGCAGAACGCCTGACCCATCACAAGGTTCAGGTCGGCGCCTTGCAGCCAGGGCAATTCCTCGGTGAACAGGGTCACGCACTGGCGCCACGTACAGTGCATACGGGTGATGTCGGTGCCCCAGAACATGCGTCGCGGGCCGAACGCGTCGAACACGGAATGCAAGGCGTCGTGTATGCTGCGGAACGGATACGGGTCCAATGCATAGCCGGCCTGACCGGTCGCCTTCACCGCCACGTTCGGATGCCGCGCCAATGCCAGCAACTGCGGCAGATTGCGATAGGCGTCGGTCGCCCCCACTGTCGCCCGCGGCACCCCCATGTGATCGATACTGATCTTTAGTCCGGGATGACGCTCGGCGATCGTGCCAACCCGCGGCAGGAATGCCGATGCCTGAAGAGAAACCGGAATGTTCAGACGTTCGGCCACCGGCAACAACCAGTCCAGCGCGCCGTCATCCGGCCAGGACTGCGATCGCGGATCGGAGAAGTAGAATCGCAGTCCCTTCATCCCGGGCCGGCTTTTCCAGGTCTCGATCGCAGCGCGCTGATCTGCCTGATCCAGATAGAACCACCCCATGATGGCGAAGCGATCGGGATGGGCGCGTGCCGCTTCGACGGCCAGCTCGTTCGAATCAGGGTCCCACATCACCGGATGGATCACCGCGCGATCGACGCCGGCGGCGTCCATGGCCGCCAGTGCTTCGTCTTTCAGATAGGGTGTTTGGCGGTGATGAGCGGATGGTGTGCCTTTGGCCCAGAGGTGGATCTGTGCGTCAACTATCATCCTGGTGGCGGGCATCATGGCGACTGGCCTTCGTTGGACGGTTGAAAACGATGCCTCCGGCGTGCGCCGTTGGCAGGACGGGTTCGTCGGAATCCGTAGATACCTCTGGGCGTGAGCGTGGACAAAGCCTGCGACAGCGGAAAAGTCCGTCAGGATATGATCCTCGCCTGGTCAGTCGGCCAAGCGTCGCCCGGGATGATGTCTGCCTCTACCGAAGGGAGTCCATCAGAAGGTGGACCAACAGGAGTAGCGATCCCTCGAAAATGTTTTTGAATGTCGGTCGCGGCATCGGTTCGGGCAACCTGCTGTTGTCGTGGAGCCGCCACGTGAGGCAAGCACCGAACCCGTGCTAGGCTCCAACCCGATGACGCTCCCGATGACGCCCCAGATGACGCCATAAACGAGAGACCGATGATGAGCCTGATCGACACCCGCCGTGACCAGATGTTCCCGGTCCTGAGCGTCGCTCAAATCGAGACGGCCGGGCGGTTCGCGAGCGCCGAAGCGCGACGGTTTGCACCGGGCCAGGTTGTTTTCGATGTGGGTGAGCGTCAGGCACCTGCTTGGCTGGTTCTCGAAGGTGAGATCGAGGTGGTCCGCCGCGACGGACCTGGACGGGAGGAGCCGATCGCAACAGAGGGGGTGGGCCAATTCAGCGGAGACATTAACCAACTCGCCGGACGCCCCTCATTGGCAGCCGGGCGGGCAGGCCCGAATGGGGCCACCGCCGTGCCGTTCGACGCCGCTCACGTGCGGGCACTAGTGATCGGGTCGGCCGAAATAGGCGAGATCGTGATGCGCGCCCTCATCCTGCGCCGCGTGGGACTAATCGAGCTCAAGGGTTCGGGGTCGGTGCTGATCGGACATCCGGGCTCGCCCGAAATCGTACGGCTGGAAGGATTCCTCACTCGGAACGGTTATCCGACGACGACACTCGACGCCGCCGTGGGCCACGAGGGACGCGATCTCGTAGAACGTTTCGGCGTGCGTGACGACGAGCTGCCCTTGATGCTCTGCCCCGATGGCACAGTGCTCAAGCGCCCGACCGACGCGCAGGCCGCCATGTGCGTTGGCATCACGCCCGAACTCGACCCAGAGAAGATCTACGACGTCGCGGTTGTGGGCGCTGGTCCCGCTGGCCTTGCCACGGCTGTCTACGCCGCGTCGGAGGGCTTGTCAGTGCTGGTGCTGGATCAGCGCGCGATCGGGGGTCAGGCAGGCGCCTCGGCGCGGATCGAGAATTACCTGGGGTTCCCCACCGGCATCTCGGGCCAGGCCCTTGCCGGCCGAGCGTTCAATCAGGCACAGAAGTTCGGTGCGGAGATCGCTCTTCCGCTGGAGGTCGCGCGCCTGGACTGCGGCGACTCCGCGGCGCCGCGGGATCGCTCCCTGCGCATTGAACTTACGACCGGGGTTGTTATCCAATCACGAGTCGTGGTGGTCGCGTCAGGCGTACGGTATCGGCGACCCAACATGGCCAATCTAGCCATGTTCGAGGGAGCGGGAGTCTCCTACTGGGCGTCTCCGGTGGAGGCGAAGCTCTGCGAGGGTGAGGAAGTTGCGCTCGTCGGCGCGGGCAACTCAGCCGGCCAAGCCGTGGTCTTTCTGGCGTCCAGGGTGCGGCGGCTGCATCTGATCGTACGCGGGCCAGGTCTCGAAGCCAGCATGTCGCAGTACCTGATCGACCGAATCCTCGCCCTACACAACGTGGAGCTGCACACGCACACGGAGGTAGTCGCGCTCGAGGGCGATCCGGCCCAGGGCTTGACCGGCGCGGTGTTCCGCAACCGCCTGTCGGGCGAGGAGCATCGTTGCGGGCTTCGGCATATGTTTCTCTTCATCGGCGCCGACCCGAACACCGGCTGGCTAAGAGGCTGCGTCGACCTGGACTCCAATGGCTTCGTCACGACCGGTGCGCTCCCGCTGCCGGGCGAAGCCGGGGCCGGCCGAGCGGCGCTTCCGCTGGAGACGAGCCTTCGCGGCGTGTTTGCTATCGGCGACGTTCGGTTCGGATCGACCAAACGCGTCGCCGCTGCCGTGGGTGAGGGCGCGGCCGTGGTCGCGCAGATCCACAGCGTGCTCGCCCTGTTGAAGTAGACACGTGATGCCCAATCACTGGTTTCGTCAGCCCTCGCGCCAACAAGTACAAATCCCCCGAACGTGGCGCCATATCAGGCTCCCTTTGGGAGCAGACGAACTGCTCTCGAACCCGCGCATTGGCTGGTGTCGGCTTTTGATGCCGCGATGATCCTGTTCGATCCGGTTGTCGAGGTAACGATTGGTCCGATGGCGCACACCCTCGCCGAGCTCAGTCCGGGTCGCCCGCGGTTAACTGTAGTGCCCGTCCGTCGCCACGCGGGCCGGCGTGATTCCGATGACCGTTTTCGCGGATTGGAAGAACGCTGTGGCGGCCGCCATGCCGCGCGTCTCGCTCAGCCTCACGTCCACCAGCTCGCCTGATGTATCTATCGATGGCGCGATAAAGATGGCACCGGCGGCGTTGAATCTTGACGTACGTTGCGTCGACGCACCAACTGCGCCCAACCCTGCCGCGACGGCGGCGGCGCACTGTTGCCCGTGTGCGATCTCGCTGCCAGACCCGGTTACCGTGACAGTGCCATGGCGCGGCTTGGTTCCCAGAATATTGCGGCAATTGTCGCACCATTTAGCGCATTCAGTGAAGCGAAACGCCCCGCGTCTCCCGCATTCTGACAAACGTGATTCCACCAATGGCGGCGATAGCCATGATATACACCGCAATCAGACTCGGCCGATGTATGCTGATCAGCCAGGCAGCGATCAGCGGCGCGGTGCCGCCGAAGATTGCCGCACACACTGCGTAGGGGAAGCCGATCCCCGATGTACGCACCGCCGTGGGAAACAGCTCGCAGAGCGTGGCTGACAGCACGCCATCAACCATCGCCAGCAGAATACATCCCACGATATCCACCGCCAGGAATGTCATGAAGTCGCCATTTTGCAGCAGGTGCAGCATGGGCCACGCAAGAACGATGAAGCCGATGGCATACGCGATCAGCAGCGGGCGGCGGCCGATCCGATCGGACAACGCCCCTGCTGCCGGCGTGACGACACAGAAGACTGCCAGTGAGATCACCCCACCGATGAGCCCTTGGCCAAGCGGCAGGCCGCCTGCGAGATGCGCGTAAGTCGGCAGAAATACTGTCCAAATGTATAACTGGACGGTGCCCATTTGCATTGCGAACACGACGAATGATTCCCAGGGATGATCCTTCAGTGCACGCAGGATCGGGCGGCTTTCCACTGCGCGCTGCTGCTCCACTGCGACGAAATGCGGCGTCTCGGGTAGTCCGATCCGGATATACAGACCGTACAGCGAGAGAATGGCACCGATCAGGAATGGTATCCGCCAGCCCCATTCGCTCAGTGCCGGCTGCGCGATGAAGTTGGTGGTCAGCGCGGACACGCCGGTCGCGACCAGGACAGCGAACCCGATGCTGGCGAGATGCAGCGAGCCGACGAAGCCACGCCTTTCCCTCGGGGCATGCTCGACGAGGAAGGCTGCGGCACCTTGGAATTCGCCACCCGCCGAAAAGCCTTGCAGCAGTCGCGCGAACAGCAACAGCAGCGGCGCGGTGATGCCAATCCTGGCGTAGGATGGTGTCACCGCGACGATCAGGCTGCCGGCGCCCATCAACAATATGGTCAGCGACAGCATTTTGCGCCGGCCGTATTTGTCGGCCATTGGCGACAGTACGATTGAACCGACCGGCCGCATGACGAAGCCAAGAGCGAATGTAGCAAGTGTCGCCAGCAGCGATGTGATTGCATTGTCGGACGGAAAGAACTGGGCTGCGAAGACGCTCGAGAGCAGACCGTATATCGTCCAATCGTACCATTCGATGAAGTTGCCGATCATGCCGCCCATCACGGTGCCGCCGATCAGCTTGTCATCGACCTCGGAGAGATAGGGGTCGGCAGCGCTGTCGCTCATGATGACATCCTGCGTGGCAGATTTTCTTCAACGACATGAATAGCCTGTTGCGTCGCCACGCTGTCGTAAGGTCCAGGTGCTGATTCCTGCAGGCGCTGATAGACCTCGGCCTGCGCGTGGCGTCGCACGCCTTCAGGAAGTGTCGGCAGCCACGCGGCGATGCACTCCGCAGCGACTCCATATCGGGCTTCCCACGCGTCTCGACCGGGACCAAAGTCGAATGCAGGCCGTGCGCCGCGTTCAGCGGACATTGCATGACGCAGTGCCTGCGTCGCCGCATCGTCCTGGCCGATCGCGACGCCGTAGACGCTGCAAGCGCGTTCCGGTGACACAAGCCCGGCGGCAACGTCTTGTCTGACCGCGTCGGGGTCGCGCAGCAATGGATCACCCCAGCCGCCACCTCCACCGCTCCAGAGCCGGATCACCTCATTCATGTTGGCGCGATAGACCGTCTGTTTGCCCAGATCGTGCGATGGCTGTCCGGGGCGCTCGCAGTGATTGCCGCCGGTCGTGGCGGCATGGCCGCCGGCGGCGCCCCAAGCGCAGAAGCGGTGCCGATCCTTGCCGCGCATCACCACCACCGCGCTGGGATGACGGATCTGCAGATCGTATTCCGCACCAAACCCGCCGCGATATTGACCGGCACCTTCCGAGTCCGGGCGCAGCCCGAAGCGCCGTACAACTACGGGTGCCTCGGATTCCAGTATCTCCACGGGCACGTTGCGCAGGAACGCCACGGAAAGCTCGGAACCGGAAATTCCGTCCTGGCGCGCGCTCCCGCCGGAGCCGCCGGACACCGGATTGGCCACCACCACACGTCCGGTCTCACCCAGTTCCGAAGTCGAAATATAGGTGATGACAACGGCGCCGGAGCCGCCGACCGGCGCCAATCCCTCAACGGCCCGTGCGAGCAGGCCCAGGACAAGATCATGAATCCGCATCGCCGTGGTGAAGCGCATGCCGCACGCGGCGGGGAAGCGTGCGTTCACCACAGAGGCTTCCGGCAGCACAAGGTCGATGCAGCGGATGATGCCTGCATTGATATGGATCGACTCGGACTGCGTCACGACCAGGTTCGTCAGCGCCATGCACAGGAATGGATGATGCCGCATCGATCCCGTCGGCAGATTGAGCGCGGCGCGAACCTGCGGATCGGAGCCGGTAAAATCCAGCAACACGGTGCCATCGCCGCGCGCAACAAGCCTGGCTGTGAGGCGGACGGGCAGGTCGCTGACGTAGTCATCCTCGAAGTATTCGTCGAACCGATATTCTCCCCGCGGAATGCGTGCCAGGACCTTGCGGGCAAGCTGTTCCGTGCGGTCCAAAGTGGCGTAGATCGCCTGTTCCACGACGGTGCGGCCATAGCGTTCGGCCAACCGCGCCATCCGTTGTTCCGCCTTGTCGAGCGCCGCGATGCAGGCGGTGATGTCGCCCCAGTTGAGTGCGGGAATCCGGCAATTGTCGGAGAAGATGTTCCACAGTTCCTGGTTGAGCACGCCCTGCCGCATCAGCTTGACCGGGCGCAGGCGCAGACCCTCCTGGAACACCTCGTTGTTCCGCATATCGATGCTGCCCGGCGCATAGCCGCCGACATCCGTGCAATGAATGAAGGTCCATGCGAAGCACAGCAGGCGGCCTGCCACGAACAGCGGCCTGAACAGGTAAATGTCGTTGAGGTGCATGACCATGCCGCCCGTGGTGTACGGGTCGTTGGTCATCATCACGTCGCCGGGCTGCCAGTCATCGAACGCCTGGGTGCCGGCGTGCATGGGCACACCCATGATCGGCGTTGCGCCACTACCGTACGGATAGGCGAAGATCTCACCTTCGTTGGTCACCAGCGATACGGCAAAGTCCTGCGTCTCTTTCACGAATGTGGTATGGGAGGATCGCAGAACGATCCATGCCATCTCATCGACGACGGCCTTGAAGAGGTTGGCGAAGACCTCGTCGCTGATTGCGTCCTGCCGCACCGTGACGTCCATCATCGTGCTGGTGTTCCTTCCGTCGCCACGCGTTCAAGAACCAACGCGCCGGCCGCGATTCGCCGGGCTTGCCAGCCAGGCGGGACAAGGGTCGTGGTATCCATCTGATTGATGATGGCGGGACCGGCAATCGTGCCCGCCAGAGCGGACCGTTCAATGACCGAGGCCGCGACCGTCTGGCCGGACAAGCGAACCGGCCGCGCAGCGGAGAGTGCATGACCGGTCGTCGTCTGCAGAGGAGCGAGCCGCGGCTTCGGCATCTCGCCGACCACATGTGCGCGCAGTTCCTTCAACCAGATCTGTGCGGCTTCGTTCGCATGACCGTAGGTGGCGCGATGCGCCTCATGAAAGGCTGCACGGATCCGCGCGGTATCGCCGTCAGCAAGCCATGCACGGTCGAGCGGTACGGTCACGTCGTAGCCCTGGCCATCGTATCGCATCTCGGCCGCGATCTCGGTGCGCGTGCCTGACGACGGTATTCGCGATGTCTGCGCGGAGATCCATTGCAGTGCGGTGTTCTCCAGGCCGTTCAACAATTCTGACAGGCGTCCTTGCGGAAGTTTGCCCATCATCGTGTACACCGGTTGCACCAGGTCGCCTTCCAGGTCGGCACGCGCCGCGCCCAACGCACTCAGCGCGCCGGGGTGCGGCGGGATCAGGATGGTGTCGATCGAAAGCTCTTCGGCCAGCAATGCACCAAGCAACGGACCAGCGCCGCCGAACGCAACCATGCGGAACCGCGGCGCATCGACGCCACGACGCGCCAGGACGTTGGAAGCCTCGGCGGTCATCATAGCGATGGCGATGCGGATGGCGCCGTCCGCGACTTCCTCCACCGAGCATGTCAGCTGTGCCGCGATCACGCCCAGCGCATCGCGCGCCGGTGCCAACTGCAGCGGCAGTTTTCCGCCGAGGCGCTGGCCGGGTTCGAGCAACCCAGCGACCAGGAACGCGTCGGTCAGCGCGGGGACCAGCGATCCGGTGCCGTAGCAGGCGGGACCCGGATCTGCACCCACGCTGCGTGGCCCGACCTTCAATGATCCGGTTGGATCGAGCCAGATAATCGAACCGCCGCCCGCACCAATGCTGGAAACGGCCACGGTCGGGATCAGCACCGGAAAGTCCGCGACGTGCTCTTCCGAACTCAGCGCTGGGCGCCCGTTTCGCACGACCCCGATATCCGCACTCGTGCCGCCAACGTCGAGGGTCATCAGATCGGCAGCCTCCCAACCGGCGTCGCGCGCGACCTCGGCCGCGCCACTCACGCCGGCGGCAGGGCCGGAGAGCAGAGCAACGACCGGACGTTCGCGCAGACTTGCCGCGAGTTCGGCTCCTCCATTGGAGCGGGCAATACGCGCCGGCGTTTCGATGCCACGATCCTCGAGACCAGCGACCAGTCGATCCACGTAGGCTTCGACGAGCGAACGGATGCTGGCATTAATGGCGGTCAGTACGCCGCGCTCGTATTCGCGCGCCTGCGGCCAGACGTCGCTGGACAACTCGACACGGAGCTTGATGCCGCTGCGGGCGATGGCGTCACGAACCGCCCGCTCGTGCGTCGGGTTACGGTAACTGTGCAGGCATACGACGATCGTGATCTCGACCCCGGCGGACTGAAGTTCGCCGGCGGCACGCAGGACCGCGTCGGTATCGAGCGGCTCGATCTCCTGTCCGTCGGCATCCAGCCGCCCGGCGATTTCGCGCACCAGCGCACGTGGCACCAAGGGCGTCGGCCGCCTGGAATCGAAACGCATGGGATGCGGCACGGCCAGGCGCTGAAGCTCGAACAGATCGCGGAAGCCAGCGGACACCAGCAGTCCGACGCGGGAGCCCTTGCGCTCGATCAGCGCGTTCGTCGCGACCGTACTGCTGTGGGTATGGACCATCCGGTGCCACGCCGGACCCTTTAGTTGCAGGGTCGCTTGGATCTCATCAATGCCACTTAGGATGCCAGCGCCTGGACGCGAGGGGATGCTTGGCACCTTGAAGCAATGCAGCTCGCCGGACTCGGTAACCAATGCCAGGTCCGTGAAGGTTCCGCCCACATCGGTGCCGAGTATGCTGGATATTCCGTTCATGGCGAAAGCTTTCGCCAAATCAGGCGGATTGCCAACCCTGCCCGAGGCGCCCCCGCGCTTTGAGCTGGTCCAGCCTCAGGCTTTCATGACACTGCCGCCTGGCGACCGGTCTTCCGGCCGATCCAGGGCAACACGCCATCATCGCCCTGGATCTCGAATACGAGATCTCCGTCGCAGGGTGGCGACCTCGGCCGGGTCCTGGCCTCTGCCGATCCCTTCCAACAGCTTCTGTGCAACAGCGACGTTCTGCAGTCTTCCCAATCGATGCGGTTGGCATGAAATATCCAAGAGCCCCCGAGCGCAGCGTGTCATGTTCCGTCCCGACTACGTGGGTCCAACCAGTCGCGGAGGCCATCGCCCAGGAGATTGAATCCGAGTACCGTTATCATAATCGCCAGTCCAACAACGCTGGCCATCCACGGAGCGGAACGCAGATAGCGTGTGCCGTACGCCAGTGACCATCCCCATGTCGGGGCCGGTGGCGGTACGCCAAATCCCAGGAAACTCAATCCCGATTCAGCGACCACGGCAGTGCCCAATCCAAGCGTCGCAAGCACAACGATAGGCCCCGTCGCGTTGGGAAGGATCGCCCTCCGTAGAACATGTACATGCGTCCCCCCGATTGCGCGCGTCGCGATAACAAACTCGGCTTGGCGCAGCGTGAGCACGATGCTCCGGGCGACACGCGCGTACTCCGCCCAGAACGATGCTGCGAGCGCCAGCACCGTGTTCTCCCAGCCGGGTCCCATCACCGCCAGCAACGCCAGCGCCAACAGCAATGATGGGAACCCGAGGAAGATGTCGGCCACCCGCATCAGCAACAGGTCAGTCCAGCCGCCTACGTAACCGGTGATCACGCCTACGGTACCGCCGATGATCACTGCCAGCGCAACGGAGCAGATCGATGTTGCCAGCGAGATGCGCGCGCCCAGCGCGATGCGCGTCCACAGATCGCGGCCGAAGTTGTCGGTGCCGAGCCAATGCAATGTCGTCGGCCACGCGAGTCTGTGCGCCATGTCCATCTGATCGACGGGCCAGCGAGTGATCCA
>DATKFJ010000040.1:0-3043 GCA_035511435.1 Acetobacteraceae bacterium | reverse complement strand
CATCACGACATCACCGGGCGCTACGGCGCCGGCAAGGTGGTGATGCGCACGGCGGTCGCCGGCACCGGCGTCATCGCGGGCGGGCCGCTGCGCGCGGTGTTCGAAACCCTCGGCATGGGTGACGTGGTGGCGAAGTCGCTGGGCAGCCGCAACCCGCATAACATGGTGAAGGCGGCGTTCGAGGCGTTCGGGCGCTGCGTGTCGCCGCGCTCGGTGGCGACACGGCGCGGCAAGAAGGTGTCCGAACTGTTCGCGCGTCGCGAGGCAACCCCGGATCGCGGTCCCGGGCAGGCACCGCCCGCGCCGGAGGAGACCGCCAGTGCCTAAGGTACGCGTGACGCAGATGGGGTCCCCGGCCGGTCGCAAGCCTGGCCAGCGGGAAACGCTGATCGGGCTGGGACTGAACAAGCAGCGGCGGACGCGCGAGCTGGAGGATACGCCTTCAGTGCGCGGCATGATCCGCAAGGTGGCCCACCTGATCAAGGTGGAGGAGCAGTCCTGAGATGAAGCTGAACGAACTGCGCGACAATCCCGGATCACGCCTGAAGTCCAAGCGGCTCGGGCGCGGGATTGGCTCGGGCAAGGGCAAGACGTCGGGCAAGGGTGTGAAGGGCCAGTTGGCGCGCACCGGCGTGTCGATGAACGGCTTCGAAGGCGGGCAGATGCCGATCTACCGCCGGCTGCCGAAGCGCGGGTTCTGGAACCCGTTCCGCAAGGAATACGCACCGGTGAACCTCGGTGCGCTGGAGGCGGCGATCATCGCCGGCCGGCTGGATGCCGGGCAGCCGATCAGCGAGGACACGCTGCGCGAAGCCGGTCTGGTGCGCGGCAAGCTGGCGGGCGTGCGGCTGCTGGCCAAGGGCGAGATCAGCCGGGCGATCACCATCACGGTTTCCGGTGCATCGGCCGCGGCGATCGAGGCGGTGCAGAAGGCGGGCGGTCTGGTGACGACCACGGTGGCGAAGCGCGAGGTGGCGGCAGCGGAAGGCTGATCTGTCGTGGCCGGGAGTGTCCCGTAGGCGTCAGGACCAGGTTGTGCGTCGGCAGCGCCTGGCCAGGTCGGCAGCGCCCAGCCAGGGCACCTATCCAGACGGCCAGGCAGTGTGAACGCCTATGCAGTGTGACCGGGGCAGTGTGACCCTGCCATGGCAATGAACACGATCGCAGCTTGCACTCACTGTCCCGCCGGCCGAAAATAAGACGCGACTGACGAGGGACGAACCATGGCTTCGGCTGCCGAACAACTTGCGGCAAATCTCAATCTCGGCGTTCTGTCGAAGGCGACCGAACTCAAGAAGCGCATCTGGTTCACTCTCGGCGCGCTGATCGTTTACCGTATCGGCACCTACATCCCGGTGCCCGGCGTCGATGCCAGCGTGATGACCGAGATGCTGCAGCAGCACGGCGGCGGCGTACTCGGCATGTTCGACATGTTCACCGGCGGCGCGCTGCGGCGCATGACGGTATTCGCTCTCGCGATCATGCCGTACATCAGCGCCAGCATCATCATCCAGTTGATGACGGCCGCGGTGCCGTCGCTGGAGGCGCTGAAGAAGGAAGGCGAATCGGGGCGCAAGAAGCTCAATCAGTACACCCGCTACCTGACGGTGCTGATCGCGGCGGTTCAGTCGTATGGCGTTGCGGTGGGGCTGGAGAGTATGCGCGGCTCGTTCGGTCCGGCGGTGGTCGACCCGGGCTTTTTCTTCCGATTCTCGTGCGTCGTCACGCTGGTCGGCGGCACCATGTTCCTGATGTGGCTCGGCGAGCAGATCACCGCGCGCGGCGTCGGCAACGGCACGTCGCTGATCATCATGTCGGGCATTGTCGCCAATCTGCCGAATGCGATGGCTGCACTGCTCGACCTGGGCCGCACCGGTGCGCTGTCGCCGTTCTTCATCGTCGGCTTCATGGTGCTGGCGGTGTTCGTGGTCGGGTTCATCGTGTTCATCGAACGCGCGCAGCGACGCATCGTGGTGCAGTACCCCAAGCGCCAGGTCGGCACGCGGATGTTCGGCGGCGATTCGACGCACATGCCGCTGAAGATCAACACGTCGGGCGTGATCCCGCCGATCTTCGCCAGTTCCATCCTGCTGATCCCGGCGACCATCGCGGGCTTCTCGGCCGGCACGGGTCCGGGCTGGTTCCAGTTCATCTCGACCAACCTGTCGCACGGCACGCCGCTGTACATGGCGCTGTATGCGTTCATGATCATCTTCTTCTCGTATTTCTATACGGCGGTGGTGTTCAACCCGCAGGAGACGGCGGACAACCTGAAGAAGTACGGCGGTTTCATCCCCGGCATCCGGCCCGGCAGTGCCACGGCTGAGTACTTCGACTACGTGCTGACCCGGCTGACCACGGTGGGCGGGCTTTACCTGGTCGCGGTCTGTCTCCTGCCGGAAGTACTGATCAGCGATTACGGCCTACCGTTCTACTTCGGCGGCACCTCGATCCTGATCGTGGTGTCGGTGACGATGGACACGGTCACCCAGATCCAGTCGCATCTGCTGGCGCACCAGTACGAGGGGCTGATCCGCAAGTCGCGGGTCCGAGGACGACGGTGAGGTTGATCCTGCTGGGACCGCCCGGTGCCGGCAAGGGCACCCAGGCACAGCGCCTGCGGGATCGTTATGGCATTGCGCAGATTTCCACTGGCGACATGCTGCGCGCGGAGGTTGTTGCCGGCACGGCGATCGGTCGCGAGGCCAAGGCGGTGATGGAATCGGGAGAACTGGTCTCCGACGACGTGCTGATCCGCATGCTGCGTGGCCGCGTGGATGAACCCGATGCGGCGAACGGCTTCATCCTGGACGGCTTCCCGCGCACGGTGCCGCAGGCACAGGCGCTCGACCGGATGCTTGCCGAGAAGCGCATGAAGCTGGATTCGGTGATCGAGCTGAAGGTGGACGACGCAGCGCTGGTGGACCGCATCGCCGGCCGCTTCACCTGCGCGGAGTGCGGCGCGGGCTACCACGACACTTTCAAGCCGCCCCTGGTTGCCGGCAAGTGCGATGTCTGCGGATCGGGCGAGTTCGTTCGACGG
>DATKFJ010000039.1:0-3144 GCA_035511435.1 Acetobacteraceae bacterium | reverse complement strand
GACGACCAACGAGACGGATGGGTTGGGATTCGAGCCTCAATCGGCGATGCAGTACATCGCGGGAGGGATGAAGGAAGCAGGAAACGGCTGCCGCATCGCCGCTCGCCGCACGCGCCATCGCGGCAAAAGTGCTCCGCCAGTCTTGTTGCGGCATCGGACATTTCTCGTCCGGGTGGTACGCGTCAGAAACACGCCACTGCCTGGCCGTTTAGCCGAGGGAACCGTACGACGGCACCCAGGCACGCGCCGCTTGAGAAATCGAAGCCGACAACTTCGTGCTCGGCGACACAGTAGAGATTTCCATCGGGCGCGAAGCGCAATCCGCGCGGTCTGCGAAATTCGGCCCGATCGCTCGGTGAGAACACGCGAATGAGTTGTCCGTCGCTTGGGTCGTATTCCCGGACGGTCGTGATCGCATCGGATGCACCGAACGGGCGCTCGCTGGAAACGAGGATGTTGCCGTTGGGAGCAATCACAAGATCCAGCGGACTGAGCTCGGGATCCTGTACGAACCGTGGCGACAACATATCTCCGCCTGGCCCGGCCGCGATGATTGTGTCGTCGCCCTCGCCGTTCGGACCAATGCCAGAAGCAAGGAACAGTCGGCCGTCGTGGCCAAAGCCAAACCCGCGCGGAAACGGCACGATACCTGGCGCGAGGACATTCTCGCCGGCCGTCTTAAGACTGCTGGCAAATGCCAGGATTGTACGTGCGTTGCGCGACCCGGCATAATACCGCCGATCCGGGCCGAAGGTCCCACCTCCTGGATTTAGTCCGTCAATTGGGCCGGTATCGCGAACGACATTCCCATTCCCATCAAGCGCCAGTATCCGGTTGGTGCCGCTATTGAGAAATAGAAGCCCTGTGCTATCGTCGATGGCCAGGCCGCGCGGATCAGCTATGCGAGTGTCTTCGCTGAAGAGACCAAGCAGCCTACCCTCGGAATCAAACGCGAGCAGACCACCATAGCCGTTGCCGTTCGCGCCGGCAGCACTCGTGACGAGAATATGCATTGGGTCTAGCCGTCGATTGTGAGTTTTTCGATAGTAATCGGCAGATCCCTGATTCGCTTGCCTGTTGCGTGGAAAACGGCATTGGCGATAGCAGGAGCAACAGATACAGCTGTAAGCTCCCCCAAGCCCTTCGCGCCCAACGGACTCGCTTCCTCATCAAACTTGCCAACAAACAGCACATTCAAATCCGGAATGTCCGCGTTGGTCGGCACCAGGTATCCGGACAAGTTCCGGTGGAGAAAGCGCCCTATATTCGGGTCAATCTCCGATTGCTCCATCAGCGCCTGTCCGGTTCCCCAGATGATACCGCCAATCGCCTGACTGCGAGCCAATTTCGGATTGATGATCCGGCCCGCGTCATAGGCGCCGACAAAGCGGTTCAGACGTACCAGCCCGAGTTCCTCGTCCACGCGCACCTCGGCATACACGGCGGCAAAGCTGAAGATTGCTTTCGGGCCATTCGCCTCTTCGACCGGGTCATAGCTCGCTTCAGCCACGACAACCTCGTTTCCGTGCGTTGCCTTCTTGCGCGCAGCCTTCGCGGCCAGCAGCACGGCAGCGCCGGCATTGGCCATCGTGGCCGAACCGATCGCAGCGTGCGACTCAGGCAGACGCGTATCCCCAAGGTGGACCGTCACTTTCTCTGCCGGCAGCCCGAGCGCGTCGGCGGCCACTTGCCGCATCACCGTGTAGGTACCCGTTCCGAGGTCGTGCATACCGGCTTCGACCAGCGCGCTTCCGTCGCGGTTCACGGTAACGCGCGCTTTGGCCGGCCAGCGCCAATGCGTGTAGATCGCCCCCGCCACGCCTTGCCCGATGAGATAGCGGCCGTCGCGCATGGAACGCGGCGCCGGCATGCGATTGCGCCAACCGAACCGCTCAGCGCCCTCGACCAGGCATTGGCGCATACTACGCGTTGAGAAATTCCTTCCGCTGTACGGATCGATGGTGGTGTTGTTCAACAGCCGCAGTGCGACCGGGTCGACACCGGTTGCGTAGGCCAGCTCGTCCATCGCGCATTCAAGCGCGACATGGCCAAGGGCCTCATGCGGCGAACGCATTGCCGTCGGGGTGTTTCGGTTGACATGAACGACCTTGTGGCCGGTGGAAATGCCGCCGCTTGCACCCCACAGGGATCGTGTGACGTTTGCCGCGTACTCGATGTAGTTGTCGAAAACCGGGGTCGGCGAAATGCTCTCATGGCAAATGCCAGTAAGCTTGCCGCTTCCGTCCGCGCCAACAGCAATTCTCTGGATCGTAGCCGGCTGATGTCCAGCCATTGAGTACATTTGCGCCCGGGTAAGCTGAACGCGAACGGGCTGAGCGAGCACTTTCGCGGCGACCACGGCCAATAACGTGTGGGGCCAGACATATGCCTTGCCGCCGTAGCCGCCCCCAAGAAATTCCGCGACGACATTGATTTTGTCCGATGGAATGCCAAGAACGATGGCGACGAGTTCTCTCGTGCCGAAAATGTGTTGTGTGGAGTCGAACAGCGTCAACGTTCCATTCTTGTCCCAACTGGCCAGCGTCGCGTGAGGCTCCATCTGGTTGTGGTGGCGATCGGCGGTCGTGTAGACCTGTTCGATCCTGATGGCGGCTTCCGCCAGTCCCTTCGCTGCGTCGCCCACAGACGACGTCACTGGCCATAGGAATTGCGACGGATCCACCGCATCGCGCGCGGTCTTCGCATTGAACACCGTCGGCGACCGCATCTCGTATTCCACCCTGACTAGCGTCCCAGCGTGGGCAGCCTGATCCAGAGTACGCGCCACCACCAGCGCGATCGGTTGTCCAACATAGTGTATCTGATCATTTTGCATCGGGAGGTAGCCCTGTCCATGCGGATGCAGATGGCTCCATGGTCTGGGCGTCGGATTCAGACGTGGCATATTGTGCGCGGTGAACACAGCCACCACGCCTGGCGCCTTCTCAGCCTCTATGGTGTCAATGGCTTTCACGGTCCCATTGGCGATCGTGCTATGGACAATAGACGCATGCAGCGCGTCGTCCGATCGCACGTCCGCGGTGTAACGCGCCCGCCCGGTAACCTTTAAACGCCCGTCAGCGCGCGACAGTGATTGGCCGATGGCATTCATGCGCGTTCTCCCGCCGTCCGCAGAGCGCGGAA
>DATKFJ010000038.1:0-3082 GCA_035511435.1 Acetobacteraceae bacterium | reverse complement strand
CCAGCACGAGTGCCGCGATCGCGTATGCCAGACGTTGCATGCGAAGCCCCTTCGGTTTGTCGGCGACTGAAAGCGGACGAGAGAAAGCTGTCAAGCAAGCAGCCAATGCCCGGCCACTAATTTCGCCGTCCACAGGCAAGCGGCGGCCCGTACGCAAGCAGCGGGGCCGTATGCAAGCAGCCGGGCCACTACGTGCCGACCTTCAGCGTCGACACCAGCCCACGCAGACAGGCCAACATGGAAAGCGCGGTGATCTGGCCGGTACGCGGGTTCTCCACGCTCGGCACGTTCTCGATGGTCATGGTGAAGCGCGCCGCGGCCGCTTCCACACGGATCG
This sequence comes from Acetobacteraceae bacterium, assembly GCA_035511435.1. Lineage (GTDB taxonomy): Bacteria > Pseudomonadota > Alphaproteobacteria > Acetobacterales > Acetobacteraceae > JAMXLO01. Next base: position 2,745 of record DATKFJ010000038.1, on the reverse strand, counting down.
TATGGATGTTGCGGGTGATGGTCGGGTCCACCCAGATCTCGACGCGCGTGCGTACCGGCCCGATACCCGCCAACGCCAACGCCGCGGCCACATTGACGTTTGCCGGAAAACCGGCGGCGGCATCGAAGGCGTTGCCCTGGAACACGCGCCGCGGCGCGGTGACGCTGCTGATGTCGATGCCATGTTGCACCAAATACGGTGCACCCGCCAATCCGCGTGGTGGCTTGCGGCTTTCGATAGTGACGCTCTCCACCGGCCCCTCGGCAGCCGCACGCACGGCGTCGAGACCCAGCAGCGCGCCGGTCGGCACCACGATGCGGGCGCCAGTCTCCTGCGCGCGGCGCGCCAGGTGCATGCGCGGCAGCAGTGCACCGACTGACGCGGGCACGAAGATGCGGCCGGCCTCGATCGCGGGACCGGCGATCTTCTCGAACACCGCAGCCGGGGCCGACTCCACCACAATATCTGCCTCCGCCAGCGCCGCCAGGGCGACGATCCGGGGCGGCGAACGGAAACCCTCGACGTTGGCCTGTGCCTTGGCCTCGTCGCGCGCCGCCACCGCAATCAGTTGCAGACCATCAACCCCGGCATCCAACGCGCGTGCCAGCTTCAGGCCAATCGCGCCCAGGCCACCGATTGCGACCGTCTTCACCATTGCTTCCCCTCCGCGATCGACCGCGCCGCCGCCAAGTCGTCCGGCGTGTTGACGTTGAGGAACGGGTCCCATTTTGCCGTGGGAAAATCAACCCAGCGCGTGCCGATCGGGGAGGAGAAATGAGCCACATCACGTCGGCCCGGAGCAGAAAGCGTCTATCGCAGTTGGTCGCGCCACGTCACCGGCCAGAGCGCGAACCAGATAGTGCGGCCGGTTGCCGCCGGCTGCAGCGCTCGACTATGCACTTGCCCGCCAGGTCGAGCAGCGCCTTGTCGCCGCCTCCCATGCGACGAGCCATGCCGCCCGCGAGGATGACAGCGGCGATATTATCCGAGGTCATCGCGGTGCACCGCCAGTTGCGGTCGAAATTGCCGACGCACGCCGCTGATGATGGTGACAGGTCTCGCGGCGTCGCCGGATGCCCCAACCACGGCAGCGGATGGGGCGAGCAACGGGACTCGAACCCGTGACATCCAAGACCACAACCTGGCGCTCTACCAACTGAGCTATGCCCGCCATCCGGGCGGCGGCTTTAGGACGATCAGCCAGCAGCCGTCAACGCTTGCGGCCGCGCCCTGGCAAAATGCCGCCTGAGCCGCGCCACCGCCTCGTCCAGCACGTCGTCGCTCTTGCAGAATGCAAAGCGGGCATAATGCCGTGGCGGATCCGGCGCGTCGTAGAACGCGGTGACCGGTATGGCGGTGACGCCGGCAGCTTCCGTGATGTGACGACAGAACGCCACGTCGTCGCCGTGGAAACCCAGCGGGGCGAAGTCGGTGGTAATGAAGTAGCTGCCGTGCGCCGGCAGCACCGACATGCCGAGACCCGCCAGCCCAGCCGCCAGCCGGTCGCGCTTGGCCTGCAGCGCGGTGCCCAGATTGGCGAAATAGGCATCGTCCTTCGCCAGTCCCACCGCCACCGCGCGCTGTAGATTGGGCGCCGTGGTGAAGGTCAGGTTCTGGTGTGCCTTGGCCACCAGCGGGGCGAGCCCCGCCGGGGCGGTGACGTAGCCCACCTTCCAGCCGGTCAGTGAAAACGTCTTGCCGGCACTGCCGATGCGCATTACCCGGTCGCGCAATCCGGGCAGCGTCATCAGCGGAATGTGGCGTTTTCCGTCGAATATCAGGTGCTCGTAGACCTCGTCGCACACCGCATAGGCATCATGTCGCACCAGCAGGTCCGCGATGAATGCCAATTCGGCGGCGGTGAACACCTTGCCCGTGGGATTCATTGGCGTGTTCAGCACGATCGCCTTGGTCTTCGCCCCGAACGCAGCAGCCAACTCGGCGCGCGGCAGCTCCCATTGCGGTGGCGCCAACCGCACGAAGCGCGGCGTGGCGCCCAGCATGCGAACCACTGGTGCGTAGGTATCGTACAGCGGCTCGATCAGCACCGCCTCATCGCCCGGATCGAGCACAGCCATCAGACAGGCGGTGATCGCTTCGGTGGCACCCGAGGTAATGACAACCTCGGTCGCCGGATCGACCTCCAGCCCATAGAAGCGCGCATTCGCCGCTGCTACCGCCTGGCGAAGCTCCGGCACGCCGGTCATCGGCGGGTATTGGTTGCGCCCGTCCATCAGGGCCTGCGCCGCAGCCTGCAACACATCGGCTGGCCCATCGGTGTCAGGGAATCCCTGCCCCAGGTTGATCGAACCATGTTGCACCGCAAGCGCCGACATCACGGTGAAGATCGTGGTGCCAAGTGATCCGAGAAGCGAGTTTACCGGGCGCATCGGCCACCTTGCTGGTTCATTGCAGGAACACAATCACATAGCATGATAGCCGGCTTCCCGCTGGATGCCAGCTCCCGCCAGGCGCGCCAGCGGCCGCGTTCCCTCATGACGGTTTCGCCGCGATCACGGACTCCGCATGGCGGGCCTCGGGCTGGTGTGGAACGATCAGCAGCTGAAATGCTTCCAACGGGGCCAGACTGGCCGACTGGCACAATTGTCCTGCTTGCACCGGCCCAAATGTCGACCCATCGAGAAACAATGCTGTATAGACGCAGTGATACGCCTCGCTTACCCCCTGCCGCAGCCTGACGCGCAGATTCCGCAACGGCGTACTCAAGCCACGTGTGCCGCAGAT
>DATKFJ010000037.1:0-6637 GCA_035511435.1 Acetobacteraceae bacterium | reverse complement strand
CCATGAAGAACATGCCCTTCATGTGGACATCCATGATGCGGTCGTAATCCGCCTCGGTGTAATCCTCGAACCTCTTGCGGATGTTCATGCCCGCGTTGTTGAACAGGATGTCGATCGGTCCAAGTGCCGCAACAGTCTCCTGCGCGAACGCGCGCGAGGCGGCGATGTCCACGACATCGACAGAGCGGTGCAGCGCCCGCCGCCCCAGCGCGCGAATCTCGTCCGCCGTTTCCTCGGCCTTCGTCCCATCGTCCAGATGGCAGAACGCGATATCCGCGCCCTCGGCCGCGAAACCGAGCGCCGTCGCGCGCCCGATGCCACGCGATCCGCCGGTGACCAACGCCACCTGTCCCTGTAATTTCATGTCACACCTCCGCGTCGTTGGGCGCGATGTTGCACCGCGGCGGCCACGCGGCCAAATTCAGCTTCATGATGATCGCCCGAACGCTTCTGGAACTGCATGCCGGCTGTGCCTCGCTGCGGGCAAGGCACGGCGCACTGGCGCTGGTGCCGACGATGGGCGCGCTGCACGACGGCCATCGTGCTCTGGTCCACGCGGCCGTGGCGAGCAGCGCCGGGGTCATCACCTCGATCTTCGTCAATCCGCTGCAGTTCGGCGCGAACGAGGACCTGTCGCGCTATCCACGCGACGAGGCGGGCGATCTGGCGGCGCTGGAAGCATGCGGCTGCCACCTCGCATGGCTGCCCGATCTGCCAGTGATCTACCCCGCCGATGATGCCACCACGATTGTAGTGACAGGTCCGGCGGAACGCTGGGAAGGCGAGGCACGGCCGGGGCATTTCCGCGGTGTCGCTACGGTGTGCGCGAAACTGTTCGGCCAGGTGCGGCCGGATCAGGCGTATTTCGGCGAAAAGGATTGGCAGCAGGTGCAGGTCGTGCGCCGTATGGTCACCGATCTGCATCTGCCGTTGGCGATCGTCGGCGTGCCGACGGTGCGCGAACCCGACGGCCTGGCGCTGTCCTCGCGCAATCGGTTCCTGACGAATGAAGACCGCAAACGCGCGCCGCGCCTCCATGCGGTGCTGGACGCGACGTCGCGCGCGCTCGCGGCAGGCGACGCGGCAGACCGGGTCATCGCCGATGCGGGGAACTATCTGACGCAGGCGGGGTTCGCTCTCGACTATCTGGCGCTGGTCGACGGGCCGACACTCGCACCATTGCCCGCGGTGCGTTCCGGATCCCGTCTGATCACCGCCGCGCGACTAGGCGCCGTGCGGCTGATCGACAACGTAGCGGTCGCATAGGAGCAGCGGTCGGCCAGGGCGCAGCGGCTGGCCAGGGCGCAGCTGTGGCCAGGGTGAACCTGAGCGGCAACTTAGTCGTGCCGTCTGGCCGCCATTCCTCCGCGATGACGATCGGGTGTTCTCCAGCCTTCCGCCATCATTTCGCCTTCGAGTATCCATTGGCTGGCCGGCATGCACGTATTTCTGGCAATCGGTCTGGCCACGATCGCACTCGCTGGATGCGCCGCACCCCAGCAGCAGGCCAGCGCACCCGCGGCACCGCCACCATGCATGCAGACCGGTCTGGCCTCCTGGTATCGCGCCGCGACGCACGCTTCCAGGCAGGACCCTGGCGCACTCACCGCCGCACATGAGTCGCTGCCGTTCGGCACGCAATTGCTGGTCACAGAAATTGCGTCCGGCCGCTCCGTCATCGTGCGCGTCACCGATCGGGGGCCATTCAAGCCGGGCCGCATCATCGATCTCTCTGCGCCGGCCGCGACGTCCTTGGGCATGAAGCAGGATGGCGTCACGCAGGTGCGGCTGGAAATCTACCAGCCGCCCGGCAGTGCCGCATCACCGGGCAGCTGCCTGTTACCCCATACCACGGAATCGTAACGGACTTCGCGGGACCACGAGCGCGAACAGAACGCCGGCGTCAGCTTCCCAGCGCGCGTTTCGCCACGCCGGCGAGGTACCCCGCGGCGGCCGGCAGGATCGCGTCATTGTAATCATAGCTCGAGTTGTGCAGCGCGCGGCCGCCATCGGCGGGGCCGTTACCGATCCAGACGAACGCGCCGGGGCGCTGCTCCAGGTACCAGGCGAAATCCTCGCCGGTCATCGCGGGCGCCATGTCGCGCCGCAACGGCAGTCCCGCCGCCATCACCGCCTCTGCCGCCAGATCCCGTTCGGCCGGCGTGTTCACCGTCACCGGGTTGCCGCGGCGCAGCGCGACCTCGATCTGCAGATCGCAACTCAATGCCACGCCGGCGCAGACGCGGCGGATCGCCGCTTCTACCTGGTCGCACGTCTCGTTCCGCAGCGTGCGCATGGTGCCGCGCATGACGGCCTCGCCGGAGATCTGATTGGCTGCGGTGCCCGCCTCCATCGTGGCGACAGAGATCACCACCGAATCCATCGGATCGACGTTGCGTGAAATGATCGTCTGCAACCCCAGCAGCAGATGCGCCGAGGCCACCATCGGGTCGCGCGTCAGATGCGGCAGCGCGGCGTGGCCGGAGACGCCCTTCACGCGGAACTCGATCCGTCCGCCGGATGCCATCACCGCCGAGTCGTGCACCGCCACGCTGCCCGCAGCCAGACCGGGCCAGTTGTGGTAGCCAAAAATCCGTTCCATCGGGAAACGTTCGAACAGGCCATCGGCGATCATGTTCTTCGCACCGCCGCCGCCTTCCTCCGCCGGCTGGAACACCAGATGCACCGTGCCGGCCCAGTTCGCGTCCTGCTGCAACAGCGCCGCGGCACCCAGCAACGACGTGGTGTGGCCATCGTGGCCGCAGGCGTGCATCACGCCGGGATTGCCGGATGCATAGGGCAGATCAGTGGTTTCCGCGATCGGCAGTGCGTCCATGTCGGCGCGCAGGCCGACACTGCGATTGGATTGCCCGCGGCTGATCGTGGCCACCACGCCGTGGCCGCCGACACCGGCGACAAATGGAACATTCAGCTCCCGAAGTTTGGCGCAGACGAAGGCGGCAGTCGCCTGCTCGTGCAGGGTCAGTTCAGGATGCGCGTGCAGATGGCGGCGCCAACTGGTCAGCGTATCGGCAAGAGATTTGTCCATGGCGGCTGCGTAGCCGGTTTCGCCCCGTCACGGCAACCGTCAGTTGGCGAACGGCGAGGATCGGGGACCCTTGGAAGGCAGCCGGTATTGGGCGCAGACTGCCCCCGATCAGCGACCCAAACACAACTGGAGCGGGAGGAACACCGTGCATTACCGTCGAATTTCGGCCGACTGCCATCTCGATATGCCGTGGATGCCGCCAGAGCTGTTCGTCTCGGAGGCGTCGCGTGAGATGCGCGACCGCATGCCATACGTCGCCGATGGGCCGGACGGTCCGCAATGGGTGACCAAGGCCGGCGCGACGTTCGGCCTCAAGAACGGTGTCGGACCGTCGGGCGCCAAGCTGGTGCCAGGCCAGAACCGCCGGGTCGACATCATGGCAGAAACCGGCCTGTTCGCCGACGGCAAAAAGGACATCCGCCGGGTCAGCGATCCGGATCTGCGGCTCAAGGACATGGAGCGTGACGGCGTCGATGCCGAGGTGATCTTCGGCATCCTGGGTTCCGCGTCGAAGCTGAAGGACAATCAGGCGGCAGCGGAGATGTTCCGGATTTATAACGACTGGCTGAAGGAATTCTGCAGCCACTATCCGGATCGCCACATCGGCCTGGCATGCCTGCCGTATGGCGACATCGAGTGGGCGGTGGCAGAGGTGTACCGCACCGCCAAGATGGGCCTGCGCGGGCTTGAACTGTCGTGCTCGTGGGACATGGAGCCGATGTGGCACCCGTGCTGGGAGCCGCTGTGGCAGGCCGTGAGCGACGTGCAGTTGCCGCTGCATTTCCATACGTTCCCCACCACGCCGCCACGCGCACGTGAGATGGCGTCCGGTCAGGTGAGGCGCGCGGCGATGTTCACCGGCGTGTCGGCATTCCAGATGGGACTGATCCACATCCTGGCAGCGATGATCGGCGCCGGCGTGTTCGAGCGTTACCCGCGCCTGCGCGTGTCGTTCGGCGAGAGCGGCATCGGCTGGATTCCCTACGCGCTGGATCGCATGGATTTCGAGTTCGAGGACCGCTTCCGCGACCTGATGAAACTGAAGCCGAGTGAGTACTGGCAGCGGCAGTGCAAGGCGACGTTCCAGTTCGATCCGATCGGACCGAAGCTGCTGAACGTGAACAATTTGATGACGGTGGATACTCTGATGTGGGGATCGGACTATCCGCACACCGATGGAATCTGGCCGGAGTCAACGAAGTATATCGAGGAGCAGTTCAAGGGGTTGTCGGCTGACGACATCCACAAGATCACCTGCGAGAACGCAGCGAAGTTCTATAATCTGACGAACTGAGGGACGGCACTCCTGGATTACGATGGCCGGGACTGGTCCCGGCCATCTGGAGATGCGCCGCATTCGCCTGTCATCGCGAGAAACGAAACGACGCGGCGATCCCGGGCCAGATGCGCAACTCGAGCGAGGGCCCGCATGACGGGTGGCCGTGACGCAGATCTTGAACGGAGAGGAAGGAAGGCTTCGCCATTTCGGGCGCTGCTTGTGCGGCAGCCGGTCGGCGGGAGAAATGTCGGATTATTTTACACTCTCATTAACCTTGTCGGGCTTGCCACACACAAGCCATTGAAACCATTTAGAAATCTTTGTTGGCACGGATGTTGCTTTGAAGTTCAGCAGTCAGGCTATGTTGGCAGTTCGCTGGTAGCCTGATTTGTGGACCAACCAGGTTGAGCGTGACCGCTCGGCGCCCGATAGGAGTATAAGATGTTCCGCTTGAAGAATCCTACGCACACCCTGTTGCTGGTGGGCGCCGCTACGGCCCTCCTGACCATGGCCGGGGCGGGCAGCGCATCTGCCGCTCCCGTCACGTTCACGTGGAATCCGAACGCCATACCAGGCATAACCACTACGGTGGCCCAGCAGTTCACCGCGAATGACATCACCACGGCTGAGTATGGGTCCATCGTCCTCGGAGCGGGAGGACCGGGGACGTTCGCGAATAGCGGCATCGTCAATTTGTCGGCCTTCACGCTAGGCGGGTCCAGCGCACTCTCACCCGGAAGCACTCTTGGTGCAGGTAACAGTGCGTTGTTCGGCACGGGATATGTGCTTTACGCCACGTTTCAGGCGTCGGGCACTACTACGGCAACGGCAATTCCTACCACTACCTCTACCATTAACAGCCCGATTACGTCGTTTAATTTCCAACTGTTCCTGGCCCCGGCCGATTCTTCGGCCGCGCCAAAGTTCAGTGCCAGCGCGGCCGGCGCATCGGTAACTGGTATTGGGACGGCTGTTGAACTGGCGACGGGTTCCGAGATCACCCCTGGTACGGCGACATTGACGTTTACGGCAGGTGAAGGACTGTCGGTCGGAGCCAACATCTTGGCGTCGTTCACGGAAACCGCTGCGGGGGCTGGCTTCTTTGTTAATCCGCCGGCGACTGTGGGGCTCGATCTGTTCTCCTCGACCACCAATACCGGCTCGGTCGTGACGACGTCGGGCACAAGCACGGTGATCGTCGGCGCTGGTGGCACGGGTGGCGGCGGGAATGCAACCTTCCAGCCCGCGGTTGTGCCGGAGCCGGCTTCGCTCCTCCTTCTGGGCTTCGGACTAGTCGGTCTGGGAGTCGTGAAGCGTCGGCGGTCTGCTTGAATTGTAAAGCTAGGGAGCCGTCCACGCCCTAGCTACGCTCCTCTTTATAACCTGTATTTCCGTGCCACCGCTCTGTTTTCGGGGCGGTGGCTTTTTTTTGGGGCTGCGCGCCGGCCTCTGCCGACATTAACATGCAAGGGACGCGTCTTTCCGCTGGTCCGCGCAGTTCAGCATTACGTCGCCGGGCGAAGCGCGGAGTGCTGTGTCCGGCTTCAGCGCGACGCGGTCGGTCTCGATGGTCTCCGTTGCCTCGCTGCCGAGACAGGTTCTGTCAGCCTTCGCGCCATCGGGTGGATCGGGCACGCTGCCTGCTCATTGTGGGGATTGGAATGGAATGCGGTGCTCGGTATGTGGATCGGCGGCTATCAGCGAGCGGCCTGAGCGGACAACGCAAGGCTACCGCCGGTACCGGCGCGGGACCTGCAGCAAGCAGTTCAACGAGCGCAGCGTCGGTGTGCTCAACCGTACGCAGTATCCGAGCGATGTCATTGCACTCGTGGTGTTCTGGCGGCTGCGGTACAAGCTGAGCCTGCGGGATCTGGCAGAGATGTTCCTGACTCGCGGGTTCATCTTCAGCTATGAAGCGGTGCGCGATTGGGAGGCCAAGCTGACGCCGACGCTTGCCGAGAAACCTGCGTCGGCGACGCAAAGGCAGGATTGGCCCAGCTGGTACACTGATGAGACGTATATCCGGGTACCGGGCCGTTGGCGGTATCTCTATCGCGCGATCGATCGCGACGGCGCCTTGGTTGACGTCATGCTGAGCGAGCATCGTGACCTTGCTGCCGCCAGGGCATTTTTTCGATCGGCCAAGGCGGCGACTGGCGTCACTCCGGATCGGGTCACCACTGATGGCCATGATGCCTATCCCAGAGCGATCCGAACCGAGCTCGGCAAACAGGTGCGGCATCGAACGAGCCGATATCTCAACAACAGACTTGAGCAGGACCATCGCGGCATCAAGGGTCGATGTCGAT
>DATKFJ010000036.1:0-2845 GCA_035511435.1 Acetobacteraceae bacterium | reverse complement strand
TCAACCGGATGGTCTCCAGCGTTCCGTGGTCGAGCGTGCGTCCATCTCGCTGCATGCCACCTTGAATCGTGCCTCGGCCTGTAGCGCGACAAACAGAGTATTTGCGGGCGGCAATCAGGATGGAGCCAACGACGCCGCTTGGAGCGATGAATGTCGCGTCTGATTGCCGCTGGCAAGAGGAAAGAAGCGGCCCTGATTGTCGCTGCTGAGCGACAATCAGGTGCTGAGATCAGGCGGTGGTTTCGGCGGGCTGCTGATTCGGCTTGGGCTTGCGGGTGATGGCGGTGCGCCGTCGATAGCTCTCGACATTCATCTCGAAGATGGTGGCGTGGTGGACGAGGCGATCGATGGCAGCGACCGTCATGGCGGGATCGGGGAACACCTTGCCCCAGTCGCCGAAGGGTTGATTGGCGGTAATCAGCAGCGAACGGCGCTCGTAGCGAGCGGCAATGAGTTCGAACAGCACGCTGGTCTCGGCTTGGTCCTTGCTCACATAGGAGATGTCGTCGAGCACCAGCAGGTCGAAGCGGTCGAGCCTGGCGATCGCGGCGGCCAGTTGCAGCGACTGCCGCTCGGCCTGAAGGCGCTGAACCATGTCGGTGGTGCGGGTGAACAGCACGCGGTAGCCGTTCTCGACCAGGGTTCGGCCAAGCGCTGTGGCGATGTGACTCTTGCCGCTGCCGGGCGGCCCGAACAGCAGCAGGTTGGCCCCCTTGCTCAGCCAGGTGTCGCCGGAGGCGAGTGCCAGGACGTGAGCCTTGCTGAGCATCGGCACGGCGTTGAAGTCGAAGCCGTCGAGGGTTTTGCCTGGCGGCAGACGTGCCTCGAGCAGATGGCGCTCGATGCGTCGCCTGGCGCGTTCGGCGAGCTCGAGTTCGGCGAGTGCCGAGAGGAAGCGGGTGGCTGGCCAGGCTTCCTTGTCGGCACGTGCGGCGAGGTCCGGCCAGAGACGGCCGATGGCGGGCAATCGCAGTTCGTTCAGCAGCAGCGGCAGTCGCGCGGCATCGACGGAGATCTTGCTCATGCCGAGACCTCCGCAACGGCATTATTCAAGAGTGCGTCGTAGGTACCCGCCGAGGGCAAGGTAACTGTCACCTGTGGCGAGGTCATACTGGCCGGGGCGAACCGCGCTTCGAGCAGTTCCAGGTCCGGCAGGCCCCCACGGCTGAGGATCGCACCCAGTTCGGCCGCCAGTTCCGCTTCGCAGCAACGCTCGTGTGCCAGCGCGAGCAGACGGACCATGATCCGACAGGCGTTGCGGGGCGGTTCCGCAGCGATCAAGGCGTCCCAGGTATTGCGAAACTCGGCGCGCGGGAAGAGCTGATCGCGGTAGACCAGGTTCAGCAGTGCCTGTGGTTTGCGGCGCAGCGCGTGGATGACGTGGCGATAATCCACCACATGCACAGTGCGAACGCGCACACGACGTCCTTGCGGTGCCCGGCCACGTTGCAAGGTCAGGACTGGCTCGCTGCCAAGGAAGCATTCGATCCTGTCATCATATATGCGTAGCCGCAGGCGATGACCGATCAGCCGCGATGGGGTGGTGTAGAACACCCGGCGCAACAGGAAGCCGCCGTTGCGGGTGACGGTGACCAGGTCCTCCTCGAAGTCGGTGGTGCGGCGTGGCGGCAACGGCTTGAGGAGTGGACGCTCGATCTCGAGGGCACGCCGGCGATCGGCATTGGCACGGCCGACCACCTCGGCGACGAAGCGGCGGTACTGCGGCAGGTCGGTGAAGTCAGTGCTGCCGCGCAGCAGCAGTGCCTGTGCCAAAGCCTGTTTGAGATGGCCATGGCTGGCCTCGATGGCGCCGTTCTCGTGGGCGACGCCTGGGTTGTTGCGCGTGGCGGTCACGCCGTAATGCGCGCACAGCGCCTCATAGCGCTCGGTCTGATCCTCCGCTGCGTCGCGGTCCAGATTGCGAAAGGCTGCCGAGAGGCTGTCGCTGCGATGCTCGTGCGGCGCACCGCCGAGTGCCCAGAGGGCATTCTGCAAGCCCTCGGCCAATGCGACGAAACTTTCGCCACCGAGCACCACTTCGGCGTGCTGCCAGCCGCAGAACGCCAGGCGGAAGTGGTAGAGCCGGTGCACGAGGTGCACACCGGCGATGGTGACGCCGAGTGCGCTGGCATCGGTGAAGTCCGAGAGGCCTTGCTGACCCGGTGGATGCTCCTGGCGGAAGATCACCTCGCGCTCCGGACCGTGCAGCGCCTGCCAAATGCGCACCCGGCGCTCCAGGGTGCGCCGGGTCCCGACGGGGAATTCGGGATGGCGGCGCAGCATCTCGCCAAGAATGCTGATCGGGCGCAGTCCTGGCGTCGATTCCAACAGCGGGACGATCTCGCTGTCCCAGATCGCTGCCAACGGGTCCGGCCTGCGACGGCCGCGCGGCGTTCCGGTTTGCGAAGGCAACCGGGGATCGCCGTCGATCCGGCTGCCGGTCGTGGCGCTGAAGCCCGCCCTTGCGGCGGCGGCCTCACGCGTATGGGTGCGACGAAGCTCCATATATAATCTCACCTGCTGGTCCGTTACGTGTTTGCCGGGCACCGGGGGTCTCTTCTGGCGAGTTGAGAACCCCCGATGTTCGGCGGGCATCACGGAGTCGCAGGACGGTCCCCAACCAGGGACCGCGCCGGACGGCGGGTTCAGCCTACGGTCGGACTACGTCCAACGTCCGGCTGAACCCGCCGCCAACATCATTCCTGATCGCCGCTGTCATCCACCTTGGTTGCCGCTGCACACTCGGCCGCTATGTCAACAGATTTGTCGCCTAAGTTGCCGACTTGTAAGTAATTGAGGTTGCGGCTCATGCGGAGAGCGATCAAGCGGCTCGTTCGATCAGCAT
>DATKFJ010000035.1:0-20808 GCA_035511435.1 Acetobacteraceae bacterium | reverse complement strand
CCGCTCCGTCACCTGCCTGGTCGATCTGCTCGAGCCGCGCCTTCTTGTCCGCCGCATCGGAGTGCGCGATCGTTAGTTGCGTGCTGAGCTCCGCTATCTGGCGGTCGCCGAGGCTGTCTTTCGTGGAGCCGTCAACGCCGCTTTTCACCTTCAGTTTTTCGATCGCGACGCCGGTCTCGGTCGACCGCGCCTTGAGTTCGGCGAGCTTCGCGGAGAGCCACGCCTCCATCTGAACGAGACCTTTCTGCCGGTCCTTCTTCTGGTCGGCGAAGTAGTCCCTGACGAGCGTCTCTGCCAGTTGCTTCGCGAGCCTGGGATCGTGTGAGCGCGCGGAAATCGTCAAAATGTAGGAGAGCGGCACACGTTCTATGATGTAGTGTTCGCGCAGTATGCCGGCCGCGACCGCGATCCGGCGTGCCTGGGCCTGCGCGGCATCGTCCGTGTCCGGAACATGCACATCCACCTCGGCGGGATCGGCTTTCTCGCCAAGGAACCCGAGAACCCGCGTCATCAGCCCCGAAAGCGCCGACGATTTCAGCCACCCCGAATGTCCCTCCGCGCCGTGTGCTTGCTGGAATTCCGGGTTTTCCTCGAGCTTGAGGTCCTTGACCACGTCCTCCATCATCGATTGCGATTTGATGATTTCGATTTCCGTGTTCGTGCCGATAATGTCGTACGCCCGGGCAGAGGCCACCTGCTGCGCGCCCGGGTTCAGGTCCTCCTGGCGAGGATCGAACATCAGGATTTGGACGCTGGCCTGATACACCGGCGGTAGCAGTTTCAGGAGTCCGGCCACAGCCAGCAACGTCAGAATGGGCGCCGCGACGACCAGCTTCCACCGACGCCGCGGCACCCCCGCAATCCAGGCGAGATCGATCGGCTTCGCCGGCGGTGGTTCCTCGGACGACGAGGCGAGACTGCCAATCGGAACGAGGGGCTGCCCGTACGTCAAAGCAAACTGCACCTCCAAGACACTGCAATGGCCAGACCCGCCAGGCTGAACCAGCCAGTCGGCGCCCTAGCTAAACACTGTGCTCTGCAGTATATTTTAGCAGACAAGACCAAAGAAGCAACGGGTTTTTAGACGAAGTTAAGCGATCATCGTCTCATAATCCGACACAGGGATCATGACCCATAATGACTTGGCTCTCCAAGGGCGATCGACCCACCATGCACCAATTTTCAGCAGCTTGAGCCGTATGGTGCCGACCTATCGCGTGTACGCGAAGCCGGCAGTGTGCAACTCCACGATAGTGCCGACCGCGCCGGGCGTCAGTAACACGCCTGGCACCAGGTGATTGGTGAGTTCGGCGGCGACCGCCTCGGTTGTCGCGTGATCGGGATTGGTGCCTGCCGCGATCAGATGGTCGGCCACTTCCCAAATGGCATTGTGGCACGCAAGGAAAACCGCACCTCGCCGCTGCAGGACGGTGATGCTGTTGTCGTTCGAGGAATACGCACCCTTCGGCGCCTGGAAGTCCGCAACATCCTGCGCCGCTGCAGGAGCCTCGATGAAGCTATTGTTTTGAATCTTGCCGCCGGCAAGTTTCGCCAGGCCGTACTTGTCCCACATCGCCTGATCGTAGAGCGCGAGCTGTGCGCTGCCGTGGGTGGCCGACACGCACAGAAATTCGACGTGGCGGAACGACCAGATCTGGGCGTTCATCGAGTTGCGCATGACGTTGAGCCATGGCCCCTGGATGTCCGTGTTGTCCCATGCCTGACGCGGCCCGCCGCGATAGGCCAGCACTGCGTCGAGCGCCTCGGCATCCCACTGATCGCGCCGGTCGAGGATCATTGGCACTGTCTTGAAATCGCGACGCCGCGGTGCCTTTGCCAAAGCCGCCGTGAGCGTCTGAAGATTATGTGCGCCCCGCGGTTCCATCGAAGTGTCCACAGCATCGGCTGCGCTTACCGACGCGAGCGCTGCCAGTCCCACTCCAATTCCGCGCAGTGTGCCGCGCCGCCCATGTCGTAAGGTCATCGCAACGGTCTCCTTTCGTGTGTGGTGCAGTCTGCCTCACGGCCGGATCACCGTGTAGCCATGCTCGGACAGCAGAATCAGTTGCGGCACGCCCGCTTCGACCCGGCGTGCTGCAGGATTGAGCGGAAACGGCTTGCCGCTCTTGCGTTCGATCGTCTGTATCGTATTCACGCAGGCATCGAATTGGACGCCTTGCGTCACCAGGCTACGGATCAACGGGACATTCGGGTTATCCTCGCTTAGCAGTTCTATGCCGGGTCCGAACGCCACCACCTCGATCGCGACCTTGTCCGGCCCGAATGACTTGAGGATGTTGAAAGCAACGTTGAGCACAAGGCTCTGTCGCGCCGGTTCACCGTCCGAAAGCTGCAATGCCACGTGATGCGTAACGAACGGCCGATTCTCCGGAACCTGCGCGACCGTCACACTTTGGGTCAGCAGGATGAGCGCGACAATCAGGCCGCAGCGGCGCCCGGCGATCATGCTGGCTGGTAGCCGGGATTGCCGGACACACCCTTCAGCAGCACGCGGTCGCGCCGCGCCGGCGCGATGTGCTTCTTGCCGCGCAGCGCCGCCGCAACAACCTCCCAAACCGGCTTGCCATCCTGCGGCATATTGACCGATGCCCATCCCGCCACGCGGTAGCTCTTGTCGGCTTCCAGTGTCTTGCCGTTGGTCAGCGTGAGATCGGAGATGCGATGGCCGATCGGCTGCGTCGGATCACACACATAGTCGAGACCGCCGACCCGCACCATATCGCCGCCCTGCTGCACATAGGGATCGGGATTGAACAGATTGTCACAGACATCCTCCATGACGGTCTTGAGATCCGCTCCGGTCATCGTCTGCACATAGACATCGGGGTAGGTGATCGCCGTATGAGACAGCAGGAACTCCATCGTCACCGCCTCACCGGTCAGCGCGCTGGGACCCCAGCGAAAGCCCGGTGAGAGGGCGATTTCGGCATCGAGTTCCTGGCGCAGCGCATCGCAGATCACCTGATCCATGGTGCCGTAGAAGTTACCACGCCGGAACAATACCTCGCCGGTATCGGCCAGCTGTTCGTCGAGCATCGCACGGTCGCGGTCATGTATCGTGGCGATTTCGGACGCCAAGGATGCGTCTTCCGGCAGCAGCGCCGAGAAAATCGGCAACAGGTTGTAACGTACGCCGGTCACCTGGCCCGCCCCGACATCGAGGTCGACGACGGCAAGGAACTTGCCGTTCGAGCCGGCGCTGGTGACCAGTGTCTTGCCGCCGGCGTTGGCGACCAAGCTGGGTACTGGAGTACAGTCATGCGTGTGCCCGCCAAGGATCACGTCGATGCCGCGGACGCGGCTCGCCAGCTTGAGATCCACATCCATCCCGTTGTGCGACAGCAGGATGACAGCATCGGCATGACCGGCGCCGCGTGTCACGTCCACCACCTTTTGCAGTTCCGCCTCGCGGATGCCGAACGTCCAATCAGGCACCAGGCGCCTGGGATGTGCGATCGGCTGATAGGGAAAGCATTGGCCGATGATCGCGACGCGCCGGCCGCCAATTTGACGGATCATCGATGGGCGGAATACCCGGCCGGTTGCCGTATCGAACGCCGGCGCATCGTTGAACGCGGCCTCATCGGTCAGGAATACGTTCTGAGCAAGAAACGTACCCTTGAATGCGCCGAGGTTCTTGCTGAGTTGCTCCTCGCCGTAGGTCATTTCCCAGTGCGAGGTCATGGCGTCGACGCCGAGCAGGTTGGACAGGCGCACCATGGCTTCACCCTGTGAGCTGTGTGCCGCCCAGGAACCCTGCCAAAGATCGCCGCCGTCCAGCAGCAACGTGTTCTGCGGGCCGGCCTCATCGCGCAGTCGATCGATCAGCGTCTTGGCATGTGCGAAGCCGCCCATGCGACCGTAGCGATGCGCCGCTTCCTCGAAGTCCAGGCATGTCAGGGCATAGGCTCGTGCACTGCTGCCCGGGATGTCGAAATGATCCAGGAACGGTTTGCCGACCAGGTGCGGCGGGCGACCGGACGCATCACCCACGCCGATATTCACGCTGGGCTCGCGGAACAGGACTGGCTCGAACTGGCCATGCGTGTCGGTCTGGTGCAACAGTCGGACGTTCCCGGTCCGGCCAATCGCGTAGATATCTTCCCGCGCCTGGGCTCGTGCGATGTGCGGCAGCGTTCCCGCCAATACGGCGGCGGTCAGCGTTCGCAGCATAGCGCGGCGGCTGTGGCTCACTTGATCACCGCATCGGACCACAGCTTATCCTGCTCATGCGACTGTTCCACCGATTGGCGGGCGAGCGCCTCGGCCCGCTGCGCGGCTGCCAGCGCGGCATCAAAATCTCCCGCCGTCATCGCGGCCTGTGCCGTCTTGAGTTCGGCTTCCGTGGGCAGCCACTGGTTGCGCAGATGCCCTGCCTCAGCCTCCGCCGATTGTGCGGCCGCCAGCGCCGCCGCAGCTTCGGCCTGGGTAGCGGCGTTCGCCAGCGTGCCGCACAACACTACGCCAAATGCCGCAGCGAGTATGGTCGCTGGTCTCATGGCCGTGCGCCAGGCCCGGTGATCGGTACGCCGTTGCTCATGTAGGACAGAAAGTATTCGAGATCGCGGTACGCCTTGTCCTGCGGCTTGAACGGCACCGAGCGAACCTGCGAATTGCAACTGGTGAAGCGGCGGTCGATCGTGCCCATGCTGCCCCAGTCCGAGCGGTAGATCGGGAACGCGGCCAGGATGCCGAACGCGGGAGCCAGGATATCACCGCGCAGCCGCTGACCGGCCGCCTGCACGTGGCAACTCGCGCAGGAAAAATTGAGTTGGCCGCGGCGCGTGTAGAAGAACCGCTTGCCGTCCTGGTAAGCAGCCAGCGCGCGCGGATCGTCCGGGATCTTGATGTCGAACGGCTTGCCGCGCGACGTCTCGGCCATGTAGGCGTCGATAGAGGCGATCAGACCGGTCTGATACGGCAGCGGCTTCTCGCCATTCGCCTCGCGACAGCGATTGATCGCCAGATCGAGCGTCACCACCTCGCCCGTCGCGGTATCGAAATACGGAAACGTCTGGCGTATGCCGATGCCCTTGTTGGGAAAGCAGTCGCCATAGCTGCGCCCATTCGCGAACGGCTTCTCGAATGCCGCCTTGCCTTCGTCGAGCGCAAAATCATAAGGCGGAAACTGCATGATTTCTTCCCACTGCTTGCGCATGGGAGCGTTCACGGCGTATGGGCCATTGCCGAAATCCGCCAGCGGGACAGCAGGAAACTGCGACCGGGCATAGACCTGGAACGCATGCTGGTCAGCCGCCGGATCAGCTTTTGCTGCGGCGTGCGTCAGCCCAATCAGACCCGGCAGCGCCGCCACGGCGAAAGCGAGGCGGCAGAGGTGCCCTGCGCGCATGTTCATCCCATGATCTTGGCGACGGAGGTGTCACTCTTCCCCAGGTTATCGGTCCAGCTCACCTTGAGGTCATCCCCGCTCTTGCCGCCCTTGAAGGCGAACTTGACGTAGGGATCCTTGGCAACCGCCGGTCCCCAGAGCGCGGTGAATACGACCTTGCCGTCGTGTTCGAAGGTCAGCACCTCGATGTAATGCGGCGGAATGAGTTTGCCGTCGCTGTCCTTGACGAAGCCGGAATCCATTGGATGCTGGATGAGTGCCTGGACATCGGTACTGTCCCCGGCGGCGACAGCGCGTACGCGAATGGTAGATGGCATGGTCGTTTCTCTCCCGTCGCACTCAGCCGCCGCAGCCGCCTAGTGTCACCTTTACCGGTTTCGCGACGCAGTACACCTTGCCGTCGGACGCCACGACGGCAACGACATCGCTGGTTTTCGCCATCTTCAGCCGGCAACTCACTGCGGGCGCCGTCCCATCAGGCAGTTTGTAGCTGGCAGCAAGCGTGAATGGATTATTCGGCACAAGGATGGTGATGGACGTCACATTCGGCAGTGACGTCGTGATGGACACCGGCACCACCGCCCCATTCTCGGCAATCTCCGGCACGTCGAGCGTGATCTTGTCGGTGGTCTCGAATTGCTTGCCGAGTAGCGCGTCGAGCGCATCTTTCTGCGACTTCTTCTGAAATGCTTCGGCCGGCCAGCCGGGCGCGTTATCGGCGCGCGCCTTGCAGGTCAGCCCGAAACCTACCATTCCGGCGAGCGTCAAAGCCTGCAGCGTCGCTCGGCGCGTTGGTTGCGGACTGTCTCCGCCAGTGCTTCGATGTGTTGCCATTTAGGTCCTCGCTCGCCGCTAAAGTGTGTACAGGAAGTCGATGATCGCGTTGATCTCGCGCTTATCGAGAATCAGATGCTTGCCGAACGGCGGCATCACTGTCTGCGGGTTGCGGGTTTCCTCATCCCACAGGATCGCGAACAATGCATTGCGGTCCGGGAACCGCGCCTTCATGTCTGACAGCTCCGGGCCGACATTGCTCGGCACATCGCCGCCCTTCATTGTGTGGCAGGCAAGGCAATTGCCCATGCTCTGGTCGAACGCCAGCTTCTGGCCGGTGGGCTGCTGCGATTGCGCGCGCGCGATCGGCGGCACGAGCAGCAGCCCAGCCAGCAACGCCAGCACGCGCAACCGTGTCGTACTGGCGCTCATTGCGGCAATGCCGTGTCGAGCGGGCCGGTGGTGCGCGGCGTGATGCCCTTGCCCTCCGCAGTCGAGGTGATCTTCACTGCATCCGGCGGCACGCAGTTCTGCATGCATGCCGTGTCGTGCGTGTCCGGCCGCGGATCGGTCCAGATGAAGCCATTGCGATTCGGCATCTTCACGTTGGGAAGACTGTCGCGGTCCGCGATGAACGAGTCGGGCACCACATTGTTGAGATTGAGCACATAGGCGGTCACCGCATAGACCTGATCAGGCGACAGACTGTGCGGGGCCGGGAACGGCATCGCGCGGTTGATGTAGTCGAACAGCGTCGTCGCATATGGCCAGTAATTGCCGACCAGCGGTTCGGGGCGGTCTCCGGTCAACGACCCGTCTCCGGCGAGCTTCGGATAGCGCGCCACACCCTCGCCGAACGTGCCGTGACAAGCCGCGCAGACCGCCTGGTAGACATCGTCGCCATCCTTTACCGAACCATGCCCCGCGGGCAGGCCTTGACCATCGGGGCGCACCGCAATCGCCCATCCGTCGATCTGAGTCTGCGTAGGAACGGTTCCGTATCCGTAATATCCTGCGGGGCTTTCGTTGGAGGCGGGCCCAGCGGCGACCGTCAGGCAGGCCGTCGCGATCACCGCTCCCCTAACCCAACTGAACATCGTACACGCTCCCGTCCGGCTTGATCTGCCAGGTTTGGATGCTGTTGTTGTTGTAGATCGGATTGCTACCCCGCACGCTGCGCAACTCGGCGATCGTAGGTTGCACGAACCCGGTCTCGTCGATCGCGCGAGACTGCAGCAGCGCCGGCTTGCCATCCCAGCACCACGGCAGGGTAAACCGCGTCAATGCCTTCGGCAGCACAGGATCGCCCAACGTCGCATGCGACCAGTTGATGCCGCCGTCGATGCTGACATCGACCTGGCGAATCCGCCCCAGCCCCGACCACGCGAAGCCGCGGATCTCATAGATACCCGCGCTGCGTGCCGGCATTTCCGGACAGGGGAAGGTGATCACTGACTTGGCGTAGAGCGGCCAGGTGAAGCCGCGCGCCTTCCCGTCGGGCATCAGCTCGGTATATTTCGACGTCTCCTCGCGTGTGAACCAAGGCTGATCGCCGATCTGCAGCCGGCGAAGCCATTTCACGTTCACGTTGCCCTGCCAGCCTGGCACCAGCAGTCGCAGCGGATAGCCCTGCTCCGGGCGCAACGCCTCGCCGTTCTGGCCATAGACCAGCAGGCAATCGTCCAGCAGCTTCTCAAGCGGGATGCTGCGCGCCAAGTGCGCGCCGTCTGCACCCTCAGCCAGCACCCATTTCCCCGCGCTCTTGATCCCGACCTCGTTCAGCACCGTCGAGAGCGGTACTCCGGTCCATTCGGCGCAGCCAAGCATGCCGTGTGTGAACTGCAACGAATTGAGCTGCGCGGCGCGCCACTCCATCCCGCCATTGGCCGGGCACTCGATGAAGTGGATGCGCGAGACACTGGGAAACCGATGGATGTCCCCCATGGTGAACCGGCGCGGCATGTCAACCAAACCGTGTACCATCAGGCAGTGCTTGTCCGGATCCACGGTGGGCCTGCCGGCATGATAACGCTCGAAGAAGACGCCGCTCGCGGTGATGATGCCATTCTGGTATTGCAACGGAGTGAAGCTGACCGAGGATTCCGGTGTCGCGGTCAGGAAGGGAACGTCCCGACGGATGACGTCCTTCTCGAAATGCGACGGAACGCCATAGACACGGTCCGCCACCCCCGGGCCAAGCGACTGCGACCAGGCCGGATCGGCCGGTGGCGACGGATCATCCGCGTGCGCCGCCCGTGTGCCGGCTGCCGCAATCAGTGCGCCCACCCCGGCGCCTCGGAGCAGTCGCCGTCGCCCTGGCGCACCGGTTCGGCCATCCACAGCCATTCGCCCCCCTACCAAGTGCCATGCCCGGGCACCCGTTCTTCTTGATACTACCAGACGGTAGGCCGATGCCCACAGTCTCACAGCCGATTCGCCGGCGCGCTGCACCGCCCAAAACGGAATTTTTCTAACCTGCCATCCGCAACGTGGGCGCAATGACGTGTTTAGGGGGCTGCACTGACCAGCCGCGATGAGATCGGCCAACGGCGGTTCCGTAATATGGGCCAGCCGCGGCTGTGCCGGTAAAGACGGAGCGGGGTGATCGCGTCTCGCAAGAACGGCAGCACTGGCGCTGCATCAGTCCGAGTGGTGGAATTCCTCAACCGGATGCATGCTTGAGGCGGTCAGGAAAGATAGCAGCCATGGATGATGTGTTCGAGCCGATCGACAGTCCGGCCGCCTGGCGCGGTGACGAGTTGCTCGCCTCCCCGGCCTGGCGTCGTGTGCTGACCGACGACGAGATCGCGGCATTGCAGCGGGCGACAATCGGCGCGCACGACGCACCGTTGCCAGGGTTCGGCAAGTCGGACTTTGCCGTGCCGGAACTGGCGCCGTTGTTCGCCTGGATGGTGGAGCAGCTTGAACGCGGGCCTGGCGTTGTCCGTCTGAGCGGGCTGCCCGCCGCGTCCATCCACCGCGAAGACCTGAAACGGCTGTTCTGGGGCTTTTGCGTCAATCTCGGCATGCCGGTTTATCAGACCGCGGCCGGCGAAGTGCTGGGCGAGGTCAAGGACGAGACCGGCACTGGCGCGGCACTGACCTATGATGGCCCCGGCCCGCTGAAATCGGCACGCACCATCGCGCGCTCGACCGGCGCCTTGCGGTTTCATACCGACAAGACAGACATGCTGTGCCTGCTGTGCGCGACCAACGCCATTGAAGGCGGCGTGTCCAAGGTGGTGTCCAGCGTCACCTTGCATAACGAGATCGGCCGGCGGCGGCCTGATCTGCTGCGGGTGCTGTACGAGCCGTACTGGCGGATGCGTCCGACGGATGAAGAGGGCGCTCGCGACGACCGCGTGTTTCCGATGGCGGTGTTTGCGCGGGCGGCTGATGGCAGTTTTACCAGCCAATATTCGCGCACCTATATCAGTCAGGCGCAGGAAGTGGGCGAGGTGCCGCGGCTGACGCCAATGCAGATCGAGGCGATGGATCTGATCCACTCGCTCGGCGAGGAGATGTGTTTGCGCGCACCATTCGAAGTGGGTGATATGCAGTTCCTCAATCAGCACGTGACGTATCACGGCCGCACGCAGTTCACCGATGATGCGGCATCGGGCGCGCGTCGCGTGCTGTTACGCATTTGGCTGGCGGCGCCGTTCACTCGGATGCTGCCGGCCGGGCATGCGGTGCAATGGGGCGACACGCGCGCCGGTGCGCTGCGCGGCGGCGCACTGGTAGGGCGGAGCGCGCTGCTGGCTGCGTGAGGCTCCGGCGCAGCTTTTTCATGCGCGGCACGGGAAGAGCGTCGCTGATCGGGTGAGAGCTTCTGATCAGACCATCAGGCGCTTAACCAGGCAAACCCTATCCCAAGCGTCCGTGGCAGTGCTTGTATTTCTTGCCAGACCCGCACGGGCAAGGTGCATTGCGTGACGCATTCCGCCAGGTTGACGGATCGTTCGGATCGATCAGGTCGGACCGCATCGACTGGGGCGCCCCCACCGCCATCTGCACTGGCCCCGTCGCCGCCGCTGGGAAACCGGTTGCAGCCCCCTCCAGCGCCATCTCCGGCTCGCCGGCGAATGCCGACATCGGCTGCGGATGCAGCTCCGTGAACTGTGTCGGCGGCGGCGGACGCAGCGGCTCCGGTGCCAATTCGACCCGAGCCAGCATGCTGGTCACCCGCTCCTTCAGCTCATCCAGCATCGCGTTGAACAGCGCGAACGCCTCACTTTTGTATTCGTTCAATGGATCGCGCTGACCGTAGGCACGCAGGCCTATGCCCTGGCGCAGATGATCCAGTGCGTACAGGTGTTCTTTCCACACCGCATCCAGCGTCTGGATCAGCAGCGACTTCTCGATAAAGCGCATCAATTCGGGGCCCATATTGGCCGCCTTCGCCGCCATCATGGCATCCGCCGCCTGCTCGACGCGCTCGCGCAGATGGCTCTCGTCGATGCCTTCCTCGCGTCCCCATTCCTCAACCGGCAACTCGAGGTTGAGAATGCGCAGCACATCCTCCGCCAGTTCCTGCAATTCCCACTGTTCGGAGAACGCTTTTTCCGGCACGCGGCGCATCACCATCTGCTCGACGATCTCGGCGCGCATTTCGCTCACCGTCTCGGACACGTCGGTCGCCTTCATGAACTCCTTGCGCTGCGCATAGACCTCCTTGCGCTGCGCATTCATCACGTCGTCGTATTTCAGCACATTCTTGCGGGTGTCGAAGTTGCGCGCCTCGACCTTCTTCTGCGCCTTCTCCAGCGCCTTATTGATCCACGGATGAACGATCGCCTCGCCGTCCTTCAATCCGAGGCGTTGCAGCATCCCGCCCATCCGCTCGGAACCGAAGATGCGCATCAGGTCGTCTTCCAGCGACAGGAAGAATCGCGACCGCCCCGGATCGCCCTGCCGGCCCGACCGGCCGCGCAACTGGTTGTCGATGCGTCGGCTCTCGTGGCGTTCCGTGCCGATCACGAACAGGCCGCCGGCCTGCTTCACCATCTCATGCGCGGCGGCGATCTCGTCACGAATTTCGGCCTCGCGAGCCGCACGGAGAGAAGGGTCCTCGATCCCCTCCAGTTCCTTCTTCAGCCGCATCTCCAGATTGCCGCCGAGTTTGATGTCGGTGCCGCGGCCAGCCATGTTGGTGGCGATGGTAATCGCGCCCGGCGCGCCAGCCTGTGCGACAATCTCCGCCTCCTGTTCATGGAAGCGCGCGTTCAACACCGCGTGCGGCACCTTCTTCTTGTTCAGCAACTCGCTGATCGTCTCGCTCTTCTCGATCGAGGTGGTGCCGACCAGCACCGGCTGACCAATCCTGCGCGCCTCCTCGATCAGCGTCGCCACCGCTTCGTATTTCTCCGCGGCGGAGCGGTATACTTCGTCGTCCTCATCCTTGCGGACGCATTCCACGTTGGTGGGAACCTCCACCACATCGAGTTTGTAGATCTCGGCCAGTTCGTCCGCCTCGGTCATCGCCGTGCCGGTCATGCCGCCGAGCTTCGGATACAGCCGAAAGTAGTTTTGAAACGTGATGGAGGCGAGCGTCTGGTTTTCTGCCTGCACCTCGACGTGTTCCTTCGCCTCCAGCGCCTGGTGCAGCCCGTCAGAATATCGGCGGCCCTCCATCATGCGGCCGGTGAACTCGTCTATGATCACCACCTTGCCCTGGCGAACGATGTAATCCACGTCGCGCGCAAACAGCGTATTGGCGCGCAGCGACTGCTGCACGTGATGCACCACCGACACGTTGAAGATGTCGTACAGGTTACCCTCGGTGATGATGCCCACTTCGCGCAACATATCCTCGACCCGCTCCGAGCCGGGTTCGGTCAGCGTCACGGTGCGGAATTTTTCGTCCTTCTCGTAGGTGCTTTCGTCCTTCACCAGTTCCTTCACCACTTCGTCCACGCGGCGGTACAGATCAGAACTGTCCTCCGCCGGGCCCGAAATGATCAGGGGCGTGCGCGCCTCGTCGATCAGGATGCTGTCCACCTCGTCCACGATGCCGAAGCAGAACTCGCGCTGGACCATGTCCTCCAGCCGGTACTTCATATTGTCGCGCAGATAGTCGAAGCCGAACTCGTTGTTGGTGCCGTAGGTGATGTCGGCGGCGTACTGCACGCGACGCTGGTCATCGTCCAGGCCGTGCACGATCACGCCGACAGTCATGCCGAGGAAGCCGTAGATCTGTCCCATCCATTCGGCGTCGCGGCGCGCCAGGTAGTCGTTCACGGTGACGACGTGCACGCCGTGGCCGGCGAGCGCGTTGAGATAAACGGGCAGGGTGGACACCAGGGTCTTGCCCTCGCCGGTCTTCATTTCGGCGATCTTGCCGTCGTGCAGCACCATGCCGCCGACCAATTGCACGTCGAAATGCCGCTGGCCGAGGGTGCGCCTGCCGGCCTCGCGAACTACGGCGAAGGCCTCCGGCAGGATGTCGTCCAAAGTCGCGCCCTCGGCCAGCCTGTTACGGAACTCCGCGGTCTTGGTCCGCAGGGCTTCATCCGACAGCGCCTCCATGGCCGGTTCGAGCGAATTGATCTGCGGCACCCGGCGCTGATAGGCCTTGAGCGAACGATCGTTGGATGTGCCGAAAACGGCGCGGGCTATGGCAGCGAACATGAGACCTTCTCGGATGACCGGCGCCGGGCCGGGGCGATCCGTTCAGATAGGACCCGTACCGGTCCGGGTCAACGATATGACGGCAATCAGGGCGCTCGGGCGATGCGCAACGTCTCCTCTCCGCCCCTCTCCCGGCTTAGCACGCCACACCTCCGCAACCAGTGGCGTCGCACGCCCTGTCCTACGCCCTTCCGCAAGTGGACGGGCAGAAAGATTAAGGCACAGTGCCTGCGTGGCCGTGGGGATCACCGATTCCTGCGACTCGCAGCCCATGGTGTAGCAGCACCCAGTAGAGCATCGGCACCATTCGACGGGTTGAACCTTGGAACAGTCAGTCGTTGCAGAGACGCTCCGCGGCGGCAAAACGATGCGCCGCTCGCGTGCCAGACGCGTCATCGAGCGTGCGCCGCCGGCGCAGGGCTGGCGTTCCAGCGATGAAGAAGAGATTGAACGGCGGCGGTGGCGTGGCCGAACTGAGGTCGTGGGCGCCGAACCGATCGATGCGGCTGACGGGTATTTTGGCACGTTCCGCGTCCGATCAGCTTCCGGTGGCAGCTATAATGTCGAGATACGATCGCTCGATAAGCCACTGAATTCCTGCGGTTGTGCGGATCACCAGGTCAATGGCCTGGGGACCTGCAAGCATGTCGAGGGTGTGCTGGCACATCTGCGTCGGCGCGGTGTCAGGGCATTCACGGCGGCGATACGGGCTGGCAGCCCCAGAGTGGAGCTGTTCCTGGCGCGCGGAGGAGAAGCCATGCCGCGAATCATGTGGCCGGCGAATCCGGCGGCAGCAGTGGCCCTCCGTGCGACCTTGTCACCGTTTCTGACCACCGACGGTGAGCTTGCGGACGCAACGCCGACTGCGCTCCAAGTGCTCATGCAGGCCATCGGGGCGATCGAACCCAGCCTGCGGCAGCAGGTAAGGGTGTCGCGCCATCTGCCGTCGTGGGTCGCGGATGCGACGCGACGGGCGGCGCGTATCGAACACCGCGAACAATTCCTGGTCGAGGTTGAGGCGGGGCGGCAAACCGTCGACGTGCTGCGTCACAAGTTGCTGCCGTATCAGCGCGAAGGCATGCTCCATCTGGCCTTTGGCGAGCGCGCATTGCTGGCCGACGACATGGGCCTGGGCAAGACCATCCAGGCGATCGCGGCGTGCGAACTGCTGCGTCGGTTGCGCGGCATCAGCCGGGTGCTGATTGTGTGCCCTGCCTCGCTCAAGGGTGAATGGCAGGAGCAGATAGACCGATTCAGTGGGGCGACCACGCGGCTTGTCAACGGCAGCCGGCCCGCTCGGCTGCACCAATACGCCGAGCCCAGTTTCTTCACGGTGGTGAACTACGAACAGGTCGTGATCGATGCCGGCGAGATCAATCGCCTGGTCAAACCGGATGTCGTCATCCTCGACGAGGCGCAGCGGATCAAGAACTGGCACACCAAGACCGCGCGCGTGGTGAAGTCGCTGGCGGCGCCGTATGCGTTCGTGCTGACCGGCACGCCGATCGAAAACCGCATCGACGAGATCTACTCCATCGTCCAGTTCCTTGATCCGGGACTGCTGGGTCCGCTGTTCCGGTTCAATCGCGACTTCTATGAGCTGGACGAACGCGGGCGGCCGGTCGGCTACCAGAACCTCGACGTGCTGATGCGCAAGTTGCAGCCAATCCTGCTGCGGCGGCGAAAGATCGATGTGGAGACCGAACTGCCCGGCCGCACGGTCACCAACTACCTGGTCGGTATGGCCGAGGAGCAGCGGGCGCGTTATGAAGAATACCGGATATACGCGGCACGGATCGCAGCGATCGCGAAACGGCGGCCGCTGACGCAGAAGGAATTCGAGCGGCTGCAACTGTTTCTCGCCTGCATGCGAATGCTGTGCGACACGCCATACATTCTGGACGCCAACTGCCGGCTGTGCCCGAAGCTGGAGGAACTGGAACGCATCCTGGCGGAACTGCTGGCCGAGCCTGACCGTAAGGTGATCATATTTTCGGAATGGGAGCGCATGCTGACGCTGGTGCGCGAGTTGGCGTCGGAGATGGGGCTCGAATTCGCCTGGCACACCGGCTCGGTGCCACAGGAGCGGCGGCGCGCCGAGATCACGCGGTTCAAGCAGGATCCAGATTGCCGGCTGTTTCTGTCCACCGACAGCGGCAGCGTGGGACTTAATCTGCAGGCGGCGAGTGCCGTCATCAATCTCGATCTGCCGTGGAATCCGGCCAAGCTTGAACAGCGCATCGCCCGCGCGTGGCGCAAGAACCAGTTCCGCACGGTCGACGTGATCAACCTGGTGACCGAGGACAGCATCGAGCACACGATGCTGCATCTGCTGGCGCAGAAGCAGGCGCTGGCAGATGGCGTGCTCGATGGGACCGGCGATCTGACCAAGCTGAAGATGCCATCCGGGCGACAGGCGTTCCTCGACCGCATGGCGATGCTGATGGCACCACCGGTGCCGTCCGCGGTGCAGGATATGACGCCGCCGCCTGCCATCAGTCTGCGGGACGATCTGATGACGCGGCATGGCGATGCGCTGTTGCTGTTGCAGGCGCGCAAGACGGCGGACGGGCATGAGGTGTTGCTGGTCGTGCTGGATGCCGATGTGGCCACGGTGGATGGCGAGCGCGGGCGGTTGGCTGGTGCGGCGGATGCCGACACGCCGCGGATCGAAGTGCTCGATCGTGCGACCTACGAGACGATCGGGCGTCTGACCGATGCCGGGCTGCTGCACGCGATCTCGGAAGGGCAGAGCGATGTGGTGCGCTCGTCGCGGCTGCCGGATGATGCCGCCGAGGCGGTTCGACGGCAGCGCATGGCGCAATGCGCTGAATGGCTGGGCAGCGCGGAGCGCAAGCTGCGCATGGCGATGCTGTTGGCGGGGGGCGGCTTTGCCGAGGAGGCGATGCCGGCGTTTAACGAGTGCATGGAACTGGCCCGTAATGCGCAGGCGGCGGTGCGTGGCGAGGCGATCGAAAGCGAGGCGCCGGCGTCTCGGATGCCGCAGTTGGAGGGTTCTTCGGTGGAACCGGCGCAGCGTTCGGTCGAACAGATGCTGGCCGAGGTCCGCCGCAGTCTGGCGACGGCCCAGGCGGCGGCATAGTGGAAATGGCAGACGCCGGCTTACCGGCCGGCGTCGGGCGATGCCGCGGCTCATATCAACGGCGCTGGAATGATCGGGCAACATTTGTTCGTCGGAGGGCTGCTGCTCGCCCGCGAAAAGATCCGTGTCGCTTCGGCTAACAACGTCGCAATGTCACGATTGTTGCGCCAGGGCCGGCTTCGCTGCCATGTAGGCTGTCGATTGCGTTACGGGTAGGAGTTGCCATGGTGTTCGCGTTGTCCCGGCGGCGAATTCCGGCCGACCTGGCAATGGCGCTGCCGGCTGCGCTGGTCATGTTCTGCAGCCTCGCCTGCGCCCAAACGCTGCCGGTACATCCCAAGCCGGAGCCCAAGTCAGCCGAATCCAAGGCCGACAAGGCGGCCCCACAGCCGGCCCCCCAGCCCGCCGAAGTGACCAAGCCGTCTGAATCCGCGGTGAAGCCCGGCGATTTATTGAAGCTGCCGACCGATCCGATCGTCGCCATTGTTGAAGGGCACATGATCTATCTCAGCGATGTCGGCCGAGCGGTGCCGGCGCTGCCGGAGAACATCCGCGAGCTGCCGTTCACGACGTTGTACCCCGTGGTGCTGGACAGGCTCATCGATCACCAGGCGCTGGTCGCTATGGCGCGCCGGCAGCATCTGGACGACGACCCGGCGGTCCGGCGCGAAATGGACGAAGCGACCGACCGCGTCCTGGAGGGCGCTCTGCTTGGCCGCGTCGCGGTGCCGGTTGCCAGCGAGGAGAAGATCCAAGCCCTGTACACGCAGAAATATGCTGGCAAGCCGGCCACTGAGGAGACGCGCGCGCGCCACATCCTGGTTCCCACCGAGGAGGAAGCGAAGAAGCTCATCGAGCAGCTCAACAAGGGCGCCGATTTCTCTACGCTGGCGAAGCAGAATAGCAAGGATCCCGATGGGGCGAATGGCGGTGATCTGGGCTTCTTCCGTCGCGACCAGGTGTGGCCGGAGTTCGCCGACGCCGCGTTTGCCTTGCAGCCGGGGCAATTCTCCCAGACGCCGATTCACAACGAATTCGGCTGGCATGTCATCAAGGTCGAAGAGAGGCGCGTCGTCGCGCCACCGACCTACTCCGAGATACATGAAGCGCTGCGCAAGCAGCTTTTGCAGGCAGCTGTGCAGAGCACTCTCAAGCAGGCGCGTGACCAACTCACGATTCGCAAGTTCAATGTGGATGGCTCGCCGATGGGGGCGGTTCCCGACATCACGCCGAGCCAGCCGCTGGTGAAGACAGAGGACTCGCCGCCGAAGCCATAGGAACAGTGCCGTCGCGGCGTTTTTTTGTGGGGCGAGTTCTTGTGCCGCGAGTTCTTGTGGGGCGGGATCGCTTCAGCCATGATCCGGGCCTGCGTTCAACAGGAGACTTGATGTCGCGAACTGCCGGGACCCGGTCCGGTCTGATTTCCGCTGCGCTTGTCGCGGCGCTGCTAAGCGGCGCTGCTGCGTTGGCGCAGGGGACCCCACTGCCGGCGGCGGCGGGCGATCCGGTCGTCGCCAAGGTGGACGGCGCGCCGATTCATCTGAGCGACTTGCAGGATGCGGCGCAATCGCTGCCGGAGAACCTGCGCGGCATGCCGCAGCAGACCCTGTTGCCCCTGCTGCTCGACCAGGTGATCGACGGCCGCGCCCTGGTCGCCGAAGCGCGCAAGTCCGGACTGGACAAGGACCCTGCGGTGCAGCGCCAAGTGGCCGCCGCGGAGGACCGGGCGCTACAGAACGCGATGTTGACCACGGAAGTCACTCCCACCATCACCGACGATGCGCTGCACGCCCGTTACAACCAGGAGTACGCCGGCAAGCCAGGCGAGGAAGAGGTCCACGCCAGGCACATCCTGGTGGACAACGAGGCGGATGCGAAGAAGATCATTGCCGAACTCAAGGGTGGCGCCGACTTCGCGGCGCTCGCCAAGCAGTATAGCAAGGATCCCAGCGGGGCGAAGGACGGAGGCGATCTGGGCTTCTTCAAGAAAGACGAGATGGTACCGGAATTCGCCGACGCGGCCTTCGCCTTGAAGCCTGGTCAGACCTCGCCTGAACCGGTGCATACCCAGTTCGGCTGGCACGTCATCCAGGTGATAGAACGCCGCAATGCCGCCCCTCCGACATTCGATCAGGCGCGGGACGAATTGCGCCAGAAGATGATCCAGCAGGGTGTGCAGAAGGCGGTAGCGAAGGCCCGTGCATCGGCGTCGATCGAGAAATTCAACCTCGACGGCTCGCAGGTTCGCGCCACCGACACCGCCGAACCGCCGCCCAATAAGTAGTCCAGCACACCTGTCTGCCCCAGGAAGAAAGCCATGGCCTCGTCCGTCTCTCCGCTTGCCGTTCCACTGCCGGAATTGCCGCCGCTCGCGGGCGTTCGCCTGGGCGCCGCGGAGGCGGGCATCCGTTATCAGGGCCGCACCGACCTGGTGATGATGGAGCTGGCTTCGGGCACCACGGTGGCTGGTGTGTTCACCTCCAGCAAGTGTCCGGGTGCGCCGGTGGATTGGTGCCGGTCGGCGCTGCGAGGTGGCAAGGCGGGTGCCGTGGTGGTGAATGCCGGCAATGCCAACGTGTTCACCGGCAAGGCGGGGAGCGATGCCTGCGCTGCGACCGCGGCTGCGGCGGGCAAGCTGGCGGGTTGCCCGCCAAAACAGGTGTTCGTCGCGTCGACAGGCGTGATCGGCGAGGTACTGCCGCATGACAGGCTGGTGGCGGCGCTGCCGGCGCTGCATGCCAGGTTGCGCGACGACGCGTGGGAAGCGGCCGCGCGCGGCATCATGACCACCGACACGTTCCCCAAGGCCGCCACGCGGACGGCGCGGATCGGCGAGACCTCGGTGCGGATCACCGGCATGGCCAAGGGCAGCGGCATGATCGCGCCCGACATGGCGACCATGCTGTGCTTTGTGTTCACCGACGCGAAGTTGCCGGCGGGTGCGATGCAATTACTGTTGAAGAAGGGCGTCGATGCCAGTTTCAACTGCACCACGGTGGATTCGGATACCTCCACGTCCGACACTGTGCTGCTGTTCGCCACCGGGCAGGCGAAACATCCGCGCGTGCCGGCGGATGGTGGCGCGGTGTTGGCGGAGTTTGCTCGCGCCCTGAATGCGGTGTTGCTTGATCTCGCCTTGCAGGTGGTGCGGGACGGGGAGGGGGCGCAGAAGCTGGTCCGTGTGGATGTTACCGGCGCGACCACGGCGCGGTCGGCGAAGCGCGTCGGCCTGGCGGTGGCGAATTCACCACTGGTGAAGACTGCGATCGCCGGTGAGGACGCCAATTGGGGGCGCATCGTCATGGCGGTTGGGAAGGCCGGTGAGCCGGCGGATCGCGACACACTTTCGGTCGGCGTGGGCGGAGTGTGGATGGCGCGCAACGGTGGCGTGGTGCCAGGTTACGACGAGGCGCCGGTGGTGCAGCACATGAAAGGCAGTGAGGTTGCTATTGCCATTGATCTCGGCCTGGGCCGCGGCAGGGCCACCGTGTGGACCTGCGATCTGACGCACGGCTACATCGATATCAATGGATCGTACCGAAGCTGATTGGTTCGAAGCTGATTGGCGATAACTGCGGGACTGCGGAGCGATCGCCAGGTGACGGGTCTAGGCGAGTTGTCAGTATTCCCAGCCCGTCAGCGGAGCTGAGGGCGCGGTGCCGGGCGCGTCGGAGCGCCTACGAACGCGCGGGGATCAAGCTCTCCAATGCATCGGCGACCGTGCCGAAGCGGCGGCCACGGCCGATCAAGGGCTGCACGACCACATCGCAGGCGCCGCGCCATAGGATCCAGCGCCGTATCGCACTGTCCTTGGCGTAGAAGGCCACGACCTCCTCGTACTCATCGCCTTCTACGCAATGGTCGAGTTCCACGACCATTTGAACGTCATGAAATTCCGCCCAGCCCTGTAGTAGCATGAGATCGGCGATCTCAAAGGCGAAGCCAGTCGGCGCATTCGGCGTGATCTGCGGCATTTCCATGGCGGGCCCCGGTCCTTTTTGAAGGGGAACAGCACTTCACATACCCGTGATCTTGCACCTCACGTTGCCGTGATGACAAGTATTGAAATTGAGATTCTCACGATTGTTCAATTAGATCGATACTGTTCCGAGATTGCGTGCCAATTATTACAGATAATAGATTGATATTGTGGTATAATATGTCCGATTCAATGCAGCAACAACGACTCCGTTGTGATTACACAATCGCGATGGTTTTGGCCCGCCTCCGTGATGAAACAACCGCTGACCGGCATTTCTACCTGGCTACACTGACGGCAAGGTGACCGAGGTGCTTGCTCGCGTCTCTGTGAGTTGTTACTTCCGGGCAGTCCCGAGAGGACGTTTATGGGCCATATGGTTGCCGAACTTGCCCGGTCAGGGGGTCGGTCAAGCGAAGTGGAGATCATCCGTGGCAAGGTGCGGCCGATGTGCACCGCGACCGGTTTTGTCCTCGCGAGCATGGCTTCTGCGTTGTTTTGGCGCATCGTGGGATTGACCGCCTGGCTGATTATTTGACAGACCCCGAGTGCCTTCCACAGACGTGCTGGCCGCCTTGCCTCACTGCATTCCGGCCAGTGCCAACGGTACGATGCGTGCCGCGCTTTCACGACGCCTCTGCCGCTTGCTCAGCTCCAGAATGACACAGGCGACAGCAGTGCATTGGGAATAGAGCGGCACGCCTGCTCGGCAGGGGCATCGTCCAGCATCGTGCCAAACCCGCGTCCACCAGCGATGACTCCCCGAACAGCGCTGGCGCATCGACTGTGGCAGGGCGAGGTGCGCTGCCAGTAGCCGATCAGGGTTCTTGCCTGGTTGGGATATCGCGACCGTAAATGCGTAATCCGTGTGGCATTCATGTCGCTGGCTTCCATGTGCCAGCGTCGGTTACGTTGGCTCCTGTGCACGCACGATGAACGCAAAGGGACGTA
>DATKFJ010000034.1:0-2659 GCA_035511435.1 Acetobacteraceae bacterium | reverse complement strand
CTACGCATTGCAGCGGCTGCAGGCGATGCTGCCGTTCAATCCGGCGGGCCAGAGCGCCGTCGGGCCGGATCTGGCGTTCAACACCTCGGTGAGCTTCATCACCAACACCAACTGGCAATCCTACGTACCCGAAACGACCATGAGCTACCTGACCCAGATGGCCGGGCTCACGGTGCACAACTTCGTCTCGGCGGCGACCGGTATCGCACTGGCGGTCGCGCTAGTGCGCGGCTTCGCCCGGCGCTCGGCGCAGACGCTCGGCAATTTCTGGGTCGATCTGACCCGCTGCGCGCTGTACATTCTGCTGCCGATCGCGATCGTGGTCGGCCTGGTGTTCGTCTGGCAGGGCATGCCGGAGAATTTCAACGCATACACCGATGTAGCGACGCTGGAGGGTGCCAAGCAGGCCATCGCGCAGGGCCCGGTTGCCTCTCAGGAGGTGATCAAGCTGCTCGGCACCAACGGCGGCGGCTTCTTCAATGTCAACTCCGCGCATCCGTTCGAGAACCCCAACGCGCTGACAAACTTCATTGAGCTCGTGCTGATGTTCGCAATCGGCGCCGGCCTGACTAACCTGTTCGGCCGCATGGTCGGCGACCAGCGCCAGGGCTGGGCGATCTTCGCGGTGATGGGCGTGCTGTTCCTGGTCGGCCTGGTCACCGTCTATTCGGTCGAGAGCCAGGGCAATCCGGCCTTCGCCGCGTTCCACGTCGACCAGGCGCCCGGGCTTGTCGGCCAGATGCCCGACGCAGTGCAGGCCGGCGGCAACATGGAGGGCAAGGAGGTCCGCTTCGGCATCGCCGACTCGTCGCTGTTCACCGCCATCACCACCAGCACGTCCACCGGTGCGGTCAACAACATGCATGACAGCCTGCTGCCGCTCGCTGGCCTGGTGCCGATGGCCAACATGATGGTCGGCTGCATCTTCTTCGGCGGTGTCGGCTCCGGCCTGTATGGCATGCTGCTGTTCGTAATCGTGTCGATGTTCGTCGCCGGACTGATGGTGGGCCGCACGCCGGAATACCTCGGCAAGAAGCTGGAGGCGAAGGAGGTCAAGATGGCCATGCTGGCCATCCTGGCCCTGCCGCTGTCGATGCTCGGCTTCACCGCGTTGGCCGTGGCACTGCCAGCCGGCACCGGCGCGATGGCGAATGCCGGTCCGCACGGCTTCAGTGAGGCGCTGTATGCCTATGTTTCGGCCACCGCCAACAACGGCAGCGCCTTCGCCGGCCTGTCCACCAACGTGCCGTTCTGGAACACCACGCTGGGTCTGGCGATGTTCATGGGCCGGTTCATGGTGATGGTGCCGATGCTGGCGGTGGCGGGCTCGCTGGTGAAGAAGAAGATCGTGCCGACCTCGGCCGGCACCTTTCCCACCCACAGCCCGCTGTTCGTCGGCCTGGTGATCGGCGTGGTCGTGATCACCGGCGGACTGATCTACTTCCCGGCCGTGTCGCTCGGCCCGATCGTTGAGCAGCTCGCGATGCACGCCGGGACCGTTTACGCCTCAGGCAGCTAAAGACATGGAACCTCGGACAAGACGGCGCGCCGCGTCCTCAATCCTGGCCCCAGCCAGCCTCATACCGGCGATCTGGCAGAGCGCGATAAAACTCAACCCGCGCGTGATGATCCGCAGGCAGGTGATGTTCGTGGTGGAGATCGTCGCCGCGCTCGCCACGATCATCTTCGTTCGCGATCTGGTCACCGGCGGGGCACATCTCGGCTTCACCGCGCAGATCTTCGTCTGGCTGTGGCTGACCGTGCTGTTCGCGAATTTTGCGGAGACCGTGGCCAAGGGCCGCGGAAAGGCGCAGGCGGCGATGCCGCGGTGGGCGGGCACGGAAATGATGGCCAAGCGTCTCCCGCGCGCGGACGCGACCAACTTCGAGACGGTGCCGACGGCGCGGCTGCGGCCACGCGATGTCGTGCTCGTGGAAGTGGACGACCTGATCCCAAGCGACGGCGACGTCATCGAAGGCATCGCGTCGGTGGATGAATCCGCGATTACCGGTGAGTCCGCGCCGGTCATCCGCGAATCCGGCGGCGACCGCTCGGCCGTCACCGGCGGCACGTGCGTCCTGTCGGGCTGGATCAAGGTGCGCATCATCGCGGCGCCGGGATCCACTTTCCTCGATCGCATGATCGCGCTGGTCGAGGGTGCCGAACGGTAGAAGGCGCCGAACGAGAGCGCGCTGAACATCCTGCTCGCCGGCCTGACGATCATCTTCGTGTTGGCCCAGTGACCGCGAAATTGTGCGATTTGGCCATCTCAGGCATGAGGACGACTAGAGCGGTTTCAGGCTGAGTGTACATAGCCTGCGTGTGCTAGGAAGTTGGCGCATTCGTTTGGGGTAAAGTCTTGAACGATGCGGCCTGTTTTGGTTCCACAGGGCCTCGCGGCTGCGAGGTTCGGGCTTGCGTAGGTGCGCCTTGATTTTGGCGAAGCCCTTCTCAATCGGATTGAGATCGGGGGAGTAGGCTGGCAGGAACCAGAGACTGGCATCGGACGCTTCGATGGCTTGGCGAACACCGGTGACTTTATGACTGGCGAGGTTATCAGCGACGACAATATCGCCAGGTGACAGTGTGAGGGCGAGGAACTGCTCGACATTGGCGAGAGACGCATCGCCGTTTATGGCGCCGTCGAGCATCAGTGGTG
>DATKFJ010000033.1:0-5403 GCA_035511435.1 Acetobacteraceae bacterium | reverse complement strand
TCGCCAGTGGCGAATGGAGCGGTGCCTGCATTGATATGGCCAAGGATATCGCGAAGGTGTTCGACGCGCAGCTTGCCTATGTCGAGTCAACCTACGGCAATTCGGTGCTCGATCTGCAATCGAACAAGGTGGACCTCGCCTTCGCGCTGAATCCGACGCCGCAGCGCGCGCTGTCGGTCGGCTTCACCCATCCGATGATCGTGCATCCGTTCGGCTGTGTCGCGCGCAAGGGGATTGATCCGAGCACGTGGGACGATCTCAACAAGCCGGAGATCAAAGTCGTCTACGATATTGGTTCACTGCACGAGACGGCGGCAAAGCGCTACTGTCCCAAGGCGCAGCTCACCGGCTACAAGACGCGCGACGATTGCGTGCTTGCGATGCAGTCGGGCCGTGCTGATGCGCACATCCTGGCGGCGATTCTCGGCTTGTCGGAGATCGGTCGCAACCCGTCCATAGGCAGCTACCATCTGCTGACCAATCCCTTGGTCGCACTGCCAAGCTGTCTCGGCATCCAGCGTGAGCCCGACACGCGCTTCGTCGATGTGATCAATGCCTGGATCGACTTCAATCGTGGCACCGGCCAGATCCGCGAATGGCTGATCGATGGTCTGACCAAGTTCGGCGTCACGCGCGAGCAGATTCCCGCTTCGCTCACCTTCTAGTCAATGTATCCCTCTCCTGCTGTATAGGGAGGCGACCTCCAGGAGGGCATGATGGTCTACCAATGGGACTTCGCCTTCCTGCTGCGGTACACGCCGCTTTTCGTTAAAGGTGTGCTGGTCACGCTGGCCTACACTGCCGGCACCATCTTTCTGGGGTTGATCCTTGGCCTGTTGTTGGGGCTTGGCCGGTTATCGCGCTCCAAGCTGCTGAACATTCCACTGATCGGCTTCATCGAGGCGTTCCGCTGCACACCGTTGCTGGTGCAGATCGTGTGGTTTTACTATGCGCTGCCGGTGTTGCTGAACATCCAGATCCCCGCCACCGCCGCCGCGGTCATGGTGCTGTCCTGCTACACCGGCGTGTTCTATGCCGAGATTTTTCGCGGCGGCATCATCTCGATCGAGGCCGGCCAGTGGGATGCGGCCCGTGCTCTCGGCCTGCGTCGCTGGCCGATGATGCGCAAGGTGATCCTGCCGCAGGCGGTGAAGCGGATGATCCCGCCCTTCGTCAACCAGTCGATCACCCAGCTCAAGAATACCTCACTGGTGTCCACAATCGCAGTGCCGGACCTGCTGTATCAGGGTACCCTGATCACCGCGGATACCTATCGTCCGCTCGAGGTCTACACCGTGGTTGCGCTGATCTATTTCGCAATGCTGTTCCCCAGCACGCTGCTGGCGCAGGCCTACGAGCGGCACCTGGCGAAAGGTCGCTGAACCGCACGGATGCGGGTGGGCACTACGGCGATCGCGGCAGCAACTGCTCTGCCAGTGTTACCCAATAGGACGCGCCGATCGGCAGGATATCGTCATTGAAGTCGTAGCGCGGATGGTGGACCATCGCATCGCCCTTGCCGCGACTGGCACCCAGCATGATGAAGCTGCCCTGTTTGGCGTTCAGCATGAACGAGAAATCTTCGCCACCCATCGTTGGCTTCTGCATCGGTACCACACGTGCATCGCCTGCCACGGTTGCGGCCGCACGACGGGTCAGCGTGGTGGCATCCGGATCGTTCACCGTTGCCGGATAGTCGCGGCTGAACACCACATCGGCCTTGGCGCCGAAACTTTCGGCGATGCCGGCTGCCAGGCGGCGGACGCCATTTTCCAACTGGTCGCCGACTCGCGCATCGAACCAGCGCGCGGTGCCGAGCATACGCACCGTCTCGGGGATCACATTGTAGGTGTGACCGCCGTTGATATGTCCGATGGTGACGACGCCAGCTTCCACCGGCTCGATCGTGCGCGCGACGATGGACTGCAGCGCGGTGACGATCTGCGCGGCGACCACGATCGGATCAACGCCGAAATGAGGCATCGCGGCGTGGGTACCCTTGCCGGTGATGGTGATCTCGATGTTGGCTACCGCGGCCATGATCGGGCCGTTGCGCCAGGCGAATGTGCCGGCCGGCATCTGCGGCCAATTGTGCATCCCGAACACCATTTCCATCGGACAGCGCTCGAATAACCCGTCCTTGACCATGATCGCACCGCCGGCCAGGTTCTCTTCCGCCGGCTGGAAGATCACGTAGACCGTGCCGTCGAAATTGCGTGTCTCGGCCAGGTACTTGGCGGCGCCGAGTAGCATAGTGGTGTGGCCGTCATGGCCGCAGGCGTGCATTATGCCCTGGTTCTGCGAGGCATAGTCGACGCCGGATTCTTCTAGTATCGGCAGTGCGTCCATGTCGGCACGCAGGCCGATCGCGCGGGTTCCATCACCGCGCCCGCGGATCACGCCGACGACGCCGGTGCTCGCCATGCCGGTAATAATCTCGTCCACTCCGAAGGATTTCAGCTTTTCCTGCACCACGCCGCTGGTGCGGGTTTCCTGCAGTGCAAGTTCGGGATGGGCGTGCAGGTCGTGCCGCCACTCGGTCATTTCGCGGTGGAATTCGGCGATGCGGTTGATGATCGGCATGGCATGTCCTCCCGATTGGCGTCAGGTGTTGTGAGACGTCGTGAAGGTGCGCGCAAGACCCACGTGCAACGGCATGGTGTGGATGCCGAGGACTTGCTGCATTGGTTGGACGTCGAATGCCTTGTCTTCGAGCAGGCGGCGGATTTCCTCGCGGTGCACGTGTGGCAGTCGCGGGACATGCCGCAGAAGGGTCACCGCAGCCATCAGCAGTGCCGCCGGAACGGGTATGATGTGTGGCCGACGCAGGCCGGCGGCCGCTGCGATAGCGCGGATAAAGTCGGCGTAGGGCAGTGGTGTTGGGCCGGCGATCACCAGCGATTGCGGCCCGTCCCACGCGTGGTCAAGCGCGGCGCGGATTGCGCGGGTAACATCGTCCTGGTGGATCGGCTGAACCAGCGCCTTGCCTCCGCCGGGAAGTGGTACGATCGGCAGACGGTGCAGCAGTGCTGCGAGGCGCTGTACGTTGTCTTCACCCTGTGCGCCGTAGATCATCGTTGGGTGCAGCATGACTCCGGAACGACCCGAGGCCAGGAATGCAAGCTCGCCGGCCAGCACGCCGGCTCCGTGTGCGTCCAGCCATTTGGTGAATTTGCGGGTGCTGCCGAGGAAGATCAGGCGTGCATCGACTGGGGCTGCCTCGATTACCACACCGGCATGGTGGGCATGGGCGCAGCAGACGATGTGCGTGGCACTTTCGAGGGCGGAATGAAGCGTGGCGGGGTTGCCCAGGTCGGCGATATGGGGTGCCACATCGATGCCCGTCGCGGCCCATTTTTCCACGTTGCGCACTACGGGGACCAAAGGCATTGCGTCGGTCACCAGAGATCGGCAGAGCGCAACGCCGGTGCGTCCGGATGCGCCGATGATGTGGACCTGGACCGACTGCGGCATGATGCTACGCTACCAGTCATGGCCGGGCGGCGTCCCGGCCATCTCGATGCATAGGAGGCCTGCATGGGCGAGGTTGTCGATCCGGTGACGGTTTCGGTCGTGCAGCATCGGCTGCATGCCATCGTCGAAGAGATGGGCGAGGCGATGCTGCGCACCTCGTATTCGCAGATACTCAATTCCAGCCGCGATTTCTCCACGGCGATCTGCGACATCAACGGTCGTCTTATTGCGCAAGCCGAGCATGTGCCGATTCATGTCGGGGCGCTGCCGTGGGCGGCGAAATCGGTGCATGACTTTTTCGGCGACGACATCCATCCCGGCGACGTGTTTCTGCTGAACGATCCGTACCATGGCGGCAACCATCTTCCCGATCTGACCGCCTTTGTGCCGATATTCGAAGGCGAGAAACCGGTGTTCTGGTCGATCAACCGGGCGCACCAGAGCGACATCGGCGGTTCGACGCATGGCGCCTACAACGCGGCGGCGACCGAGATCTGGCAGGAGGGTATCCGCGTGACACCGCTGCGCCTGTATGACCGCGGCGTGGTGCGGCGCGACGTGTTGGAAATGCTGGTGACCAATGTGCGCCACCCACACGATTTCCGCGGCGACCTTGCGGCGATGATCGGGTCGGCACATGTCGGGCAGCGGCGCTTGCTGGCGCTTGCTGGGGAATTTGGCTGGGAGGTGACGAATGCGGCGATAGAGGCGGTGCTGGATGGCGCCGAGCGCCAGGCGCGCGCGGTTATCGCGACGTGGCAGGACGGCGTGTATCACGGCGAGGCCTTCCTGGATGATGATGGCCATCGTTACACTGACATCCACATCCGTGCCACGGTGACCAAGCGCGGCAGTGACCTGACCGTCGATCTGTCGGATTCGCATGAGCAGGTCGTGGGTTTCGTGAATTCGTCCTTCCCGAACATGCGGTCGGCGGTGGTGGTTGCGTTGGCCTATCTGATCGATCCGCACACGCCGAAGAACGACGGCGCGTTCCGTCCGGTTGAGGTGATCGCGAAACCCGGAACCATTGTGTGGGCGAATGAAGGTGCACCGGTGACGCTATGCACCAATCACTGTTCGCAGGAGATCATCGAGGCGATTATCAAGGCGCTGGCGCCGGCATGTCCCGATCGGGCGATGGCGGGGTGGGGTCGCCGCTTCCGCATCGCGATTCAGGGCCGCGATCCACGCACCCAGAAGCCGTTCATCTGGCACATGTTCCAGGCAAGGCCCGGTGGTGGCGCGTCGCCGGTCGGTGATGGCTGGCCTGCGGGCGGCGAGTGGCAAGCCGCAGGCGGCATCAAGTTCGGCAGTCTGGAGGTGACGGAAGTGCGCTTCCCGCTGTTCTTCCGCTCGCACGAATTCCGTCCCGGTTCGGGCGGCGATGGGCAGTATCGCGGCGGTCCTGGATGCATTCTGGAAATGGTCGCGGAGATCGATGAACCGGCGCGCGGCAATACCGCCGGCGACGGCGTGAAATACGGTGCGTGCGGCATGCTGGGCGGCAACGACGGATTACCGCATCGCTACGTGCTGCATTCGGAAGGACGGCAGCAGCGGCCGCTGAAGACCAAGGAAGTCGGCATCGAGATTCGACCTGGGGACGTGTTCAAGATCGAGTCGGGCGGCGGTG
This sequence comes from Acetobacteraceae bacterium, assembly GCA_035511435.1. Lineage (GTDB taxonomy): Bacteria > Pseudomonadota > Alphaproteobacteria > Acetobacterales > Acetobacteraceae > JAMXLO01. The sequence continues at coordinate 293 of DATKFJ010000033.1, read as the reverse complement.
GCGGCTGGGGTGATCCGGTGAAGCGCGACCCGGTCGCGCGCGAACGCGATGCGACCAACGGGTTTGTCTGAACGATGCTTAAGATCGGCATCGATGTCGGTGGCACGTTCACCGACCTGGTCGCGGTGGACGCCAGCGGGTGTTCCACATTGGCAAAAGTCGCATCCACGCCAGAGGATCCTTCGATCGGTGTGATGGCGGGCCTCGTTCGACTGGCGATGATTCTGGCGATGCCACGCGAGACGTTGCTGGCCGAGACCGAACGTATTGTGCATGGCACCACGGTCGCGACC
>DATKFJ010000032.1:0-5291 GCA_035511435.1 Acetobacteraceae bacterium | reverse complement strand
AGCGCCACTACTATCAGAGCCACAGGCGGATCAATCCGAGCGGCATCGTCCCTGTTGGACCTCTGCTCGACTTTGACGTGCCCGGCGAACGCGGCAAGGATGTTGCACGCCTGCTCAACTTCTGACGCCTGATCACGTTCTGCACAATCACATCCTGCCCAATCACATCCTGCATAGGGAAGCTTCAGTTGGAAATCCGTAATCTCGGCGCATCCGGCCTGCGCGTGTCGGCGATCGGCCTTGGCTGCAACAACTTCGGCGGACGCATCGACATCGACGCCACACGCGCGGTGATCCACAAGGCGCTCGACCTTGGCATCACGTTGTTCGATACCGCCGATGTCTACGGCGAGCATGGTGGCTCCGAAACATGCATGGGCCAGATCCTGGGCGATGACCGCAAGCGCATCGTGCTGGCGACGAAGTTCGGCATGCCGATGGATAACGAGGGCGTTAAGGTCGGCGGCGCTCGGCGCTATATCGTGAGCGCGGTGGAGGATAGCCTGCGCCGTCTGCGCACCGACTGGATCGACCTGTATCAGATCCATCAGCCTGATCCGCTTACGCCGATCGAGGAGACGCTGCGGGCGCTGGATGATCTGATCCACCAGGGAAAGGTGCGCTATATCGGCTGCTCCAACTTTCCCGCGTGGCAGGTGACGGAAGCGCATTGGACGGCGAAGACCTGCGGGCTGAACGGATTTGTTTCGTGCCAGGACGAATATTCGCTGGTGTTCCGCAAGCCCGAGCCCGAACTGATGCCGGCGATGCGCAAGATGGGTCTCGGCCTGCTGCCGTTTTTCCCGCTGGCGAGCGGCCTGCTGACCGGCAAGTACCGGCGCAACGTGGCGCTGCCCGCGGGCACGCGGCTGGCCAGCACGCAGCGCCTGGCGGACCGCTATCTGACCGAACGAAATTGGCAGATTGCCGAGAGGCTGGGCGACTTCGCTGCGAGCCACGGGCACACGATGCTGGAACTGGCGTTCAGTTGGTTGCTGGGACAAAGCCCGGTCGCCAGCGTGATTGCCGGCGCGACCAGGCCGGAGCAGCTTGAACAGAACGTCAAGGCCGGCAACTGGCAACTCGGCGCGGACGAGCTGGCGGAGATCGATCGTATTAGCGGCATGTAGCGGTGGGGGCGTGTAGAAGCGGGGGCGTGTAGGGGCGACGTGCTGATCCCGTTGAAACATCTGGCCAGCGGCGGGCCGATCGCACTGGATGCGGACTTCGCCGCGCGCGTCCGGGACGCAGTGGACCGTGCGCCGCCGGTAGCAACCGGACGCGCGCTCGATGCAGCCGGTCGCCGGGTCAGCGGGCTGGCCGTGCGCACCACGCAGGCTGCTTCGGCCGCATGAGCGGAGCCACCCAGGCCGCCCTCACGGGCACTGCCGTCACCGGCACTCCCGTCTCGGGCACTTCGGGCGAGACGCCGGACCAGGCCCTGGCACGCGCGCAGACGGCCGCGCAGGGCAAGCGTTTCGGCGAGGCGGCCGGCATCTGCAACGACGTGCTGGCCACGGCGCCGGACAATGCCGCCGCACTTGCCTTGCTGGGCATGATCGCGGCCCACAGCGGCGACCCGGATCGCGGCATCGGCCTGCTGGAGCGCGCGGTGGCCGTGCGGCCTGGCGTCGCGGCCTGGTATGCCAATCTCAGCTCGTTGTATCGCATGGTCTATCGGATGCAGGACGCGCTGCGCGTTGGGCAGGAAGCGATCCGGCTCGATCCGCAAAACGCGGACCACCTGGTGAACCTGTCACTGGTGTTCGCCGACGTCGACGACCGCGATCACGCCATGGCCTGTCTGCTGCGCGCGCTTGGCCTGAAGCCGGAGCATGCGGACGGCCATCTCGCGCTTGGCCAGAATTTGCTGGCACTCGGCGATTTCGCCTCGGGTTGGCTGGAGTATGAATGGCGCAACCTGACCGAGGCCGGCAAGGGCACGCTGCCGAAGATGACATCGGCGGCCTGGAACGGCATGCGCATCCCGCAAGGACGCCTGCTGATGGTGGGCGACCAGGGCTACGGCGACACCATTCAGTTCGCCCGGTATATCCCGCTGATCGCCGATCGCTGCCAGGAGGTGATCCTGGGGTGCAGCGCGGAAATGGGTCCGCTGCTGGCGACGATCCCCGGCGTGACGCAGTACTGCCACCGCTGGACAGACGTGCCCGGACATGCGGCGCATTGCCGCCTGTCCAGCGTGCCGGGCCTGGTCCACACCACGCTGGAGACGATCCCGGCCAAGGTGCCGTACCTGTTCGCCGATCCGGCCCGCCTCGCGGCATGGCGCGAGCGATTGGATGGGCGGCTGCCTCAGGGCGTGCGGCGGATCGGGCTGGCATGGACCGGCCGGCCGACGCATCCCAACGACCGCCGCCGTTCAACACCGCTGGCACGCCTCGGCCCGATTGCCGCCGCCGGCCGCGCCAGTTTCGTTTCACTGCAAAAACCGCTGCCAAAATCCGACGAAGCGTCGCTGGCGCTGTTCCCCGGGTTGTCCGACATCGCAGGGGAACTGACCGATTTCGGCGAGACGGCGGCGGTGATCGCCAACCTCGACCTGGTGATAAGCGTGGACACCGCGATGGCACACCTGGCAGGCGCGCTGGGCAAGCCGGTGTGGATCATGCTGGCGAAGGCGAGTGACTGGCGTTGGCTGCTGGAACGCAGCGACAGTCCCTGGTATCCGACCGCGCGGCTCTTCCGTCAGCGGACACCGGGCGCCTGGGACCCGGTGATTGCCGAGATCGCCGCGGCGCTGGCGGTTGAATTGCGTGCCGGCGCCGAGGGCATTGCTGCGGACTGACGCCTGTGAGCGAGCAAATCGATGATCTGGTCGAGCTAGAGGAGTTGGCGTCGGCAGGTCTGTTCGACGCCGCCTGGTATTTCCTGCATTACGACGACGTGCGGCGCGCGGAACTGGAGCCGCTGCTGCATTTCTATCGCTTCGGCTGGCGCGAACATCGCAAGCCGAATCAGTATTTCGACCCGGAATGGTATCTTCAGCATAATGCCGATGTGCGGGAAGCCGGCATGAACCCGCTGCTGCATTACCTGCGGCACGGCGACCACGAGGGCCGCAGGCCAATCCGGCACTTTGATCCCGCCTGGTATCGCGCAGCCTACGAACTGCCGCCCGACGCGGTCGCGCTGGCGCATTTCCTGACCCAGCGTTCGTCTGGCCGCTTCGCGCCGATACCGGAGCTGTACGCTGTGCTGCTGCTGCCGCCGTACCGTGACGATCCCGAGCGCGGCGAGGATCCATTCGCGCATTATCTCGACGACATGCTGCGCGAGCGTCGCGAGCCGTTTCCGGATCTGCGGATTGTTGCCGATTCGCGCCTGGTCGATCGCAACTATTACCTGATCAACGGCGCCGATGTGCATGAGGCAGAGATTGATCCGGCCGAGCATTTCTGCCGCTACGGTTGGCGCGAGGAGCGCAAGCCGAACATCTATTTCGATATGCACTGGTATCGACATACCAATCCTGCTGTCGCGCGCCAGAAGATCAATCCGGTGGTGCATTACATTTTGGAAGGTGAGATGGGGGGCCGCCGGCCGGTGCCGTATTTCGACCCGCTGTGGTATCGCGAGACCTATGCGATCAAGCCGGAGCAGAATGCGCTGGCGCATTACCTGGCGCACCGGCGCAGTCAGTTGTTCAGTCCGACGCCGCTGTTCGACGTCGCGTGGTATGTCGAGCAGCACCCCGATGAAGTTGGCCCCAATCGGGATCCGTTTGCGCATTTTCTGCAGGCGGGCACTTTCCGTGACCTTGACCCTTCGCCGGCGTTCAATGCCATCCAGTATCGCAAGCGGCATCTTGGCCGCCCGAGCCGACGGTTCCGGCAGTTGATGCATCCCGACCGCGACAATCCGCTGGTGCATTATTTGCGAGCACAATATCGATAGCTTGAGTTCGCCGATCGTTGCCCGCTGTCGTCGCGACATCTGTCACGTCAGCGCGAGAAGTCGCCAGTGCGGAGTGCCAGAGCAAGGTCCGGAGTTTTCCCGCGACCACGTGACGGCTACGGTCGATCCATGTCTGCAGTATCCATTCCCAAGATCGACTGGTCGCGCGCATCTGCGGATCTCGCGACACAGGGCTACACCACGTTGCGGCTGCTTGATGCGGCTGGCTGCCGCGCGCTCGCGGCGTTGTACGACGACGACACGCGGTTTCGCAGTCGCGTTGTCATGCAGCGGCACAACTTCGGCCGCGGTGAGTATAAGTACCTAGACTATCCACTGCCGGACGCGGTGGCCGAGATGCGCGCCGCGCTGTACCCACCGCTTGCCGAGATTGCCAACGAATGGCGCAGGACGCTGGGCGAGCCGGGCCGCTTTCCACAGACCCTGACAGCGTTTCTGGATGAATGCCATGCGGCGGGTCAAACGCGACCGACGCCGTTGCTGCTGCGCTACGGTGCGGGCGATTTCAACTGTCTGCATCAGGATCTTTACGGACCATTGGTGTTTCCGTTGCAGTTGACCGTACTGCTGAGCGCGCCCGCGATGGATTTTTCCGGCGGCGACTTTTCCGGCGGCGAGTTCGTTCTGGTGGAGCAGCGCCCGCGCGCGCAGTCGCGGGCCGAGGTGGTGCCATTGTCACAGGGCGATGCGGTGATCTTTCCGGTGCATCATCGCCCCGCACAGGGCACGCGCGGGGCGTATCGCGTGACGATGCGCCATGGGGTCAGTCGCGTCACCAGTGGATTGCGCCAGACACTCGGCATCATCTTTCACGACGCCGCGTGAGATGACTGTGTGAGGTGAGTGTGTGAGATGAGTGTGTGCTGGAATGTCAGGATCATCATTGTGCAACAATTGTGGAGTGCCCTCTTGTATCGGCTATCGCGCGTCGCGATATCGGGCGGGTCAGCTTGCGAGACGAAAGCATAATTGCTTCACCGCTCGCTGATGCTGGGCGCTGACGAAGCTTCCGATTGATAATTGCCTGACTTGCGGTCGCTGGCCATGTAGTTTCGCCACCGCTGTCATGCAGCCCACTTCGAGCATCCCGCCTCTCACAACTGAAAGTCCACACCATGTCTCGCAACATTGCGACGACGCTGGTCTTGGCGGGCTCCGGGCTCTCGCTGGCCGGCTGCGGGTACAGTCCCGGCGATTGCGCTGCTGCTAATGGCAACCCGCTCGCCGGTGCATCGATCGGCGGCGACATCTGCGCGATCGGCGGTGCAGTTATCAGATCTAACGACGCCGACCTGGGTCGTCCATTCTGGGGCTGATGCCAGGTTCAATGCCTTCCTACCGTGCCGACACAA
>DATKFJ010000031.1:0-2370 GCA_035511435.1 Acetobacteraceae bacterium | reverse complement strand
CGTCACCAGCACTCAAGCTGTTGCCAGGACAGCGAGGACAATCGCGGTTTTCCGCATATGTCGCCAGCGCCGCACTGCAGCGGGAACATGTTGGCGCATATGGGATCGGCATCGCAGAAAGTTTCGCAGTTCGTCATAGCCACGGCAGTAGCATGCCGCTGATACAGTGCTCTTCAGTGCGCGTTCCGGTGGATTGTGAACACCGAATCCGGTCGATCGTGAACACCCAATCCAGTTGATTGTGAACGCTGAATCCGGCGGATCGTGAACACCGATTCCGGTGATCATGAACGCCGTGGTCGACGCGATGGTGGGTCGGTTCCGCTGACAGTCTTCAACCGAAGGTAGTCTTGATCCTTTTGCGAGGGGGGGATCGGGATGCCGGGAGAGAGATTGTCGATGCGGAAGATACGCGAGGTGCTGCGCCTGCGATTCGGACACGGTTTGAGCCAGCGTGCTGTCGCGCGGAGTTTGCAACTCAGTGCCGGTGCAGTGAACGGCTATCTCAGCCGGGCACGCCGCGCCGGGATTGCCTGGCCGGTGCCGGACGATCTCGATGACGAGCAGTTGGAACGACGGTTGTTCCCGTTGCCGGCGGACGCGCCAGTGGACGTGCGGCCGGTGCCGGACTGGGCCGTGGTTCATCGTGAGTTGCGCCGGCCGAACATGACGCTGGCGCTGCTCTGGGAGGAATACCGCGCGAGTGCCCCGGATGGGTTTGGCTATTCCTGGTTCTGCGATCTCTACCGGGCGTGGGTAGGACGGCTGAAGCCGACGCTGCGTCAGGTCCATGTGGCGGGCGAGCGAATGTTCGTCGACTTCGCGGGCCAGATCATGGAAGTGTTCGACGGGGCAACCGGTGAGGCGCGCCAGGCAGAGGTCTTCGTCGCAGTGCTGGGCGCGTCCAGCTACACCTACGCCGAGGCGGTGTGGAGCCAGTCGCTGCCGGACTGGATCGGCGCACACGTCAATGCGCTCACATTCTTCGACGGCGCTCCGCAGCAGATCGTGTGCGACAATCTGCGCTCCGGCATTACGCGTGCCTGTTTCTACGAACCACTGGTGAACCGGACCTACGCCGACATGGCGCGGTATTACCGCACCACTGTGATCCCGGCACGGCCCTACAAGGCGCGTGACAAAGCGAAGGTCGAAGTCGGCGTCCAGGTGGTGCAACGCTGGATCCTGGCCCGGCTCCGACATCGCCGGTTCTTCTCGTTGTCCGAACTGAACAGCGCCATCCGTGCGTTGTTGGTGCAACTGAACGACCGTCCGATGCGCGGTTGGGGGACGACCCGGCGCGCACTTTACCAGCAGGTCGATCGGCCCGCGCTGCAACAGTTGCCGCCGACCCACTACGAATACGCCGAATGGAAGCGCTGTCGGGTCAATCTCGATTATCATGTCGAGATCGAGCGGCATTATTATTCGGTACCCTTTCAGCTGCTGCGCCAGACGGTCGAGGCACGCATCACCGCGAAGTCGGTGGAGATCTTCCACCGAGGCAAGCTGGTGGCCACCCATCTACGCAGTCTGCGGCGGCATCGACCCAGCACGGTGCCCGATCACATGCCGAGCTCGCACCGCCGCTATCGCGACTGGACGCACGAGCGGATCCGCCGTGAAGCGGCTGCCATTGGCGATGACACCGTGATGCTGATCGATCTCATCCTGCGTTCGCGACCGCATCCGGAACAGGGGTTCCGCTCCTGCATCGGCATCCTGCGTCTGGAGAAGCGCTACGGAGCAGAACGCCTCGATGCCGCCTGCGCGAGGGCCTTGGCGCTCGGCACGCGCTCCTACACCTCGGTCGCAGCCATCCTGAACAACCGCCAGGACCGAAAGCAGACCAAGTCCGATCTGCCCAGCCTGTTCCACGAAAACATCCGTGGCCCCGGCTATTACCATTGAAAGGAGAACCGATGCTGATCCATCCCATGGCCGACCGCATGCGCGGCCTCGGCCTTGCCGCCATGGCCGACGCATTCCTCGAGATGCACAGCACCGCCGTGGCCGATGACCTCTCCCGTGAAGACTGGCTCGGCTTGCTGCTGGATCGCGAGGCGACGCACCGCGAGAACAAACGCCTCGGTCATCGGCTGCGACAGGCACGATTGCGACAAAGTGCGGTGATCGAGGACACCGACTATCGCACGCCTCGCGGCCTCGATCGCGCGTTGTTCCAAAAGCTCGCCACTTGCGAGTGGATCCGCGCCAGCCAGCACCTGGTGATCGGCGGTCCAACCGGTATCGGGAAGTCGTGGCTCGCTTGCGCATTGGGCCACAAGGCCTGCCGGGAGGGCTTGTCGGTGCTCTACCGGCGCGCCTCACGGCTGTTTGCCGAACTCGCCACCGCCCGTGGTGAAGGAC